>CAIWFK010000746.1 GCA_903911905.1 uncultured Myxococcales bacterium
GCCACGAAGTGGGTGGCCGAGCTGAAGTGACGACTGTCGAGGAAGTGTGGAGCAGCGACACTCGAAGGCTTCACCTGGCCGGCGCGCGTGAGCCACAGTGGACGGAATGAAGCTGCTGGTGGCCGAAGACGACACGGCGGTGGCGGCGAGCCTGGTGCGCGGCCTCGTCGCGCGCGGCTTCGAGGTCGAGCTGGCGACCGACGGGGTACTCGCCCGTGAAGCGCTGGCCCGCGCCGCGCCCGACCTGCTGGTGCTCGACCTGATGCTTCCCAGGCTCTCGGGCCTCGTGCTGCTCGAGCAACTGTCCACCAAGCCCCACCCGCCCATCATCGTGCTCACCGCGCGCACCGACCTGGGCGAGCGGCTGCGGTGCTTCGAGCTGGGCGCCGCCGACTACGTGCCCAAGCCCTTCTTCCTCGACGAGCTGGTCGCGCGCATCAACGCCCGGCTGGTGCGCCGTGACGACGCACCCGGCCGCACCATCACCTTCGACGACGTGGTGGTCGACCTGGACCAGCGCACGGTTCTCGTCGCGGGTGAGCCGGTGGCCATGACCCGCCACGAGTTCGACGTGCTGGTGTACCTGGGCCAGCGACCCGATCGCGCGGTCACCCGGGAAGACCTGTGCGCCCGCGCGCTCTCGGGGCTCGACGCGCCCGAGCCGCGCACCATCGATTCCCACGTCGCCCGGGTGCGCCGCAAACTGGCCACCGCGGGCGCCCGCATCGTCACGGTCTGGGGCATCGGCTACCGGTTTTCTCCGGGGGGCCCGTGAAGCTCGTCGGTCGACTCTCTCGGCGCATGGTCGCCACCAGCGTGCTCACCGGCGTGGTGGGGGCTGGGGTGGCCCTGGTGCTCGCGCGCGGCGCGGCAGGGAACGCGCTGAGCGACGCGATTCGGGCGGCCTGGGACGAGGGCACCCAACGCGAATGCCTGGCCTCACCGTCGACCTGGTCCGTGCGCGGGCCCGGAGACGCCATGATCTACGCCTACGAGCCCGCGACCCTGCGAAGCGCCAACCCGGCGGCTCCTGCCCTCGACCTGACGCTGGCGCAGCGGGTGCTGGCGGGCGAAGCGGACGTGCACGAAGGGGCTGGCAGCGGCGGCCAGGTGCTCTTCCGAACGCCAGTGGGGGTCGGCCCCTGCGGGCTGGTCGCCGCGCGCTGGAGTGGGCGCTTCATCGCGCCCTGGGCGGGGCGGTTGCTGATCGCCACGTCGGTCCTCACCGTGGTCGCGGGGGCCCTGGCCGGCTGGCTGCTGGTGGTCTGGCCGCTGGGCCGGCGGACCCGCAGCCTCGCCCTGGCGGCCGATGCGCTCGGGACTTCCCACGGGCTGAGCGACGACGGGCCGGGCGACGGCGACGAGCTCGACACGGCCCTCCGTCGCCTCGCCACCGCCGATGCGCGCATTCGCCGCGACGCGCAGACCCTGGCCGAGCAGTCGACCGCCCTGCAGCGCCACCTTGGCGAAGTGGCGCACGACGTGCGCACGCCGCTGGCGTCGTTGCAGTTGACGCTCGAGCACTTGTCCGACGCGGCGACCGACGAGCCGACGCGCGAGGCCCTGGCCCGGGCGCTCTCGGAGTGCGTCTCGGTGGCCAGCATCACCGAGAACCTGAGGCTCAAGAGCCTGGTGGAGGACGGGCTGCAGCCGACGCTCCAGCCCATCGACGACCTGGCGCGGGTGCTGGAACGGGTGGTGCTGCGCGGGCAGAGCCTGGCTCGCCGAAAGGGCGTCACCGTGGAGCTGGCGCAGCCCGACGAGCCCGTGGCGATGCTCGGCGATGAGGTGTTTCTCGAGCGGTGCGTGACCAACCTGGTCGACAACGCCGTGCGCTACGCCGAGCGCGAGGGTCACGTGGCGGTGCTGGTCACCGTCGAGGACGCCGCGTTCGTGGTCACGGTGCGTGACGACGGGCCCGGCGTGTCGGTCGAAGAGTTGGCGAGGTTGGGAGAGCGCACCTTCCGCGCCGACGCGGCCCGGCAGCGCGACCCGCGGGGCAGCGGCCTGGGCCTGGCCATCACCGGCGAGCTGTGCCGGCGATGCGGGTGGTCGCTCTCGTTTGCGCGCCTCGAGCCCCGCGGACTCGAGGCGGTCATTCGAGGACCCCGCAGTTGACGCGTCAGCGGCGTCGCCAGACCACCTCTTTCGAGAGCAGCCCGCTGCCGGCCGTGAGCACGAAGGTGTCCGGCGACTCGAGGCGGATCACCGCAGGCACGAAGGCTTTTCGCTTCGGCGCCCACACCTCGCCTCGCCAGGTCTTGCCGTCCCAGGTCAGGTCTTTGAGGACGGTGAGCTGGCCGCCATCGGCCGGGGCGGTGCCTTCCCACCGGGCCCCGACCTGGGCGAGGTGCACCACGACGTCTCGATCGGGCGGGCTCCAGTCACCGACGAGGGCGTCGGGGGCTGCGGTCATCACCAGGAGTGCGAGCGCGAGCATCAGTCGGCCGGCGGCACGTTGAGGTCGCGGCGCACGTCGGCGATGGGGCGCGCCAGCTCGGGCCAATAGTCCCAGTGATCGAACAAATCGCGCTCGAGCTGCGCGCCCCGGCGAGCCGCCTTGAAGGCCCGCTCGAGCAGCTTCGGGTCGTCGAGCGCATGGGCGCGGCTCCCCGCGATGGCGACCAACTGCACGTCGAGCTGCGCCTGCAGCACGATGAACATCACCGTCGAGAGCGGGTCGCGCTTCAAGAACCCCGAGGTGAAGGCCACCACCTCGACCTCGCCATCGCCGTCGACGCCGTACCCCGACAGCACGTGGCACAGGTCGTGGACCACGCCGACGCTGGGCAGGGCGTGCTTGCGGCCAGGCATGGGGAAGTGGTTGCGATGGTAGTACTCGGCCAGCTCGCGACCGAGGGTGCCCTCGGGGTACTGCTCGAGAGAAGCGAAGCGCTCGACGGTGGCCTCGTCTTCCTTGAGGCCCATGCGCGAAGCGGCGGCGCGGAGCAGCCCCAACAGGCCGGTCTTTTCCCGCTCTTCCGCGATGGCTTGACCGGTGAACGCGCGGCGGTTGACGTCGAAGCGCAGCAGCGCCAGGTGCCCGTCTGCCAGGCGCTCGAGGTTGAGCACGCCCGGCTCATCGACCCCCAGGCCCCGCGCCCACGACGCGATGGTGGCCGACTCGATGGTCGACACCTCACCGCGCATCAGGCTCATCAAGACCAGGCCGCGCACCAGGCGGGTTCTCGGCTCACCGGCCGGCAGCACCGCCGCCACCTCGTCGAGCGTGATGGACGCGAGCGTGTCGAGGCCGATGGCCGATTTCAGGAAGAGCTGCTGGAGCAGCTCGAAGGTCTTCACCTGGGTCGGGTGCAGAGGCCGCTCGATGGTGCTCACCGTCTTCAGCGCGCGCAGGCCAATGGGCAAGCGGGCGGGGTCGATTTCGTTCATCCAGTCCATGTGACGGACTCTAAGATGCGGACGGTGTCGTCGTGGGCCTCGAATGGCTCGGCTCCACAGTTTCTCCATCAGCGCCGCGTAGGGTGGCCCCCATGAAGTTCCCAGGACTGCTGGTGGTCGCGTTGCTGGTGGAGGGCTGCCTGTCGATTCCGACCAGTGCGGCGGCGAAGGTGTCGTACGCGAAGATCGACTCCGCCGACTGCGTGCCTTCGGCCAGCCAGTGCGAGGCGACGGGCGCGAAGGCCGGTGGGCTCTTCGTCGTGGTGACCGAGAAGTGCCACGAGCTGGTCTTCGAGGGCGAGGTCATCTTCCTGCAGGGTCCGAACGGGGAAAAGGCGGTGATGCACGCTACCAGCGACGGCAACCCCACCACCGACGTGCCGCTGCCGGCGGGGTGGTCGTTGAACCGACAGACGCTGGCCGCGCCCCTGACGCTGCACCCCTTCGGCGGAGGCGACGGGTGTTTCTACAACGTCATTCGGGACAGCAAGCTGCAGTCGTACCACCAGTTCGAATACGCCTCGCCGCGCTACCCGTGACGTCCCCGCAACCATTTCGTTCTCGCGGTGTTCGTGCGAGGACCTTGCCATGCCTCGCCGGACCGCTGGAGTGTCGCCCATGAAGCGCCTGCTCTTCTCGTCGTCGTTCGCCCTGCTCGCGGCCTGTTCGGGGGCCAGCGCCACCGGCGACGCCGGGCTCACCTTCCAGAAGGACGTTCGGCCCATCGTCGAGGCCAAGTGTCAGGTCTGCCACGTCGAGGGCTCGTTCACGCCCTTCGCCCTGACCACCTACCAGGACGTGTACACGCACCGCGCCGCCATCGCTTCGGCGGTGGGAGACGGTCGCATGCCGCCCTGGCCGCCGTCGGACTCGTGCGGCAGCTACCAGCACGATCGCTCGCTGAGCCCCGAGCAGCGCGCCGCGGTGGTGGCGTGGGCCGGTGGCCTTGCTCCCGAAGGCGAAGCCTCGACCTTCGTGGCGCCTGATTCGGGCACGCCGACCGCGCTGCGGGTCGACACCTCGTTGGCGATTCCCATGCCGTACCAGCCGGTGAGCTCGCCCGACGAATACCGCTGCTTCGTGCTCGATTGGCCCCAGACCACCACCAAGTACGTCACCGGTCTGCGGGTGGTGCCTGGCGCCATCGCCGAAGTGCACCACGCCATCATCTTCCAGATCGCGCCGGCCGACGTCGCCGCGGTGCAGGCGTTGGACGCGGCGGACCCGGCCGAAGGCTATTCGTGCTTCGGCGGCTCGGGCGTGAACGCGGCCGGGTGGGTCGGCGCATGGGTTCCCGGGTCGACCGGCAACGTCTTCCCGGCGGACACGGGCATCGCCATCGCGCCCGGCTCGAAGCTGGTGGTGCAGGTTCACTACAACACCGCGAACACCGCGCCGGTCCCCGACCAGGGCGCGATGGGTGACACCCGCGTCGAGCTGCAGTTGGCCGACACGGTGAAGACGCCGGCGGTGGTGCTCAAGTGGGCCAACCCGCAGTGGGTGCGCAACCACACCATGACCATCGACGCCGGCGACCCCGACTCGGTGCACGCGTTCGAGTTCACGCCGGGGCCCTTCCTGGGCACGTTGAGCGGTGGCGTGCTGCCCAGCAATTCGGCCTTCCAGGTGTGGACGGCGGGGCTGCACATGCACGCGCGTGGAGCGAAGGCCACGCTGCAGGTGACGCACCCCGACGGCTCGAAGGACTGCCTGCTGCAGATCGACGACTGGAGCTTCCACTGGCAGGGCAGCTACGACCTGGTCAAGCCGGTGAAGGTCGGCGCGGGCGACTCGCTGTCCATCGAGTGTCACTTCGACAACAGCGGCAACCGCCAGCCCATCGTCAACGGCATTCCCGCGCCGGTCGGCCCGGTGAACTGGGGCGAGACCACCGAAGACGAGATGTGCCTGGGCATCATGTACGCCACGCCCTGAGCGCAGGAGAGAAGCGTCGTGCCTCCGTTGCCGTCACCGTTCGACCTGCCGCCCTGGCTCTACGTGTTGACCACGCTGGGCGGCGCCGTGGTGGTGATGAGCTGGCGGTTCCGCGAGACGCGCAAGCCGGTGACCCTGCCCAGCATCATCGCGCCGCCGCTGGGCATGAGCACCGGGCTGTTCATGTTCTTCGCGCCGCAGACCCGAATTCCGCCGTCGTGGGGGCTGGCCGCGCTGGTGCTCGGCGCGACGCTCTTCGCCTGGCCGTTGATGCGCAGCTCGAAGCTGGCGGTGGTCGAGGGCCAGGTGGTGATGCAGCGCTCGCGGGCCTTCGTGGCGATTCTGCTGGGGCTGCTGGCGGTGCGCTTCGCCCTGCGCGCGTACATCGAGCAGACGGTGTCGACGCCGCAGACCGGGGCGCTGTTCTTCCTGCTGGCGCTGGGGGCGATTGCGCGGTGGCGCATCACGATGCTGTTCGAATTCAACAGGCTCAAGCAGCAGTTGGCCTCGAGTCAGCCGGTCAGCGCGCCAGCTTCAGCTCGACCATGATGCCGCAGTGCTCGCAGTTGAACCGCGCCGGCCACCCCGGCAGTTGATCGGGCACCACCAGCTCTTCACTGCACCGCGGGCAGGCGATTTCGCTCTTGCCCATCAGCGCCGAATCGCGCCAGGTGAGGTACCCGACCAGCGGCCCCAGAATGATGGCCAGCGGCAGCGAGCAGAGGTGCAGGTGCGGCACCGGCAGCACCAGAATCATCATGTTCGCGCACAACAGCCCGACGAACGAGACCACCGCCATGCGCTTGAAGGCACGCCAGAGCCGCTCGCCGACGCCCAGGTGCCGGGCGGGCAGGGTGGCGACGACCTCGAGCCGGCGCGAGTCCATCACTCCAATGCGAATCGAGGTCGGCTCCACGGGCAGCCCGTTCATAACAGGGCGCCCTCACGTCGGCAGGGCTAGGGGAGCTTCGGAAACGGCCGACCCGCGTTGGCCACGATCTCCACCGTGCTCGCGTCGGTCAGCGCCAGCCCGTCTCCCCGGGGCTCGGTCAGGTCGACCTTGATCACGTCGCCTCGCATGGCCTTGAAGAACAAGCGGTTCTTCTCGGTCTCGTGCTTGGTCTGCATGGCCAGGCCCACGCGCCCCTCGGGGCCACAGCCCATGAAGCGCTGCCGGCCCTTGCCCTCGAGCGCTTCGGACACGATGCGGAAATGCCGGCCTTCGGGCAGCGTGCTCCACGCGTCACCCTTCGGCGCGAACGCGGCGTACGCCATCTTGAGCGATTCCTTGTGCAGCCCGGCCTCGCTGGCGATGGCCTCGACCAGCGGAGGCATCTTCCACGGTCGATCGGCGTGGCACCAGTCGGTCTCCTTGACCAGCGCCGGGCAGTTGCCGCGAAACAGGCACGGCGCGCGCACCGCGTAGCCCTGGCCCACCAGCACGTCGCGCACCTTGAGCAGGGCCCGCGTGGTGTCACGCAGCGCCGGCTCCATCACCAGCAGGGTGCCGTTCTTGTCGATGCGCGCGAGGATCTTCTCGAGCAACTGCGCCCGCAGCGCGAGGTCCCCGTGGTACAGCTCGTTCACCACGTGGCCCATGGTGACGAGGTCGAACTTCCCCTCGGGAATGGGCTTCTCGGGGCTCCACTCGCGGGTGCCCAGCGACTCCTGTGCTTCGATCGCCAACTGCTTGGCCAGCTCGAGTGCAGGCTTCGAGCGATCGGCGGCGATGACCGAGGTGGCCCCCGCATCCATCGCGGCGAAGGCCAGCGGGCCCGGCCCCGAGCCCAGGTCGAGCACCGAGCGCGGGCGCCCCAGCTCCGAGAGCGCGCCCCGCGACTGCATGTACGACACGGGCCAGTAGAACAGGAGGTACGCCCCCAGCAGGCGGGGGTTGTCCATGTAGTGCGCGCCGGCCAGCTCACGCTCGCGGGTCAGCCCGTGCGAGAGCTGCTTGACCCCCGCGCCCACCTCGCGAAGTTCGTGCGGGGTCAGCGTGTCCGACGGGGCGGCGTCACGCGGGTCGGGGCGGCGGGCCTTGTGTTGGTGCCCGTGGTGCTGGTGCCGGCCGTCGCGCGGGGGCGGCGCCTTGCGCTGGGCGCGCCAGACCTTCACCAATCGGGGAATCCACGCGGCGAGATCGCGGGCGGCGTCGGATGACATGGCGCAACTCGTACCATGGGTTAAACGAACCGCATGATTCGCATTCGGGGCCTGACCAAGCACTACCGGGTCCACAAACGCCCGCCCGGCCTGGGCGCCGCCATTCGCTCGGTGTTCCACCGCGAATACACGCTGGTGAAGGCAGTCGACGGCCTCGACTTCGACGTGGCGCGCGGCGAGCGTGTCGGCTTCCTCGGCCCCAACGGCGCGGGCAAGACCACCACGCTCAAGATGCTCTCGGGCCTCTTGCACCCCACCTCGGGCGAGCTGTCGGTCGACGGCCACCTGCCCCAGTCGCGCGAGACCGCGTTCCTGAAGAAGATCATGCTGGTCATGGGCCAGAAGCAGCAGCTCTTGTGGGACCTGCCGCCTGCCGAGACCTTCGAGCTCAACCGCGCCATCTACGACGTGCCGAAGGACGAGTTCCGCAAGCGGCTCGACGAATTGATTTCGCTGCTCGAAATCGGCGATCAGATCGGCAAGCCCACCCGCCAGCTCTCGCTGGGTGAGCGCATGAAGTGCGAGCTGGCCGCGGCCCTGGTGCACGGCCCGCGCGTGCTCTTCCTCGACGAGCCCACCATCGGCCTCGACGTGTCGATGCAGGTGGTGATGCGCGACTTCATTCGCCGCTACACCGAGCAGTTCGGCGCCACGCTGCTGCTGACCAGCCATTACATGGACGACGTGGCCGCGCTCTGCCCCCGCGTGGTGGTCATCGACAAGGGCCAGTTGTCCTTCGACGGCAAGCTCGAGGCGCTGGTGCAGAAGGTGCGCCCAGAAAAGCGGCTGACGCTGCGCTTCTCGGCGCCGGTGGCGAAGGAGCGCGTCGCCGAGCTGGGCACGGTGGTGCGGCACGACGCCGCCGAGTCGGTCATTCAGATTCCCCACGACTCGGTCAACGGAGCGGTCGGCCGCGCCCTGGCCGAGCTGCCGGTGGTCGACCTGAACGTCGAGAACCCGCCGCTCGAAGAGGTGATGAGCGAATTGTTCGGTCGCAGCCGCGCGGCCCGCGCCGAAGGGGAAAGCGCCTCGTGAGCTCGCTCAAGGCGTTGCCCACGTTGCTGCGCATCGGCTTCTCGGAAGCCATCGTCTACCGCGCCGAGATGCTGATCTGGGTGCTGGCCACCACCATGCCGCTGATCATGCTCGCGCTCTGGACCGCCGTGGCCGAGGTCGCGCCCGTCGCAGGGCTGGCGGGGCGCACCTGGAGCTCGGGCTCGTTCGTGGCCTACTTCCTCATCGTCTTCATCGTGCGCCAGCTCATCTCGAGCTGGGCGGCCTGGGAGATCAACTTCGAGGTTCGCCAGGGCACGCTGGCCATGCGGCTGCTGCGCCCCATTCACCCCATCACCTCGTACATGGCGGGCAACCTCGCCTACCTGCCGCAGCGCTTCCTGGTGACGCTGCCCATCGTGGTGGTGCTGGTGCTCAGCCCCGGCCTCGAGCACCTCTCGAAGAGCCCCGCGGTGTGGGCGATGTGGGCCTTCTCGCTGGTGGGCGGGTGGATGATCACCTTCTTCGCCAACATCGCCATCGGCGCGCTCAGCCTCTTCATCGAGAGCAGCGTGAAGATCATGGACGTGTGGCTGGCCGCCTTCTTCGTCTTCTCGGGCTACCTCTTCCCCATCGACCTGTTCCCCGCGTGGCTGCGAAGCGCGAGTGACTGGCTGCCGTTCCGCTACCAGATCGGCGTGCCGGTCGAGCTGGTCACCGGCGGGTTGACCGTCGAGCAGGCCTGGCCGTTGCTGCTGCGGCAGTGGGGCTGGGCGCTGGGGCTGTTGATGCTGGCGCTCACGCTGTGGCAGGTGGGCGTGCGTCGCTTCCAGGCGGTGGGAGGATGACGCGCTACCTCCGCCTGCTCGGCATTCAGCTTCGTGCCTCGGCCCTGCTCGCCGCCCAGTACCGGTGGGACTTCGTGGTCGACGGGGTGATCTCGCTCTTCTGGGCCTTCACCGCCATCGTGCCGCTGTTCGTGGTGTACGGCGCCAGGCGCACCGGCATTCCGGGCTGGAGCTTCGGGGAAGCGCTGGTCGTCACCGGGTGGTTCATTCTGCTGCAGGGCATTCTCGACGGCGCCATCAACCCCGGGCTGGCCCAGGTGGTCGATCACATTCGCAAGGGCACGCTCGACTTCGTGCTGCTCAAGCCGGCCGATGCGCAGTTCCTGGTCTCGACCTCGAAGTTCGCGCTCTGGCGCATCTTCAGCGTGGTCAGCGCCTTCGTGATCTTCGGACTGGCCTTTCGCGAGCTGGGGCGGCTGCCCGCGGCGGTGGGCGTGCTCGAGTCGCTGGCCCTGCTGGTGGCCGCCACCGTGCTGCTCTACTCGTTGTGGATTCTCATCGTCTCGGCCGCCTTCTTCGTGGTGAAGGTCGACAACCTGACCTACCTCTTCAGCTCGATCTTCGACGCTGCTCGCTGGCCCAGCTCGGTCTTCCGCGGCGCGCTGCGCACGGTGTTCACCTTCGTCATTCCCCTGGCCGTGATGACCACCTTTCCCGCCGAGGCGCTGCTGGGCCGCCTCGAACGGTCCACGTTGCTCGGCGCCATGGTCGGAGCGCTGGTCTTCGCCAGCCTCGCGCGATTGGTGTGGATCAAGTCGATTGGACATTATTCGTCGGCCGGCGGGTGATTGGCTGGTGAAAGCTGGGGCGAGGTGGGGTACGCGACGCGCGGCCAAATGCCCCACCGCGAGCTCGACACCCTGACGCGACTTGGCGAGATGACGCTGGCCATCAGCCGCGCCTCGAGCATCGAGCAGATCTACCGCGAGGCGCTCTCGGCGGTGGCGGGGGTGACGGGCGCGGCCTGCGCGTCGGTGCTGCTCTTCGACCCCGATGGGGTGATGCGCTTCAAGGCCTGGCTGAACCTGTCCGAGCACTACCGCGCCACCGTCGAGGGCCACACGCCGTGGAAGCCCGGCCAGCGCGACGTGAGCCCCGTGCTGGTCGAAGACGTGGCAAGGGAGCCCAGCCTGGCGCGCTTCCTGAGCGTGATCGAAGCCGAGGGCATCAAGGCCATGGCGATGATTCCGCTGGTCGCCGACGGCGGCACCATCGGCAAGTTCATGGTGTACCACCCCGATCAGCACCGCTTTGCCACGCCCGAACTGCACGCGGCCGGCATCGTCGCGGCGCACACCGCCTTCGCCATCGATCGGCAGCGGGCCATCACCGCGCTGCAGTTGACCGAGCGGCGGCTGTGGGAAACCCAGCGCCAGGAAAGCCTGGTCACCATGGCCGGCGGCATCGCGCACGACTTCAACAACGTGCTGATGGGCGTGATGGGCAACGCCTCGGTGGCCCTGGCCGACCTGCCGAAGGACTCGCCCGCCTGTGAGCCGCTGGAAGACGTGCTCACTGGCGCCCAGCGCGCGGCCGAGCTGACCCAACAGTTGCTCGCGTACACCGGCAAGGCGCCCTTCGCGCTCGCGGGCGTCGACCTGTCGGCCCTGGTGCGTGAATCGGCCCGGCTGCTCTCGACGCTCATCACCCGGCGCGCCACGCTCTCGCTCGACTGCCCCGTCGGCCTGCCCGAGATCGTCGGAGACGCCACCCAGCTTCGGCAGATCGCCCTCAACCTGCTGACCAACGCGTCGGACGCGCTGAGCGAACACACCGGCACCATCACCCTGCGCACGCGCCAGCTCGACGTCGACGCGCCGTTGCTGGCGCGCGCCATTCCCGGCCACGCCATGACGCCCGGGCCCGCGGTGGCGATGTCGGTGAAGGACTCTGGCGTCGGCATGGACGAGGCCACGCTCCAGCGCATCTTCGACCCGTTCTTCACCACCAAGAGTCACGGTCGCGGCCTGGGCCTGGCCTCGGTGCTGGGCATCGTGCGCGGCCACAAGGGCGCCATTCTGGTCGACACCGCGCCGGGGCAGGGCACCACCTTCACCGTGGTGTTGCCGGCCAGCGCGTCGCAGAGCGTCGCCGCCACCACGCCCCGCGGCCCGACCGGGCTCAAGCCCCACCACACCGTGCTCATCGTCGACGACGAGCCCCTGGTGCGCAGCGCCTGCGTGCGCATGCTCGAGCGCACCGGCGCCAACCTGCTGGTGGCCGAAGACGGCCTGCGCGCCCTCGAGGTGCTGGCCAGTTGCACGGTCGACGCGGTGCTGCTCGACCTGTTGATGCCGCGCTTGAGCGGTGAAGAGCTGTTGGCCCAACTTCGCCGCGACCGCCCCGGGCTGCCGGTGGTGGTCAGCAGCGGGTACAGCACCGAGGCCGCGCGGTTCGCCGAGGCCGGCGTGCCCTTCATTCAGAAGCCCTACACCCCTGAAGTGCTGCTCGACGTGCTCGGTCGGGCGGTCTCGGCGCGCTGACGCCAGGGGCCGCGGCGCGCTCCATGCACTGCGCCTGACGCATGTGGTGGGAGCGCATCAGGCGGCTGTTCGGTCGACGTGCCCCGGCGGCGCGGGTGGAGCCCTCGGCTCCCCAAGCGGCTGAAATGCCACAGGCGGCACCACCCTTGCGGCTGGTCACTCCTCCTGCGGTGGTGCTCGCGCCCTTCGACCAATTCATGACGCTGCAGGGGCTCGAGCAACCCAGCCCGTCACCGCTGACCCAGGAGGAGGTGCTGGAAGACGCGCAGCTCGCCGCGGCGGTGCTCAAGCACTTCTTCTCGAACAAGGTGGCTCCCACCTCGCTGCCGGCGGTCGCCCTTCAGGTGATCAACGCGGTGGCCGAGCCCAACGTGTCGCTGGCGGCGCTCTCGCGGCTGATCTCACACGATCCCGCGATGTCGGCGGGCGTGCTCAAGGTGGCGAATTCCCCGGCGTATGCGGGGGCCGATGAAATCGGCACGCTGCGCGACGCGGTGACCCGACTGGGGCTCACCGAGGTCAGCCGGGTGGCGGGCACCCTGGCGGCGCGGGCGCTGTTCGAGCCCAAGCTCAACCCCGAGTTCGCGGCGTTCGATTCGAAGTGGAACGAAATCTTCGCCGAGTCGGTGGTCGCAGCGCGGGCGGCGACGTGGCTCGCCATGCACGTGCGCAACGTCAACGGCGATCAGGTCTTCCTGGCGGCGCTGCTCCACGACCTGGGGCGCTCGGTGGCGGTGCGTTCGCTGGCCAGCCTGGGCGGCATCGACCAGAACGACCCACGCGTCGATCGCGTCATCGAACAGGTGCACGTCGAGATCGGCGCCGAGGTGCACGAGCTGTGGTCGCTGCCCCGCTTCACCACCCTGGTCGCGCTGCGCCACCACGACCTGCAGTTGGCGGCCGGCGAGTTCCGCGAGATTCACGTGGTGCGGCTGTGCAGTTCGCTGGTGCAGTTGCGGCGGGAACCCTGGCGCTGGGCCATGGTGCGCGCCGAGGTCGACGAGAGCTGCGCGGCCCTGGGCATCGACGCCTACGTGCTGCGCAGCCTCGACACCCAGTTGCGCAGCGAGTTCGAGGTCGTGGCCTCGCTCTTCCAGGAACGGCCGCGCCGCCGCGCCGCGGTTTGATATTCACGGTGGCGTGAAGATCGTCACCTGGAACATCAATTCGGTGCGGGCGCGCCTCGAGCGCCTCGTCGAGTACCTGCGCACCCGCTCGCCCGACGTGCTGTGCCTGCAGGAACTCAAGTGCACCGACGATCAGTTCCCCTTCGCCGAAGTGCAGGCCCTGGGGTACCGCGCCGAGGTCTTCGGCCAGAAGACCTACAACGGCGTGGCGCTGCTCTCGAAGCTGCCGGTCACCGACGTGGCGAAGAACTTCGGCGACGGCGACGAGCAGGCGCGGGTCATCGCCGGCACGGTGAACGGCGTGCGCATCGTGGGGCTGTACGCGCCCAACGGCCAGTCGCTGGGGTCCGAGCAGTACGCGTACAAGCTGCAGTGGTACGGCAAGCTCTCGCGGTGGTTGTCGGCGCAGCCCAGAGGCCCGCTGTTGGTGTGCGGTGACTTCAACGTCGCGCCCGAAGACCTCGACACCTACGACCCCCGCATCTTCGCCGGGCAGACGCTCTTCACCCCGCAGGAGCGCGCTGCGTGGCGCTCGATGGTCGACGCCAACCACCTGGTCGATCTCTTCCGCGCTCGGGCACCCACCCAGACCGGGCTCTTCTCGTGGTGGGACTACCGCGCGGGCGCGTTCAAGAAGAACCAGGGCCTGCGCATCGACCACGTGCTGGTCAGCGCCGACCTGGTGCCTCGGTGCACGAGCACCGAGGTCGATCGCCAGGCGCGCGAAGGCAAGCTCCCCAGCGATCACGCGCCGGTCGAGGCCAGCTTCGACTGACCCTCACCACGGCGCCACGGTGACGCCGCCCCAGTCTCCCGGCGCCACGTCGCGCACCGTCTGGGTCAGTTCCCACCGGTGGCCTCCGAGGTCCTCGAGCACGCCGCTCCGCTCGCCGTATTCCCAGGTCTGGAGCGGCTCGTGGACGATCGCTCCCGCCGCGACCGCGCGCGCGAACGCCGCGTCGACGTCGGCGACCTTGAGCTTGAGCAGGTGGGTCGCGCGCCCCGCCGTTGGTGCCACCCTGGCGGGGCCCTCGTCGGCGACGACGATCGCCGCGTCAGCGCCCACCCGAAGCTGCGCGCGATGCGCGTCGCGATGCGCACGCGCTCGGTGAACCCGAACGCCGCGCCCAGCCAGGCCACGGCGGCGCGCACGTCGGGGTAGACCAGCACGGGCGTGAGGGTGACGGGAGGCGCCGAGCGGTTGGTGCGCATGTCGCCCCGAGTTCACCCGTTCTTCGCCCGCTCGTCACCTGCCGATCACCGGCGTGGCATCGGGCCGCCCGGAAGTCGGCTACGGTCCGGGAATCATGAACGACGACGGCATCGGAATCGGCTTTTCGTTCGCGGGGTTCCTCTTCGGAGGCCTCGCCTGGTTCACGGTTCGCTACGTCTTCTTCGGCTTCTTCACGGTCAACCCCAACGAGCGGGCGGTGAAGACCTCGTTCGGGCGCGCCAGGCGACTGCAGACCTCGACCTTGAGCAACCCCATGGCCGAGCACCTGCGGCCCGACGAGCGCGAGCGCTACGCGTACCCCCAGGTCGAGGTGATTCAGCCCGGCGGCCCGTACTTCAAGTGGCCCTGGGAAAAGGTCATCAAGGTCACGGTGTCGACCAACACCATCGACCTGGCCAACGACCCCGAGGACCCGGGCGCCAACCGCAACGGCACCATGCTCGAGGCGGTCACGAAGGATCAGTTGAACATCGGCCTCGTCGGGCAACTGCGGTATCGGTACTCCGAACAGAACCTGTACGCCGTGCTCTTCGGCGTGAAGCGACCGCTGGTGCACGTGCTGGCGTATTTCATTTCGGTGCTGCGCCAGAAAATCGCCTCGTTCGAAGCGCCCGAGCGCATCGCCGCGGTGCAGGCCGAAGGGCAGAACGATCTGTCCATCGCCGCAGGCGTGTCGATCAACGACCTGCGCAAGAACCTGCGACAGCTCAACGAGGAAATGGACAAGGACTGCCAGTCGTCGGTGGCCCGCTACGGCATCGTGCTCGACGCCTCGCTCATCACCGGCATCGACCCGCCCGCCGAGGTCGAGAGCGCGCTGGCCGCCATCAACACCGCGCACAACCACGTGGGGTCCGAGGTGTCGCTGGCCCAGGCCTCGGCCGACCAGAAGATCGTGCAGTCGCGCCGCGCGGTGGAAATCGAGACCCTCAATGCCCAGGCCGAAGTCGAGCCCCTGCTGCAGATGGCGAACCAGTTGGACGAGCTCAAGAAGACCGGCGGGCCCGGCGTGCTGCTGGCCTACGTGCGCAACGTGCGGCTGACGTTGTTCAACAAGGCGAAGAGCGCCTTCGTGGAGGCCAAGCGATGAACTTCCTCATCTCGATGGTTGCGGGGTTCGGCTTCTTCTTCGTGGGCGTGCCGGCGGCGCTCTCGCTCTCGAAGATCTTCGGCGCGTGGACCACGGTCAACGAGCGGCAGGCCAGGGTCTTCACCCTCTTCGGCGACGTCATCGGCACCATCGACGAGCCGGGCTTCCACTTTCTGTGGGCCAGGCTGGGGCTCAAGGCGGCGCTGGTGCCGATCTTCGGCAAGGTGCAGGACGTCGACCTGCGGCTCGACCAGGAATACCTGCGCAGCCAGGCGGTGAACTCCGAGGAGGGCGCGCCCATGGGCATCGGCATCTGGTACGAGATGTCGGTCAAGGACGCGGCGAACTACCTCTTCAAGAACGCCGACCCCCGCGGCAGCCTGCGCGCCAACGTGTCGAACGCCGCTGTGCGCACGTTGTCGAACATGAAGCTGGGCGACATGCTCGAGACCCGCCACGTGATGAGCCAGGCGGTGCGCAACGAGGTCACGCCGCGCTCGATCGAGTGGGGCTACCAATTGGGCAGCGTGTACGTGCGCAAGGTGCACTTCCGCGATCTGGCGATGATTCGGCAGATCGAAGAGAAGGTCGTCAACCGCCTGCGCCAGGTGACCAGCGCCATTCGGCAAGATGGCAGCAACCAGGTGAACATCATCAAGTCGAGCGCCGACCGCACCGCGGCCACCGAGTTCGCCCGCGCCGCCGCCCAGCGCCCGCTCATCGTCGGCAAGGCGCTGCAGAAGATCTCGGAGGACCGCGAGGTGATGGACGCGATGTTCGAGATTCTCGAGACCCAGCGCCTGGTCGAGAGCAACGCGCCGGTGACCCTGCTGCCCGAGCGCAGCCCCACCACCGACCTGCTGGTGCCGCTGCTGGCCGGGCAACTGCCGTCCAAGGTGCCCTCGAAGTGACGCTCGCTACACCCGAATCATCAACGCCAGTTGCAGCCGGTTCTCGGTGCGGCGCAGGTCGGGCACGAAGCCGTCGACCGCGCTGCCCGGCGAACCCTGGTTGCCGCCGTCGGGGGTGATGCCGCCGGGGCCGGCGAAGTAGGGCGTGCTGGCCGCGCGGTGGCTGAACTCGGCGCGCAGCGTGAGGAACTGAACCGGCATGACGTCGATCGTCACCGAGCCGTCCCACGCCAGGAACCGATCGCCCGGGCTCTGGGTGAAGTACGGCGAGCCACTGGCCGCGGTCGCGCCGTTGATGGGCGGGGTCAGCACCAGGTAGCGCCCGGGGTTCGAGATCGCCCCGCCGCCCACCGTCAGGGCGAGCCGGTCCTGCCAGAACCAGGCGCGGTGGTAGACCATGAAGCCCACGAAGCTCTGGGCCGGCGCGTTCGAAGCGCCGAAGCACGAGACGCCGCCGCCGTCTTCACACCCGGCATCGACGGTGAGCGAGAACGCGGCGCGGGTCAGCGCGCCTTTGGGCGTGTCGAGGTACTTCACCTGCACGCTGGTGTCCGAATGCAGGCGAACGCGGCCCGGGTTCGTCAGCGTGTCCTTCCCGGCGTACTCGTTGGTCACCAGCGAGAGCCACCCGGGCCGGGGCCGCCAGAGCAGCTCGAAGCCCAGGCCCGGAAGCTCGTTGTACATGCCGTACGACTGCCAGCCGTTGATGACCCACGCCTCGACCTTCAACGTGTCGGTGGGAAAGAGCTGCACCCGCACGCCGTTGAAGAACCAGGGCGTGTTCGCCGACACGTACGAGGGTTGGTACACCCAGTTGTCGAAGTCGTAATAGCTGCACAGGCCCACGTACGACATGAAGATGCCGGTATCGACGTTGAGCCCGTGCAGCACGTCGAAGTGGTACCCCGCCCAGGCTTCGGACACGTAGCGGTAGGCGTTCGCCAGGTCCCACTGACCGCGGGTCGGGCTGGGGTCGTTGCGCGCCGTCATGGTCGAGTACAGGCCGAACTGGGTCATGATGCGCGCGCGCACGTTCTTCCAGTGCAGATCGCCGCCGACGCCCAGGTGCGCGACCTGGAATTCTCCGCTGCGCCCCGAGTTCGTCGAGCCCACCAGCGAGTGGTCCTTCGGCTGGGCGAACGACAGGGTGTAGTTGCCGTCGAACATGAACTGCGGCGAGAAGACCGGGCCGTCGAGCGGGAAGTCGGTCTGACGGCTGTTGCCGTTGAGCCAGCCGAAGTCGGTGAAGGCGAAGGGCTCGGTCGCGGCCTCGACGCTCGAGAGCGTGGTCACCGGGGCCGGGGCCGGGGTCGCCTTCGCCTGAAGCTCGGCCAGCGTCGCCTCGAGCTGCGCCTGTCGTTCGCGCAAGGCCCGCAGGGCTTCGTGCACGTCGTCTTCCTCGGCCCGGGCGTTCCCTGCCAGGCCCAGCACCATCAGCACACTCCACGTCAGCCGCCGCACGCGAACCTCCTCCTCGAAGGGGAAGCCCCTGACGTACCGACGGCGCCCTCAACGACGCATCAAGACACCCCCTCGGCGCATCAACGCGGCATCAAGACGCAGGCGAGCCCCGTTCGGGCAGGACGCTGGCTTGCGGTGGGGCGTTTCTGCCGTATCACTGAAGGATGACGCCCGAGTTCCGCCGTATCGCCGAACGCCTCACCGAAGTGTCTCTCGCCAAGGCCTGCCCCTTCTGCCAGGGGCAGCTCGAACTGCGGTTCTCTCCCGAAGGCGCCCGCACCGTGTGCGCCACCTGCCAGATCATCAACCGCGCGGAAGTACGCCGCACGAAGGACGGCTTGGCGGTCGACTTCACCAGCACCGCCAAGGCCTGAAGCTCAGCCGTACTTCCGAGTCAGGAACCCGTCGATCGCCTCGAGCAGCCCGGGCACGTCGGCGTGCTCCGGCACCGAGATGCGGCAAATCTGCACGTTGTCGCGTTTCTGCGCGGCCTTGATGTCCGCCGACAGCGCGCCCTGCGTCGATTCCTGCGGGTTGATGACGTAGAAATAATCGGGCTTCCCCCCGCCGGTCGACTGACCGTAGCTGACGCGGCTCTTCACCAGCTTCGGCGCGTGGGTGAGCAGGTAGTCGACGAACTCGTCCACCAGGTCGGCGTGGGTGCTGGGCGCGGCCGGCAGGTAGAACGACAGCACGCCGCTCGCCAGTCCCTGCGCGAGGTGCGCCTCGTCGATGGTGTAGAGCAGCAGGTCCTTGCCGTGGCGGTGGAGCGCCGCGTGCAGGCCTTCGGTCAGTCGGGTGGTGTTGACCGCGATGCGCGCCATGCGCGGGCGCAGGTCGCGCAGCCCATCGGCCAGCGCCGCCAACTGCGAGGGCCTGGCCGCCGTGTCGGCGTCGCGGCCAGAGGCCACCGCACCGGCGATGATGGCCAGGGAGGTCGGGTGCTCGCCCGCGAAGGCCACGCCCAGGGTCGCCTTGCCGCGGGTGAAATACTTCGAGCCGCTCTTGACGATGACGCACGGCCAGTCGCGCGCGTACGGCTGCGAGAGCAGCGGGAAGAGCGGCGCCAGGGTGGTGTCGGCCAGCACCGGCACCTTCACGCCATGGGCCGCTTCGTAGCGGCGCAGGGCGTCGAAGAGCGCGGGGAAGTCGTGCACCTGGAGCTCGGGGTTGGTCGGCGTCTCGAGGAAGAGGAAGGCCGGTGCGCCGTCGAAGCGCTCGAGCGCGGCGATCATCTGGGTGACCAGGGTGATGGGCTTGCCCGCCGCGTCGCGCCCCAGCACCGGCAAGGGCACGGGCTCGATGACCCCGTCGCGCGAGAGCAGCTCGGCGATGAGCTGACAGGTGCCGCCGTAGCCATTCTGCGCGTACAGCAGCTTCACCGGGCGCTTCGGGTCGAGCAGCCGTGCGGTGGCGCTGAAGACCGCCGCCTCGGCCGCCAGCCCCGTGCAGTACGTCGCGCTCGCGCGCACCTCGGGGAAGAGGTCCTTGAGCAGGGCCTCACACTGCTCGGGCGTCGCGGTGGCCGGCGCGGTGACCGGCAGCCCCGCGGCGCGGCAGAGCTCTGCGCGCGAGTCCATCGCCAGCAACGAGGCGGCCGTGCGCTTGCGCACCAACTGCAGCGGGCCAACCTCGAGCACGTCGTTCTCGAGCAGCACCACGCCGCCACCTTCCAGCGGAAACACCGAGGCGTCGACGCCCGCAGTCTGGCGCTCGAAGGTGCTGCTCGCCGTGTCGTGCACGAAGACCGTCACCGCGTTGCCCACCGCCGCGGGCACCGGGCCCTGGTGGTGCTCGTGCAGTTCGACGAAGCGCTCGCGGAGCGCGGCCTTCTTTCCGGCCGACACGGGGAGCGTGCCGGCCGCGAAGATTCGTACCGTCCGGGTGGGTGACGCCGCGCTCTCGGCGATCGCCAGCCAGGGCTTGGTGCGCGAGGCGAAGCTGAGGGCGCGACGGGCGCCGCTGCGGCTCTGGAACCACAACTCGGCCACCGTCGACAGGGGTTGACCCAGGCGCGCGTAGTCGGACGGCA
>CAIWFK010000747.1 GCA_903911905.1 uncultured Myxococcales bacterium
ACTTTAGTAGGTGAAACGGGTATTAAGCGGTGTAACTCCAGTGGCTCTGTCTTGTGGAAGTCAGCCCCAGACCTCTGGGACGGCAAAGGAGCAACATAGTTCACCCCAGACAAACAGACCGACGGCATGTCGCTCAACGGCCAGTCGGAAATCGCCGAGCTGACCGGCCGCCCCGCGCAGGCCGGGCTCTTCCCGTTCTCGCTCACCGTGACCGATGCGAATGGCCGGTCTGATTCGCTCAGCTACACGCTCGACGTGTACCCGCCGCGCTACCAGATCAGCGCCACGCTGCCCGCCGTGCTGCGGCCGGCCGACGTGGTGAACGTGACCTTCTCGGTCGCTCCGGTGAGCACCGTGAAGTACGCGGTGGTCTCGGGCTCGTTGCCCCCGGGCCTGGCCTTGTCGGCCGACGGGGTGCTCTCGGGCACGGTGGCCTCTGACGACACCGAGCTGGGCTCGTGGAGCTTCGTGGTCGAAGCGAAGGACGCCTACGGCGCCGAGGGGCTCGCGCCGTTCAACCTGCGGGTCGAGCAGGCGCCGCGCAAGGCGGGGTGCTCGGCCACCGGGGCCGGGCCGCTCGCGCTGCTGGGGTTGGCGCTGCTCGCGTTGCGTCGCCGCTCGGCGGGCGCGGTGGCGGCGGTGCTGCTGGTGGCGCTGCCCTTCGCGGCGCGCGCCCAGTACCAGGTGGTGGGCCCCACGGCGACCACCTACCAGTCGTTGCCCAACACCGCGACCGCGGTGACCGATGGCGCGGCCGTGGCGCTGCCCTTCGACTTCCCGTTCTACGGCACGGTGATCACCTCGGTGGGCTTCTCGCCCTACGGCTACCTGTCGACCAGCGGTTCGTCGGCGCTCTCGTCGCTCAACGAGCCGGTGCCCAGCACCGACAGCTTCGGCGTGCGTTCGTTCATCGCCCCCTGGTGGGACGCGCTCGGCACGGTGGTGACGCCGTCGGCCAACGGCCTCAAGTACGCGGTGCTGGGCAGCGCGCCCGGCCGCATCGCGGTCTTCGAATGGAAGAACGTGCCCGAGTCCGACTTCGGCGGAAACAACCTCACCTTCCAGGTGCGGCTGTTCGAGACCACCGGCCACATTCAGTTCGTCTACGCGGGCACGGCGCCCACGTCGGCGGCCGCTGCGGTCGGCGTGCAGAGCGATCTGGGCAACGGCGTGGCGGGCCTGCCCTGTGCCTCGACGCCCAACTGCGTGCCGGCCTCGTTCCCCAAGAACTCGGTCATCGACTACTACCTGCCCCCCGACCTGCAGGTCGCCTCGGTCTCGGTGCCGCAGACCGGCTACGCGGGCGTGGCGTTTCCCATGGTGGCCAACGTCGCCAACCGCGGCGGGCGGGTGGCCAGCCAGGTCGACGTCTCGTTCTTCTTGTCGGCCGACGCGACGCTCGACGCCAGCGACACGCTGCTGGGAACCACCACGGTCGCGTCGATCGACGCGGGGCAGACCGCGCAGGCGGCGCTCAATTCGTCGCTGCCCTCGACGCTGACGGCCGGCAACAAGTTCATCTTCGTGGTCGTCGACCCGGCGAACACGATCAGCGAGATCAACGAGAACAACAACACCTCGAACCCAATTGCCATCGCCATCGGCGGCCCGCTGGCCGACCTCGCGGCGGCCAACTTCTCGGCGCCGACCTCGGCCACCCCAGGGGCGATGGTGCAGGTGACCCGCTCGATTCGCAACGCGGGCAACGCCCCGTCGGCCGCTTTCGCGTATTCGTACTTCCTGTCGGACAACCCGGTGATCTCGGTCTCGGACCGCGCGCTGGGCACCGTCGGTTCGGGCGCCAGCCTGGCCGCTGGCGCGACCGACACCTCGATGGACACGCTGCCCCTGCCGTCCGATCTGACCGCCGGCAATTACTGGCTGGGCTTCTGCGTCAACTACGACTCGAGCACCGCCACCTTCGGCGGCAACGAGATCACCACCGTCAACGACTGCCTGGGCTCGAGCACGCCCATCACCATCAGCACCGGCTCGCTGGCCATCGTCGCGCCGACGCTGCCGTCGGTGACCCAGTTCGCGGCCTTCGGGTTGCGGCTGCAGGCGGTGGGTGGGTCGGGGCAGTACGTCTGGCAGGTCAGCTCCGGAGCGCTGCCCGCGGGCGTGACGCTCAGCGCAGCGGGCGACCTGGGTGGCACGCCCAGCTCGGCGGGCAGCTTCAGCTTCGAGGTGAAGGTGACCAGCGGCTCGCTGACCGACACCAGGGCGCTGTCGCTGACCGTGTCGGCCGGCAACCTGCCGCTGGTGTTGGTCGACCAGACGTTGACGGCTGCCCAGTTCGGGCTGCCCTACCAGGCCTCGCTGATCGCCGTGGGCGGCAAGCCGCCGTACGCGTGGGCGGTGACCGACGCGACCATGCTGCCGGCGGGGTTGGCCCTGGCCAGCGACGGTACGCTCGAGGGGCGCGCTACCCAGTCGGGGGCCTTCTCGTTCCCGGTGCAGGTGACCGATTCGTCGGGCGCGACGGCGGCCAAGGAACTGACCATCAAGGTGGTCAACCCGTCGGCCCTGGCCATCGCCACCGGCGCGTTGCCGGCTGCGCACCTGGGCCGCAGCTACCAGCAGGCGCTGGTCGCCGTGGGTGGTCGTGCGCCGTATTCGTGGTCGGTGGTGCGCATTCAGCAACTGCCGCAGAACCCCACCGAGGCGCCGCAGCCCGAGGTCGTGGGCGCCGCGGTCACCCCGTTCCTCGGCACCCTGGGCCTGGGCATCGACGCGGCCAGGGGGCTGACCGGCAAGCCGCTGGTGGCCGGGCTCTTCGAACTGACCCTGCAGGTCAGCGATGGCGCGAACACCGTCGACCATGCCTCGGTGCTGCTGCAGGTGACCTACGACAGCGCCCTGGTCATCACCACCACCTCGCTGCCTGATGCGTTCTTCAACGAGCCGTACGCCAACGTGAAGCTCGCCCACAACGGCGGGGCCGATGCGAAGGGCATCACCTTCGGCATTCCCTGCGTGCTGCAGGGCACCCACCCGGGGCAGTTCGCGTGCGCTCCCGCGGCCCCCTCGCAGCAACTGCCTCCGGGCCTGACGCTGGCGCCCGACGGCACCTTGTCGGGCACGGCCAACGGCGGCCTCGGCATCTACACGTTCCTGGTCAAGCTGACCGACGCCTCGGGTCGGCAAGACGTGCGCGCGCTGTCGATTCGCGTCAACGGCGACTTCGCGGTGCAGAAGGCTGGCTGCAGCGGCGCTCCGGCGTCGCCCTCGCTGCTGGCCCTCGTCGCGCTGGTCGCGCTCGCGCTGCGCCGTCGGCGCTGAACCCTTCGCCTCTTCGAATGCCTTCGAGACTGGAAAACCCCATGTGGAAGAACGTCGGTCTGGCCGCTCTGTCGGCCCTCGCGGTTGGAACGGTGGTGGCGTCGTGCAGCAGCACCGCCTCGAAGGACCTGTGCACCGAGCGCAGCGTGGTGTGCGACTCGCCGCTGCTGTGTGACCCGTCGGACGGCATCTGCAAGTGCGGTGGGCGGGGCGGGGTGGTGTGCCCGACCGGCTTGAGCTGCGATTCGGCCTCGAACACCTGCCTGTCGACCCGGTGCGCGAACCTGGACTGCAGCGACAAGCCGGGCACCGCCTGCGATCAGCTCGACGGGCTGTGCAAGTGTGGCGGCACCGGCGGTGCGGTGTGTGCGGCCAACGAGGTGTGCAACCCGGCCTCTCGCGCCTGCGAGCCTCGGCTCAACTGCAACGCGGTGGCCTGCCCGTACCTGCAGACCTGCGATCAGGCGACCGGCAAGTGCCTGTGCGGCACCACTGCCTGCCCAGTGGGCCAGAGCTGCAGCGTGGCCGCGGGCAGCAGTGCCAGGGTGTGCGTGGCCGACGCGTGTGCCGGCGTGACGTGCGCTGGCTCGAGCGCGTGCGACCCGGTCGACGGCACCTGCAAGTGCAACGGCGTCGTCTGCCAGGCCGGCCAGGCCTGCTCGTGCCCGCCCGGCGGAGACGGCGGCTGCGCGGCGACCGCGCGGGTGTGCCGCACGGCCAACGGCTGCGACGGCGTGGTCTGCCCGGGCAACCACACCACCTGCGACCCGGTCGATTCGAAGTGCAAGTGCCCCGGCCCCGGTGGCCCGGTCTGTGACCCGACCCAGCTCTGCAGCCTGCTGCCCACCCCGCAGTGCACGGGCGGCTCGCAGTGCGTCGAGACCGACGGCGGCCCGCGCACCTGCCCGGGCGGCACCAGTTGCGACCCGGAAGACGGGCAGTGCAAGTGCGGTGGCGCGCGCGGCGTGGTGTGCGCTCCGGCGTCGACCGACGGCGGCACCGACCCCGCGCAGATCTGCGTGCAGAGCATCACCCAGCAGGCCTGCCGTCGCCCCTGCGACGTGAACAACCCCGACTGCCCCACCGGCGAGTACTGCTTCTTCGACTCGTCGGCGGCCACCCCGGCGGCATACTGCTCGGCGGCCACCGATTCGCGGGCCGAGGGCCAGGGCTGCACCACGGCCACCTCGTGTTTTTCGACCGACCCGGGGCCGCACTCGCTCGACTGCCTGGGCCTGGCGCAGGGCACCACCGGCCTGTGCCGCGCGTACTGCGACCTGGCGGCGGGCAACGCCGGCTGCATTCAGGTGCCGGTCGCGCAGATCTGCAGCCAGATTCCCGGTGCGCCGACGGGCGTGGGGTTCTGCGCGCCGCAGTAGCGTCGAGCGCCCAGGGCGGCGACGGGCGTTGCAATCTCGCCGGGGTTGAGATTGATTCCAGAATCAATTTCCAACCCCGACAACACGAGGTCGCCCGCCATGCCCAGCTTCTTCACCCCCGAACACGAAGCCTTCCGCTCCTCCGTTCGAGCGTGGGTCGAGAAGGAACTGACCCCCCACGCCCTGGAATGGGACCGGGCCGGCATCTTCCCCCGCGAGATCTTCAAGCAGGCGGGTGAGCTGGGCTTCCTGGGCATCAACCACGACCCGAAGTACGGCGGCAGCGGGCTCGACTACTGGTACGTGACGGCCTTCTGCGAGGCGCTCGCGTACAGCAAGAACGCGGGCGTCAACATGGCGCTGCTGGTGCAGAGCCAGATGGCGACGCCGATCATCAACGAGATCGGCACCGACGAGCAGAAGCGGGTGTTTCTCGAGCCGGCGCTCAAGGGCGAGAAGATCGCCGCCCTGGGCGTCAGCGAACCGGGTGCCGGGAGCGACGTGGCGAACCTGAAGACCACCGCGCGCCGGGTGGGCGACGACTACGTCATCAACGGCTCGAAGATGTGGATCACCAACGGCACCCGCGCCGACTTCATCACCCTGGGCGCGCGCACCGGCGACGCCGGGTACGGCGGCGTTTCGCTCTTCACCTTTCCCACCGACGTGAAGGGCTTCTCGGTCTCGAAGAAGCTCGACAAGGTGGGCAACCTGAGCAGCGACACGGCCATTCTGTTCTTCGAGGACTGCAAGATTCCCGCGCGCTACGTGCTGGGCGAGGAAAACGAAGGGTTCTACCACATCATGACCAACTTCCAGGGTGAGCGCCTGACGGCGGGCATTCTGGCGGTGGCGGGCATGGAGCACATGCTGGCCGACGCGATTCGCTACGGCAACGAGCGCTCGGCGTTCGGCAAGCCGCTGATCAAGTTCCAGGTGTGGCGGCACAAGTTCGTCGAGCACCTGACCGCGCTCGAGGCCGCGCGCCGGCTGACCTACCACGCGGTCGAGCTGTTCCA
>CAIWFK010000748.1 GCA_903911905.1 uncultured Myxococcales bacterium
CCTCGGGCTCGGCCCGGCTGTGGTGGCTCGAGGCGAGCGTGGCCAAGCGCGCCATCGCCACCTCGGTGCTCGCGCTGCTGATCATCGGCCCCACCGGCGCCACCATCTGGGCCCTGATGCCCGAGGCCAAGCCGAAGGCGGTCGAGCCGACCACGCTGGGAGGCGAGCCGCTCGAGGCCTCGTTCGGCCTGGGCGACGACGTGACCTTCGCGCGCCCCGACGAGAAGACCTTCGAGTTCGACGTGAAGAGCCCGGTGCAGGTGATGGGGGTGGTGCACTACATGAGCCGCGACATCGGCTCGAAGGACGAGGTGTCGATCAGCGTCAACGGCACCGAGGTCGGCTGGCTGACGCCCGACACCCTCGACTCGAACGAGCGCGAATACGAGGTGCTGGTGCCGACCTCGCTCATCAAGCGCAACGAGACCAACGTCGTCACCTTCGACAACGTGAAGAACCCGCCCGACAGCGACAAGTGGAAGATCTGGCACCTGTGGATCGAGATCGCCGTGCTGCCCGAGAAGGACACCGCCGGCCTCATCATCGACGCCGAAGAGAAGTTCAAGAAGGGCCTCAAGAAGTGGGAATACAAGGACGTCGGCGCCATCAACCGATGGGAGGCGTACAAGTACTTCCGCGAGGCGTGGCTGAGCATGGAAGCGCTGCCCGTCTCCAGCCGGCCGCCCAGCTACCTGCTGGCGCGCGACAAGATGCGCATGGCCCGCGCCGAGCTCGACTTGAAGTGCAACAAGCTGCTGCTCGAGGCCCGCACCGCCTACTCGCTCAACCAGTTCCCGCAGGCGCTGGCCGCGCTGCAGCACGTGACCGAGTTCTTCCCCACCAAGCAGCACCCCTGTCAGAACCGCGCTGACCGGGACCGCTACGAGTACGGGCTGTAGTCTTCCGACGACTCAGGCCGGCGGCGCGAAGATGTGCACGCGGTGCGCCCACGTGCCGGTGTCGTGGGTGATGGCCTGGGTGCCGTCGCGCAGCGTGTTGTTCGAGCCGATGTAACGCGGCTGGCTGCCGTTCCACCCGTCGAAGAGCTCGACGTGCTGGAAATTGCCCTCGGGGCCGTCGAAGCACGCCACGTCACCGGGCTTGGCCTCGGAGAGCGGAATCTCGCGCCAGCCGTCGGCCAGCAGGTTGTTCTTCAGGCCCACCACGCTGTCGTTGTGCTGGCTGGCCGGCAGGCGCCCCGCCATCTGCAGACAGGCCGAGACGAAGTTCGCGCAGTCCACGTTCTGCGGCACCCAGCGATCTTCGGGCAACTGCCCCGAAAACTGCAACTGGTGCTGCGCCTGCCCCAGGAAGCGCTGGGCGATGACGTTGGCGCTGGTGCCGGCGGTCACCGGCGGGTTGGTGCGCACCGGCGGCGCGTTCGAGTTCAGCGCAGCCCAGGTCTGCGGGCCCGCCACCCCGTCGACCGGCAGGCCGCGCGAATACTGGTAGCTCATGAGCGCGCCCTGGGTCGTCGAGCCGAAGCTGCCGTCGATGCCGCGGGTCGAGAAGCCGGCGGTGGTCAGCAGCGTCTGCAACTGCGAGACGGCCGGGCCCGACGCGCCACTCTGCAGGGTCGGCTCGGGGCCCCCGTTGCCGGGCATCGACACCGGGCCGGGCGCCGGAGCGCTCGCCGTCGGGCGGGGCGTGGCGGTCGACAGCGCGTTCCAGGTCTGGTCGCCCACCACCCCATCGGTCGACAGGCCGTGGCGCTTCTGGAACGCGTCGACGGCGGCCAGGGTGTGGCGACCGAAGACGCCGTCGACGCCTCCGGTGGAATAGCCATCGCGCGTCAGCTCGGCCTGGAGTGCCTTGACCGCCTCACCGGTCGACCCCAACTGGAGCGTCGGCTTGCCGGACGCGGGAACGTTCGACGGGCCGCCCGTACCGTTGCCGGCCTCGGCCAGCGCGCGCCAGGTCTGCGGCCCGGCCGAGCCATCGGCGGGCAGCCCGTGCGCCTGCTGAAAGGCGACCAGCGCGGCCTTGGTGTGGGGACCGAAGCTGCCGTCGACCCCCTTGGGGTCGAACCCCGCGTTCACCAACGCCTCCTGCAACTGCACCACGCTGGGGCCGTGGGCACCCTGGCTGGTGGTGGGCTCGGCGGAAGGGTTGATTTTCAGGGAGTTATAGACGCGCATGGGGACTCCAGTGACGAGGCTGCTTCATTGTCGCCCAACGGGGCCTTCTGGTTGCGAAACTTAGGGTTTGCGCTCTTCGCAACGCAGCGGAATAACGCGATCCGCCATGGCACAGATCGACTCCTTCAAGACCCGTACGAAGCTCAACGTGGGCGGCTTGCCCTACGACATCTTCTCGCTCAAGGCGCTGGCCAAGCAGCACCCCCGACTCGAGAAGCTGCCTCATTCCATCAAGGTGCTGCTCGAGAACCTGCTGCGGTTCGAAGACGGCCGGGTGGTGAAGAAGGAGCACGTCGAGGCCATCGTCAACTGGAACCCGAAGATCGACCCCGACACCGAGATCTCGTTCACGCCCGCGCGCGTGCTGCTGCAGGACTTCACCGGCGTGCCGGTGGTGGTCGACCTGGCCACCATGCGCGAGGCGCTGGCCTCGATGGGCGGCAACCCGCAGAAGGTGAACCCGCTGTGCCCGCTGGACCTGGTCATCGACCACTCGGTGATGGTCGACAAGTTCGGCACCACCAAGTCGTTCACCCAGAACGTGGACCTCGAGTTCGAGCGCAACACCGAGCGCTACGCGTTCTTGAAGTGGGGCCAGCAGGCGCTCAAGAACTTCCGCGCCGTGCCGCCGGGCACCGGCATCTGCCACCAGGTCAACCTCGAGTACCTGGGCCAGGGCGTCTTCAAGGGCCCCAACGGTGAGGCGTACCCCGACTCGCTGGTCGGCACCGACTCGCACACCACCATGATCAACGGCCTGGGCGTGGTCGGCTGGGGCGTGGGCGGCATCGAGGCCGAGGCGGCCATGCTGGGCCAGCCCATCACCATGCTCATTCCCCAGGTCATCGGCTTCAAGCTGACCGGCAAGCTCGCGCCCGGCGCGACGGCCACCGACCTGGTGCTCACCGCCACGCAGATGCTCCGAAAGAAGGGCGTGGTCGGCAAGTTCGTCGAGTTCTACGGCCCCGGCGTGGCGACGCTGCCCCTGACCGACCGCGCGACGGTCGCCAACATGGCGCCTGAATACGGCGCCACCATCGGCTTCTTCCCCATCGACGGCGAGACGCTGAACTACCTGAAGTTCTCGGGCCGCTCGCCCGAGCAGATCGCGCTGGTCGAGGCGTACTGCAAGGAACAGGGTCTGTGGTTCGACCCCTCGGCCGAGCCCATCTTCTCGGACACGCTCGAGCTGGACCTCTCGAAGGTCGAGCCGTGCGTCGCCGGCCCGGCGCGCCCGCAGGACCGCGTGCTGCTCAAGGACATGAAGGCGACCTTCACCAAGTCGGTGAAGGAAGTGCTGAAGGTCGAGAGCGACACCGACCCGAAGCTGTCGGCGAAGGCCAGCGTCACCGCGGGCCGCGAGAGCTACGAGCTGACCAACGGCTCGGTGGTCATCGCCGCCATCACCTCGTGCACCAACACCTCGAACCCCTCGGTGCTGATGGCCGCGGGTCTGCTGGCCAAGAACGCGGTCGAGAAGGGCCTGACCACCCGCCCGTGGGTGAAGACCTCGCTCGCCCCCGGCAGCCAGGTGGTCACCGATTACCTGAAGGAAGCGGGCCTCACCCCCTACCTCGAGGCGCTCGGCTTCCACACCGTGGGCTACGGCTGCACCACCTGCATCGGCAACTCGGGCCCCCTGCCCCAGCCGGTGACCGACGCCATCGTCAGCTCGAAGATCGCCGCCGCCGCGGTCATCTCGGGCAACCGCAACTTCGAAGGCCGCGTGCACCCGCACGTGCGCATGAACTTCCTGGCCAGCCCGCCGCTGGTGGTGGCCTACGCCATCGCCGGCCACACCAACTGGGACCCGAACGTCGAGCCCATCGGCCACGACAAGAGCGGCGCGCCCGTCTTCCTCAAGGACCTCTGGCCCAGCAACGAAGACATTCAGCAGGCGCTGGGTGTACTCAAGCCGGCCTTCTTCAAGGCCCGCTACGGCGACGTGCTCAAGGGCGACCCGCAGTGGCAGGCGCTCAAGGTGAAGAGCGGCGACACCTTCGCGTGGGAACCGAACTCGACCTACGTGCGCAAGCCGCCCTTCTTCGACAACATGCCCAAGGAGCCGGTCGCGCTCAAGGACATCGCCAACGCGCGCGTGCTGGCGTTCCTGGGTGACTCCATCACCACCGACCACATCTCGCCGGCTGGTGACATCGACAAGAAGGGCCCCGCCGCGAAGTACCTCACCGAGCAGGGCGTCAAGCCCGAGGACTTCAACAGCTTCGGCGCGCGCCGCGGCAACCACGAGGTGATGATGCGCGGCACGTTCGCGAACATTCGCCTCAAGAACCTGCTGGTGCCGGGCGTCGAGGGCGGCGTGACGAAGCACCTGCCGTCGGGCGAGCAACTATCCATCTTCGACGCGTCGATGCGCTACCAGAAGGAAGGCGTGCCGCTCGTCATTCTCGCAGGCGCCGAGTACGGCACCGGCAGCTCGCGTGACTGGGCCGCCAAGGGCACCATGCTGCTGGGCGTGAAGGCGGTCATCACCAAGTCGTTCGAGCGCATTCACCGGTCGAACCTCATCGGCATGGGCGTGCTGCCGCTGCAGTTCCAGGCTGGGGAAGACGCCAAGTCGCTCGGGCTCGACGGGTCCGAGACCTTCAGCATCGCCGGGATCGCCGAGGGCCTCGCGCCCGCGAAGAAGCTGACCGTCACCGCGCACGGCGCCGACGGCCAGGTGAAGAAGACCTTCACCGCGACCTGCCGCATCGATACCCCGAACGAGCTCGACTACTACCGGCACGGCGGCATTCTGCAGTACGTGCTGCGGCACCTCGCGAAGGCCTGACGCTGGCTGCTCCTTCCTCAACCGAGCTCGCGCGTCCCTTTCTTCCGACGCGCGAGTTCGAGCGCACCAGGGCCTTCTACGAGGCGCTCGGCTTCGAGAAGCTGCTCGACGGTGACGTCGCCATCTTCCGCGTTGGCACCAGTGGGTTCATCTTGCAGCGCGCCGAGTTCCAGGCCGAGAACCTGATGATGCAGTTGATGGTCGACGACCTCGACGCCTGGTGGGCGCACGTGAGCACGCTCGACCTGGTGGGCCGGTTCGGGGTGACACTGCGGGCGCCGGCGATGCAGCCGTGGGGCTTGCGGGTCGGCTTCCTCACCGACCCATGGGGCGTGCTGTGGCACGTGGCGCAGCGGCGGGAAGGCGTGACCCACGACCGCTGACGGCTCCACCGCGACGGTGTAGGTCGGGGGCCATGTCGCTTCGACTCGGCCTCTTCTGCAGCGTCGTCCTCTGCTCGTGTGCGGCGCCCGTGACGCCCGAAAGCCCGCATCTGCTCTTCTCTGCCGACGCGCAGAGCCTCGACAACCCGTTCCCCGACGCGAGGCTGGTGCAGAATGGCACGCTGAAGCTGCGGCCCCGCTGGTACGCGCCGTTCCTCGCGCAGAAGGCGCAGACCGCGAAGGCGAAGGTACTCTTCGACACCACCGCCGAAGCGATGGAGCACGACGTCGCCAGCTTCGGCAACTTCTCGGGCGTGCTCCTTCGTGCGTCGGCGGCGCTCGACCCCGCTTCGGTGAAGGGCCACCTGGCCCGCGTCCTGTACGGCGACACCGTGACGGTGCTCGAGCGTGACGTCGCCACCCGCCTGAGCGCCGAGTTCCTCGCCGAGGCCAACCTGCCGGCGCAGCCCGACTTCCCCGAGTTCCTCTTCGTGCGACCGTCGGTGCCGCTGCCCGAGGGGCGTGACGGCGCGCTGGTGGTGCTCAAGGGCCTGATGACGGCCGACGGCCACGCGCTCGAGCGCGGGCGCGACTTCGAGGCCGCCACCACCACGGCGCAGCGCAAGCAGGTGGCCGACGCGCTGGGCGTGGCCGAGACCGAAGTGCTGCTGGTGCTGCCACAGCACGGCGTACCCACCACCTCGCTAATGAAGGCGCTCGCCACCTGGGCCGAGGCGCACCCGGCCACCGCGACGATTCCGGCGAAAGGAATGGTGCCCGACGGCAACAGCCAGCGCCCGGTCGGTAACTGGACCTCGAGCGACCCCGACTGGTCGACCTTCACCCAATGGTTCGAGCGCCAGACCTTCGGCCAGCCCGCCACCCACCCCGGCCGGGTCGTCATCGGTCAATTCTCGGCCCACGACCTGCGCGACGCCCATGCGCATTTCGACCCCGCCTTCGTCTCCGACCCTTCCACCGCGCCGGTGGTGCCGCTGTGGTTCGTGCTGGTGTTGCCCAAGGGCCCCACGCCGCCAGGAGGCTGGCCGGTGGTGATGGGGCAGCACGGCTTCGGTGGTCGCAACACCCCGCTGGTCGGCACCGACGACACGTTCTGCATGGAATGGGCGGAAGTGCTGACGGCGCGAGGGCTGGGCTGCATCGGCATCGACGCGCCCAGCCACGGCACCCGCGGCAATTCCACCGGGTTCTTCGCGGTCGAAGACCTGCAGAAGCTGCGCGACCACTTCCGCGAGATGACCTTCGACCTGCTGCAGGAAGAGCGCCTGGTGGCCACGCTCGACGTCGACGGTGACGGCACGCCTGACCTGAACCCCAACCCCCGCTACTTCGGTAACTCGCTGGGCAGCATCATGGGCGCGGGCTTCGCGCCGTTCGCCAACCACGTCACCAGCATGTCGCTGAACGTGCCCGGCGGCGGCCTGGGCAACATCATCTCGAGCCCGGTGATTCACGACCTGTTGGGGCTGCTCTTCGTGGCGCAGACCGACATCGGCTACGGCACGCCCGAGTACGAAGCGGCCTTCCCCGCGCTGCGGGTGGTGGCGCAGAGCATCGTCGACCCGGCCGACCCCATCAACCTCATCGGCCAGACGCCGCCCAGCCGCGCGGTGCTGCTGCAGGAAGGGTTGCGCGACCTCAACATTCCCAACGAGGCGACCGAAGACCTGGCGCACGCGCTGGGCGCGCAGGTCGCGACCGCACCGCTGACCGGCACCGCGCCGCTGCACGTGCTGACCCACGTCGACCCGGCGAAGTACCTGGCCCCTGCCGACGTGGCAGCCTTCGACGGGCACGACATCATGTATTCGTTCGAGGCGGCACGCGCGCAGGTGCTGCAGTTCCTCTCGAGCGACGGGCGCGAGCTGCCCGCCCCCTGACGGAAGACGCGCTCAGGCGAGCTCGAGCGGGCGGTGCGCCATCGACGGCGGAGGCGTGTCGTTCCACCGCGCCATGCTGGCCTGCAGCGCCGCCGGCACCCACTCGCTCATCGGCTCGTGCGTGAAGCCCAGTTGGTCTCGGGCGCGCGTGGCGTCGAGCGCCGACATCCACCGTTGATTGAAGGGGCAGGCCAGCAACGGGTCGAGGCCCCGCGCGCGCAGCTCGGGCTCGGTCGTGGTCACCACCCTGGGCGTCACCCCCAGCGCGTGCGCGACCCGGCCGATGAGGTCCTCCACCGTGGTGGCCTCGGACTGCGCCAGGTTGTACGCCCCGCGCGCGTTTCCGTTCGTCACCAGCGCCTGGAGCTGCCGCACCACCGCCGGCCCGTACACGTGCCGCACCATCGCCTCGGGCCTGGTGATGAAGAGCGGACCGCCATCGAGCAGGCGGTAGGCGATGGAATCGAACCGCCGATAGAAATCGCGCCCGCCGTGCACCATGGGCAGCCGCAGCGTGGTGTGCGCGAAGGCCTGGGCCACCACCCGCTCGACCTCGCGCTTCTCGAGGCCGTACGTCCACTGGTCCAGGTCGTACGCGTCGGTGGGCCTCGGCATCAGCGGGCCGTCGAGGTCGGCCTCGCGCGCGGGCACCGGCACCACGTCGCGTACGAGGTACACCTGCCCGGTGCTGATGGCCACGAAGTGCCCCACGCGCCCCGAGAGCACCCGCGCCGCGCGCCGGGCCTGCTCGGCAGTGTAGAGCGCGAAGTCGACCACCACGTCCCACGAGGTGCCCGCGAGCGCCTGGTCGAAGGCGTCGGTGCCGCGGTCCACGTGCAGGCGCTGCACACGGTCGCCGAACGGGTCGACGAGGGTGCCACGGTTGAGCAGGGTGAGCTCGTTTCCACCCGCCGCCAACAGCCGCGCGGTCAGCTCGAGCCCGAGGAAGCGGTTGCCGCCGACGATGAGAACCCGCCGCGCCATCGGCTCAGAACCGGTACAGCACCAGGCCCTCGGGCGGCGGCGGCTTCTTCGCCTTCACGTCGGGCTCGCCGAAGGGGTCGGTGGGGAAGAGGCTCGACTCGCGCGGCACGATGGAAGGCCTGGCCCGGCCGGCGTCGGGGTCGACACGCTCGAGGTCGCGCGCGGTCTCGGCCAGCAGCGGGTCGATGGTGCGCAGCTTGAGGCCCGTCTGCACCGAGGCCCGCAGCGCCACCCGGGCGGCGTCCTTCCGGCCACGCTTCGCTTCGACCAGCGCCAGGTCGTAGAAGGCACGACCGCGGGTACGCCAGTCGCCCGGCCCGTTCGACGCATCGAGCGCCTTCTGGAAGCTGGCCGCCGCCTCGTCGCCGTTCCCCATCAGCCACTGCGCCCACCCCAACCGCAGCAGGTGCTCGCCGCGCACGGGCGTCAGGTCGGCCAGGGGCTTCAACTGTTCCACCGCCGCGGTGGGGTTGCCGGCGTCGATGAACCGACTGCCCAGCTCGAGCCGCGCCTCGCGGGAGGTGGGGGCGAATTCGAGCGCCTTCTTCGCGGCAGCGATGGCGGGCTCGTGCTTGTCCTGCCGGGCCAGGGCCTTCGAGAGCCGGTCCGAGAAGAAGGGAGAGGCCGGCGCCTGCGCCAGCCCTTCACGGAAGGTAGCCTCGGCGTCGGCGAACGCGCCCACCGAGAGCTGCGTCTCGCCCAGGTAGGTGCGCGCGAGCAGCTCGCCCGGGTGCCTCTTGAGCACGTCGCGCAGGTACGCGATGCCGGCCTCGTTCGACTGGTAGCGGGTGAGCAACCAGAAGCGGGCGAGGGTGTAGAGCTCGAGCGAGTCGTCGGTGGCGGCCAGGGCCTGCAGCGTCTTCGTGGCGTCGGCGTCGGCGCCGATGATGGCCTGGGCCAGCGCGAGCGTCGCTGCGGCGAACGAGAGCTTCGGGTCGGCGCCGAGGGCTGCACGGCAGTCACTGACCGCCTGCTCCAACTCGCCAGCGTCGAGCACCGACGGGGTGTCGACGGTGAGCGGCTGTCGCAGCATGGTGGCGTAGCAACGACCCACGCCCTTGAGCGCCTCTTCGTTGGTCGACGAGGGCTGCACCGGGGTCTTCTTCGGCGCCTTGCCCAGCAGCGCCTTCGCCACCGCCGTGCTGCCCTGCTCGAGCGCCTCGGCCCAGGTCGTGCCCACGCTCACGCTGCCGGTGACCGGCTTCTTGCCGTCGGCCACCGTCCACTGCAGCTTCATCGGCGCGCCGGCGGTGAGCGAGAAGGTCAGCGCCCGGTCGGCGCCCATCAGCCCACGCAACCGCTCGGCCGAGTCGGCGGTCGAGGCCACGCCCTCTTCCTGCACCACGCGCAACGCCTGCTTGAGGTGGAGTTCGGTCACGCCGCCGGTGGCCTCGAGCTGCTCCGAAGCGCGAGCGGCGATGAGGAGGGCCAGCGGCTTGAGCTCGTCGGCGCTCTGCGGCGGCAACAACGTGACCACGGGAAGGCGCGCCGGAGCAGCGACCACCGACGATGCGACGAGCAGGCACAGCAGTGACGCACGAGTCATGCCCAGACGATGACACACGAGCGCCACCGCGTCGCGACACACGCACCGGGCACGAGGCGGCTGCTACGCTTCGCGGTCATGGCTGCCAAACGCCCCCCGCCGAGCACCCGCCCGCTGACCCAACGCCTGCAGTTGGACGACGGCACCACTCTGCTGACGCTGGGCCTGCCCAAGGAGGTCGCGCCGCAGTTGGACGGCGTGCGCACCTCGACGAAGGTGCCGGCCAGCGTCGACGCGGCGATGCTCTTCGTGAAGGACGCGGCCGAGCTGTCGACCGTGCTGCCGAAGGTCGAAGGGCGCCTGAGCGACGACCCGCTGCTCTGGGTCTGCTACCCGAAGGGAACCTCGGGCGTGGCCACCGACCTCAATCGCGAGCGCCTGTGGGAACTGCTGGCGCCGCATGCGCTGCGACCGGTGGCGCAAATCGCCGTCGACGAGGTCTGGTCGGCGCTCCGCTTCCGCAGGGGGGCCTGAAGCCATGTTCGAGTACACGGTCACCGCGCAGTTCACTGACGCAGCGGTAGCGACGGAATACACGGCGTGGCTGACCCACGGCCACCTGGCGCAGGTGCTCGAAGGCGGCGCCATCGAAGCGCGGCTGATCACCCTGGGCCCCACCTCGCTCCAGGTGCACTACCTCTTCACCAGCGCCGAGGCCTTCGCGCGCTACGAAGCCGGCCCCGCGGTGGCGCTGCGAGCCGAGGGCGCAGCGAAGTTCCCGGCCACGCGAGGCGTCACCATGAGCCGAAGCGCGGGTGCCGTGGTGGCGCTGCTCGCCCGTTGACGAGGCCCGGACAACGAACAACGCCGGAGCGGCACGAGGCCACTCCGGCGTTCTCTCACGTTCCAGCGTGCGCTGGAATTACATGCCGGCGTCGAACGTCTGAGTGCCGGTCGAGTCGGTCGAGTACGTGACGTCGTAGCTGTACCCGGCGATGTCCATGCACGCGCCGTTGGCGACGGGGGCGTCGATGAGCGTGCCGGTGCTGTCCTTGCCGTAGGTCCACTCGACCAGGTGCAGGCCCGTGCCCGAGCCGATTTCACGGCCGGCCGTGGCGCTGGCGCCGAACTGGTTGAAGGTCATGGTGCCGCCCTGGGCGAAGAACCGCTTCGCGCACTTCAGGCCGGTGCCGCCGTCGGGGAGCGCCGCCTGGGCGCAGTCGGTCTTGACCGTGAGGCACTCGTAGCAGGTGTTGTACTTGTCGGCGTTGGTGATGGTGTACACGAGCGGCAGCGCGGGCGCGGTCGTGGTGGGCCAGTAGTACTCGATCATCGCGTAGTCGAAGGTCATGGTGGTGGTGTTCTGCGCGATGCCCATGAAGATCTGATCGAGCGGGGGGCTGGGAGGGCTGGTCGTCGTGTCGGTGTCGTAGCGCGCCACGTCGATCACGTTGACCGAGGGAACGAGCGCGATCTGCCGGCACGCGCCCGAGCCGCCGCCCGAACCGCCGCCAGTCGCCGTGCCGCCGCCCGTCGCCGTGCCACCGCCAGTGGCGAGGCCGCCACCGCTGCCGCCGCCGGTGTGACCCGCGTCGACCTTCGAGGTGGTACCACCGCAAGCGAACATCGAGAGCGCCGCGAACGTGCCGGCGAGGACCATCGTACGAACGTGCATTGTGTTGATTCTCCGTGGGGACAAAAAGGAAACCGGGGCGGTTTGTCACGATCGACCCCCCGTTGTCGAGGGTCCTGCTACCGAAATGCCACAGGGGGTTTGGTGCCCGACCACGGCGAATTGATCAGCGGTACAACGCGCCACCATGCACATCAGCGCCTTCGACCTCTTCAAGATCGGCATCGGCCCTTCGAGCTCGCACACCGTGGGCCCCATGCTGGCCGCCGAGCGCTTCGCCCGCCAACTGGAGCGCGAAGAACTCAAGCCCCGTGTCACCCGGATCACCGTCGAGCTCTTCGGCAGCCTGGGCTTCACCGGCAAGGGCCACGGCAGCGATCTCGCCGTGCTGCTGGGTCTGGAAGGCGCGCTGCCTGCCACCTGCGACATCGACGCGGGCCCCGCGCGAGTGGCCGAGATCGCCACCACCGGTCGGCTCTCGCTGCTGGGCCACTCGGTACCGTTCGAAGTGAAGACCGACCTCGTCTTCCACCGCCGCGAAAAGCTGCCCTTGCACTCCAACGGCATGCGCTTCACCGCGCGGGCGGGCGACTCGGTGGTGCTCGAGCGCATCTATTATTCGGTCGGTGGCGGCTTCGTGGTCGACCACGACGGCAAGCCGACGGTCGAGGCCGCGCGCCGCCGCCCCTGCGCTACCCGTTTTCGACCGGTGAAGACCTGCTCGAGCAGTGCAACACCCACGGCCTGTCGATTTCGACCCTGATGCTCGAGAACGAGAAGTCGCTGCGCAGCGCGGCGCAGGTGCACGACGGCCTGCTCGACATCTGGCGCGCGATGGAAGCGTGCGTGACGCGCGGCTGCGAGCGCGAAGGCATGCTCCCGGGCGGCCTCAAGGTGAAGCGCCGGGCCGCGGCGCTCTCGCGGCGCCTGAAGACGGACCCGCGCGAGACCGACCCGCTCATCGTCATGGACTGGGTCAACCTCTGGGCCCTGGCGGTCAACGAAGAAAACGCCGCGGGCGGGCGGGTGGTGACCGCGCCGACCAACGGTGCCGCCGGCATCATTCCCGCGGTGATGACCTACCACCGCCGCTTCGTGCCCAACGCCGACGACGAGGGCAGCGTGCGCTTCCTGTTGGCGGCGGCGGCCATCGGCGCGCTGTACAAGAAGAACGCGTCCATCTCGGGGGCCGAGGTCGGCTGCCAGGGCGAAGTGGGCGTGGCCTGCTCGATGGCGGCGGCCGGCCTGGCCGAGGTGCTCGGCGGCACGCCAGAGCAGGTCGAGAACGCCGCGGAAATCGGCATGGAGCACAACCTGGGCCTGACCTGCGACCCCATCGGCGGGCTGGTGCAGGTACCCTGCATCGAGCGCAACGCCATGGGCAGCGTGAAGGCCATCAACGCCGCGCGACTGGCCTTGATGGGTGACGGCAAGCACAAGGTCTCGCTCGACAAGGTCATCAGCACCATGCGCCAGACCGGGGCCGACATGTCGACCAAGTACAAGGAGACCGCCCGCGGCGGCCTCGCGGTCAACATCATCGAGTGCTGAGCGCTCACGCCAACACCGATTCGTGACGCACCGCACAGCACGGAAACGCTGTGCTGGTGACGCCGGCGCTTGTCTGTCCGCGCCCACGTTGTAAGGGTGGCGCAGCAATCAGTCCGTCGGAGGAGGCTTCACATGCAGATTCCCGTCACCAAGACGACGACCCCCAAGTCCCGCCCTCCGGAAGCCGAGCTCGGGTTCGGCAAGTTCTTCAGCGATCACCTCTTCAGCACCACCTACACGCCCGACCAGGGCTGGCACGACGCGAAGGTGGTGCCGTACGGCCCGCTGGTGATGGACCCCGCGGCCGGCGTGTTCCACTACGGCCAGGCGATGTTCGAAGGCTCGAAGGTCTTCCGCGGGAAGGACGGGGCGCTGCAGCTCTTCCGCCCCGAGGCCCACGCGCACCGCATGGCGATGGGCGCCCCGCGTCTGTCGATGATGTGCCCGTCTGAAGAGCAGATGCTGGCCGGCATGCACGCGCTGGCCCGCGCCGACGCCGACTGGGTGCCGCACGCGCCGGGCACCGCGCTCTACCTGCGCCCCACCCTCGTCGCCACCGAGGCCTTCCTCGGGGTGCGGCCCGCGACCGCGTTCCTGTTCTTCATCATCGCCTCGCCCGTCGGCAGCTACTACGGCGGCTCGGGGCTCAAGTCGGTGCGCATCTGGGTCGAGACCAACGACGTGCGCGCCCCGAAGGGCGGCCTGGGCGCAACCAAGGCCGGCGCGAACTACGCCGCCAGTCTGCACGCCGCGCAGGCGGCCAAGAAGCAGGGCTTCGATCAGGTGCTCTGGCTCGACGGCAAGGACCACGAGTTCATCGAAGAGGTCGGCACCATGAACCTCTTCGTGGTCATCGGCGGCAAGCTGCTGACCCCGCCGCTGTCCGACTCGATTCTCGCGGGCGTGACCCGTGACTCGGTGATTCAGTTGGCGCGCTCGCAGGGGCTGGTGGTCGAAGAGCGCCCGGTCTCGATCAAGGAAGTTCGCGCCGCGGCCCAGTCGGGCACGCTCACCGAGATCTTCGGCACCGGCACCGCCGCGGTCATCAGCCCGGTCGGCGAACTGGCCTTCGCGGGGGGCGAGAAGCTCATCGTCAACCAGGGCAAGCCCGGCCCCATCAGCCTCTCGTTGTTCGAGACCATCTCGGGCATTCAGCGCAGCACGGTCGCCGACCCCCACCGGTGGATGGTGCCGGTGAAGTGATGACGCGCCCCGCGTTGCTGCTCTGGCTGTGCCTGGCTGCCTGCGCCGCCGACCATTCGGTGCAGGGTCGCTCGTACGAACTGCACGCGCCGAAGGGCGACGACCCGGCGACCGCGCTGCCGCTGATCATCTTGAACCACGGCTACGGCGCCAACGGCCCGCTGCAGGACCTGGTCTTCCCCTTCTCGAAGCGCATCGACGAGAAGCGCTTTCTGTACGCCCTGCCCAGCGGCACGCTCGACGCCGACTTCAAGCGCTTCTGGAACGCCACCGACGCCTGCTGCAACTTCGGTGACCTGCCGGTCGACGACGTCGGCTTCTTCCGCGCGCTCATCGCCGACATCAAGGCCCAGCACGCGGTCGGCAAGGTCTTCGTCATCGGCCATTCGAACGGAGCCTTCATGGCGCTGCGGCTGGCCTGCGAAGCGAGCGACGTCATCGACGGCGTGGCCGAGGTGTCGGGCTCGGCGTGGAACGACTTCACGCGCTGCCCCGACGGCCGAAAGATTCCCATTCTGCTCATTCACGGCACGGCCGATCAGACCATCTTCTACGATGGCAAGGTCACCCCGGGCGTGGTGGGCGCCTACCCGTCGGTGCACGAAACCGGGAAGCGGTACGCCAGGCGCGCGGGCTGCACCGGTGACTGGCACGAGACGGGCACCGCCGACTTCGTGGGAGACGCCACCGCCGAGACGCACCAGGAAGTCATCGACTGCGCCACGCCCATCGAACTGTGGAGCGTCGAGGGTGCGGGCCACGTGCCGGCCTTCAACGCCGCCTGGACCGCCGCGGTCATCGACTGGCTCGAAGGGAAGGCGCCGTGAAGGGCGTGGGCTTCCTGCTGCTCCTCGGCGCGGCCAGCGGCTGCGCCACCATCACTCCGATGCAGACCGCGTCGGTGGTCGACCCGGGAAAGCTGCGGCTCTCGGGCCAATTGGCGGGCGCGGGCTTCTGTGGAGATTTCCGCAGCGGGCTGGTCGGCGCCATTTCGTGCTCGGACTACCCCGACGGCTTCCCCATTCCCGAGCTTCGGGTCAACGGGCGCTATGGCGCGGCGCACGGGTTCGACGTGGGGCTCTCGCTGCAGGCGTACGGGCAAATTCAGGCGCCCCAGCGCACGCTCCAGGTCGGTGCGACGCTCGACGTGAAGCGCGAGCTGCTGCGCGTGAAGACCGACTCCGGCCTGGTGCACGTCGTCTCGGCAGGGCTGCTGGGCTCGGCCTCCGTCTCTGGGCGACTCAAAGAGACCGCGTGGTCGCAATTCGAGTGGGGCGTGCCGGTCTTCTACGGCCTGCAGTTCGCGCACTTCGAGCTGGTGGCCAACGCCACGCTCATCGCCCGTCACGTCGCGATTCCCCCGCCCTCGCCCACCGTGGACACGGTGCGGGTCAGCTTCGCGCTCGGGCTCTATCGCCGCGACCCCTCGGGCTTCGGGGTGCAAGTCGGCTGGCTGGCCGAGCCGGCGAAGTTCTCGACCGGCGCCATCATGCTCTCAGCGGGGTGGTTCTTCGACGTGCTCTGACGACGCGCGCCGCGCTCGAGGAACTGCAGCAGGTCAGCCTCGAGCGTGCGCACCCGCGCCGGCGTGACCAGGTAGTTGAGCCCGAAGCGCGCGCTCTCTTCAGCCAGGTGCTCGAGCGCCTGAAGGGGCTGGTCTTCGTCGTACACCGAGAGCTGAAGCTGCCCATACTCCCGCGGATCCGTGCGCGCGTTCTCGACCAGCACGTTGGTGCCGCTCTCACGGTCGAAGAAGACCACCTGGCCGTCGAGTTCGTGGGCGCGCATGGGGGGGCCGTGACCGCTCGAATTGAGCACTCTGGCGAAATGAGCATAGGCTTCTCGAGAAGCCATGGCTCGCACCGCTGCCACGAAGAAGTTCCTCGACCGGCTCGACGCTCGCCGCGCAACCTTGCGCGACGAAGTCGAGGACGACGTCGCGGCCACGCGCCACCTGACGCCCGACGAGCGAGGGAAGATTCTCGAGTCGGTGTGTCGGGACGCCATGGCGATTCTCCGGGCTCGACCCGACTTCGACCAGGCCGTGCGGTGGCAGGACCCTCGCTCTGACGAATCGATGCAGACCTGGCTTGCGGCGGTGAGGAAGTACCGGCATGGACGCCACTGAAGCCGCGCGCGGCGAACCGCACCCGGGAAGTCACCTTGCACGGCACGAAGATTCGCGTGCTCTCGCCCGAAGACACGGCGGTCTTCAAGATGCTCTTCTACCGGGGCAAGGACCTGGTCGACGTCGAGCGCTTGCTGACCACCATGGGCCCCGCGTTCGACGCCACCTCCGTGCGCACGGCCCTGCTCGAGATCGTCGACCAAGACGACTTCCGCGTGCTGCGCTGGGACGAGCTGGTTCGCCAGCTCCTCCCAGCCCCAACCTGACGCCTCAGGCCCGAACGGCCGAAACCAGCGCCTCGACCGACTTGCGCGCGTCGCCGAAGAGCATGCGCGTGTTCTCGAGGTTGAAGAGCGGGTTCTCGACGCCGGCGTAGCCCGCCGCCATGCCGCGCTTGAGCACCACGGTGGTCTTCGCCTTCCACACCTCGAGCACCGGCATGCCGTAGATGCTCGAGCTGGGGTCGGTCAGCGCACCGGGGTTGACGATGTCGTTCGCGCCGATGACCAGCACCACGTCGGTCTGCGGGAAGTCACCGTTGATGTGCTCCATTTCCATCACGATGTCGTACGGCACGCCCGACTCGGCCAGCAGCACGTTCATGTGACCCGGCAGGCGGCCGGCGACGGGGTGAATGGCGAAGCGCACGTCGACGCCCTTTTCCTTGAGCGCGGTGGTCAGTTCCTTCACCGCGGTCTGGGCGCGCGAGACGGCCATGCCGTATCCGGGCACGATGACCACCTTCTTGGCCTGGAGCAACTGGGCACCCAGCTCGTCCGACTTGATTTCCGTGACCGTGCCGCCCTGCGCCGCCGCACCGGCCGCCGAAGGCTTCGACTCGCCCGTGCCGAAGCCGCCGAACACCACGTTCAGAATCGACCGGTTCATGGCCCGGCACATGATGATGGACAGAATCGTACCCGAGCTGCCGACCAGCGCGCCGGTGACGATGAGCAGGTCGTTGGCGAGCATGAAGCCCGCCGCCGCCGCCGCCCAGCCCGAGTAGCTGTTGAGCAGCGAGACCACCACCGGCATGTCGGCGCCGCCGATGGCCAGCACCAGGTGCATGCCGATGAGGCCCGCCAGCGCGCTCATGATGAGCAAGAGCGTGATGCCGTCGGTGCCCTCGAGGCCCGCGAACTTCCACCCCAGGCCCACGATGGCCGCGACGATGGCCAGGTTCAACAAGTGGCGACCCGGCAGCAGCAACGGCTTGCCCGAGAAGGTGCCGCGCAGCTTGCCCCACGCGATGATGGAGCCGGTGAAGGTGATGGCGCCCACCGCCACGCCCACCCAGATTTCGATGAGGTGCACGTTGTGACGCGTGCCCTCGAAGCCGTCGGCCAGGTGCGACTGCGCCTGCGGCACCAGGTAGCTCGAGATGCCGACCAGCACCGCGGCCAGACCCACGAAGCTGTGCAGAATCGCCACCAGCTCGGGCATGCCCGTCATTTCCACCCGGCGCGCCAGCACCGCGCCGATGGCGCTGCCGATGACCGCCGCGCCGACCAGCATCGCGAGACCGGTGGTGCGCTGCGAGACGTCAGAGGCCATCACCCAGGTCGCGCCGGCGGTCAGAATCGCCAGCAGCATGCCGAAGATGCCCGACGTGTTGCCCGCCTGCGCGGTCTCCTGCTTCGACAACCCGCCCAGCGAGCGGATGAAGAGGACCCCCGAGGTGAGGAACACCACTGCTGCCACGCCGTTCATCGATGACCTCCACTGCTCTTCGCGGCCGGCGCGTCACGCCGGAACATCTTCAACATGCGCTGCGTGACCAGGAAGCCGCCGGCGATGTTCACCGTCGCCACCAGCACCGCGACGGCGCCCAGAATGCTCGCCACGTCGAGGCCCGAACCGACCTGAAGCATGCCGCCGACCACGATGATGCCCGAGATGGCGTTGGTCACGCTCATCAGCGGGGTGTGCAGCGCAGGCGTCACCGACCAGACCACCTGCCAGCCCACGAAGCAGGCCAGCACGAACACGGTGGAGTGCTGCAGGAATTCTGGAGGCGCGAACTTGCCCAACAGCCCCAGCAGCGCCACCACCAGAAGACCACCGAAGGCCGTGGCCGCGGGGTTCGGCTCGGCTGGAGGCGGCGCCTCGGCCTTGACGATGGCCACCGGCTTGGGCGCCGCTGGTGCGGCCACCGCCGACGGCGAGGGCGGCTTCACCTCGGGAGGCGGCAGCGCTTCGCCGTCGTGCAGCACCAGCGCGGGCCGCACCACGTCGGTCTTGCGGTCGATGGTGAGCGCGTCGCCGGTGCCCAGCTCACCCGTCAGGTGCACCAGGTTCATGGCGAAGAACTTGCTCGACGTGTGCGCCATGCGGCTGGGCAGGTCGGTGTACCCGAGAATCTTGACCCCGTTGTGCACCACGATTTCGTTGGGCACGCACAGTTCGCAGTTGCCGCCCTGCTCGGCCGCCATGTCGACCACCACCGAGCCCGGCTTGAGCGCCTCGACCACGTCCTTCGGCACCAGAATCGGCGCCTTCGCCCCCGGCACCAGCGCGGTGGTGATGATGACGTCGACTTCCTTCGCCTGCGCGCGGAAGAGCGCCATCTCGGCGGCGATGAACTCGGGGCTCATCGTCTTCGCGTAGCCACCCTGGCCCTCACCCGATTCCTGGATGGTGACCTCGAGGAACTTCGCGCCCAGCGACTCGACCTGCTCGCGGGCCGCGGCGCGGGTGTCGAACGCGCGAACCTCGGCGCCCAGCGCCCGCGCGGCACCGATGGCGGCCAGACCGGCCACGCCCGCGCCGATGATCAGCACCTTCGCCGGCGGCGTCGACCCTGCGGCCGTCACCTGCGGGCCGAAGAAGCCCTGGAAGTTCTGCACCGCTTCCATCACCGCGCGGTAGCCAGACAGGTTGCCCATCGAGCTGAGCACGTCCATCTTCTGGGCGCGCGTCACGCGGGGCACCTTCTCGAGCGCCAGCACGGTGGCCTTGCGCGCCTTGAGCGCGTCGAGGAGGCCCGGGTTGCGCTCGGACTGAATCAACGACACCAGCAGCGCGTTCTGGGCCAGCTTGCCCGCCTCGGCCAACGTCGGCGGTCGAATCTTGTAGACGGCCTGCACGTCGCCGAACGCGTCGTCGACCAGGGTCGCCCCTGCCGCCACGTACGACTCGTCGCTGTAGCCCGCTGCCAGACCCGCGCCCTTCTCGATTCGCACCGCGAGGCCTCGCGCGGTGAGCTTCTTGATGGATTCGGGGGTCGCCGCTACCCGCTTCTCGTTGGGCAGCGTCTCTTTCGGTACGCCAATGGTGAAGGTCACGGCGCTCTCTTACCGCAGTGCGCCAAGCCGCAACGATGGAATTGTCAGCCGTGGCCGACCCGTGGTTTCGAGGGTCTGGCCGCGCTCACGGCACGCGCAGGCGAACCCCGGCGCTCAGGGTGAAGGCGGTGGCGTCGTTGAGCGGCCGAATCAGGTAGTGGCGGGCTCCCACCAGCGCCGTGAAGCCCAGCCAGCGCACCGGGTAGTATTCGACGCCCGCGCCGCCGGCGATGCCCACCGCCACCGCCGAACTGAAGAACTGCACGGGCACCCCGACCTCGAGCGCCACGGCCAGTCGGTCGTACACGGGTATCGCGAAGGCGAAGCGCGGCGTCAGCCCGAACTGGGGGAAGAGCCGCACGCCCAGCCCCAGCCGGAAATACGAGAGCTCGACGCCGCCGCCCAGCTCGAGCGGCAGGGTCGCGCCGATGGCCGCGACCGGAGAGATTTCGGGAGCGAAGCGGAAGTCGCCGTAGGGCCCCAGCTTGCGCGCGTCGGGGCCTTCGGCCGGCCGTTCGATCACCGTGCCCGCGCCCTGCACCCATTCGACCCGCACTTCGCGGCGAGGCCGCAACTGCACGTCGGCCTGGCTCAACGCGCCATCACCCCAGCGCGCCTCGAGTTTGTGCTTACCCACCGAGACCTGCAGCGTCTGCGGCGTCACGCCCGCCGACTTGCCGTCGAGCAACAGGGTGGCCCCCGCAGGCGTCGAATTGACCTGCAGCGTGCCGGTCAACCGGGTGCGCACGGCCTCGAGCATCTTCACCAGCGTGGGGTCGACCTTCGCGGGGTCGAGCGTGGTCTCGGGGTTGGCGTCGAGCGCCAGCGCGAAGGCCTCTTCGGCCCGCGCGAAGTCCTGCCGGGCGGCGAAGCACTGGGCGCGCAGCAGGTGCACCTTTTCGAGCGTGGCGGCGTCTCCGCCTTCGAGCGCCGCGGCGTCGAGCATCGTCAGCGCCGCTTCGATGTCGCCCTGGTTGAAGAGCTTCGTGCCTGCCTCGAGGCGCGAGCCCTCGAACTTCTCGACGGGAGGAGGGGTCCGGGCGGCCGTCTTGGCAGGCGCGGCGAAGAGAACGAGGAAGAGGGGAACGACGACGGTCATGGCTCGAGGTCGATGCGCACCGCCACCGACTTGCCAGACGCTACTCGTATTTCACGCGACTGCACCCGGAAACCGGCGCGCTCGACCTTGACCTGATGCAGCCCGACTGGAAGGTCGAGTTGGAGCGGCGTGCGACCGCGCGGCAGCCCGTCGACCGAGACCTGGGCCCAGTAGGGGTCGCCGGAGTGCGTGGTGATGATGTTCAATTTGCCGTACTTCCTGGTGGCCACCTGCACCGGGCGGCCGGCGTCGGGCACGGCAACCGGGGTAGGCACCACGCCCGCGTCGTCGGGTTCATCGTCGCCCGCATCAGCCGGGGCGGCTGCCGTCGCGGGCCCGGCGTCGACCAGCGCCGCCACGTCGACCAGCACCGCGGCATCAGGCGCTGCGGCCACGCCGGCATCCACCTCGGCGACGGGCACGGGCACCACCGGCACCGGCGAGAGCAGCTTCCACCCCGTGAAGAGCAACGCCCCCACCGCCGCCGCGCCGAAGACGATGAGCAGGGTCTGACGCCGGCTGGCCACCACCACCCGCTGGAGATCTTCGTGCGAGAGCGTGGTCGCCGGTCGGGCGACGGCAGGCTCGGGCGAGGCCGGCACCGGCGCACGGCCCTCACCCTCGGCCAGCTTGCGCAGCGACGGAGCGGTCGAGGTCGAGAGCGTGGGGTGGGTCTTCGCAAGCGGCGCGGCCTGGTGACCTCCCGAGGTGCGGTACGCTTCTTCGAGTGCCTTGACCAGCTCGGTTCCCGAATTGAACCGCTCCTCGGGCCGCTTGGCGAGCGCGCGGCGCACCACGTCGGCCACGGGCCGCGGAATCCACGGGGCGCGGTCGATGATGTCGGGCGGCGGTGAGTGCGCCTGCATCTGAATGAGCCGCAGCTCGGAGTCGGCCTCGAAGGGCAGCGTGCCGGTCAGACATTCGAAGAGCACCACCGCCAGCGCGTAGATGTCGACGCGGTGGTCGACGTCCTTGAGGCCCATGGCCTGCTCGGGTGCCATGTAATGGGGCGTGCCCATCACCATGCCGGTGCGGGTCAGGCCCTGGGTGGCGCTCTTGGGGCGAAGAATGCCGAAGTCGAGAATGGTGGCGTGCCCGTCGGGTGCCACGAAGATGTTGCCGGCCTTGATGTCGCGGTGAATGAACCCCTGCCGGTGGATGTAGTCGAGCCCAGCGGCCACCTGCTTGAGCAGCTTCTGGGTCTCGTCGCTGGTCAGCCCGCCCTTGCTGCGCAGCAGGCCCGCCAGGGTGTCGCCCGCGAGCACCTTCATCACGATGAAGGGCCGCCCCTCGTGGCGACCGACGTCGTAGATGGGCACGATGTTCGGGTGGTCGAGCTTGGCGGTCAGCCGGGCCTCGCGCTCGAAGCGCTCGACCACCTCGTCGTCGTTGACCAGGTTCGAGGCCAGCAGCTTGACGGCCACCTGGCGATCGAGCTCCTGGTCGTGGGCCAGGTACACCGTGCCCATGCCGCCCTCGCCGATCTTCTCGAGCAGCTTGTAGCGGCCCAGCAGCACGTCGTGCGTGCGCACCGGCATCACCGTCTTCTCTTCGCGAGAGCTGACCGGGCGCAGGTTGCGGTTCGACACGGCGGTGCTGACCCGGGGGAGGGCCTCGACGGCGGCGCCGCAGGCAGAGCACGAGGTCGCGCCGGCTGCCACCGGCGCACCGCAGGAAGGACACGTCACGACGGCGCTACTCTACTCTCGTGGGCGGCGATCTCCACGAACCGGCTGGTTTCCGGTACCGGCACGTTTTGCCGCATTGACGCGCGACAGCGGTTAAGTTCCGTCAGGCGTGGAAGCCCCGCAGACCAAGGCCGTCGAGGTTCCCAGCCGTCGCTTCGGTAAGTACCTGGTGCGCTCGCGCCTGGGCTCGGGAGGCATGGCCGAGGTCTTCCTGGCCGAAGCGGTCGACGAGCACGGCGATCAGGTCAACGTGGCGCTCAAGCTGATGCGGCAGGGCCTGCCCGAAGACACGTTCGCCGACGAGGTCGACCTGATGGGCATGCTCAGCCACCAGAACCTGGTGCGCATGATCGAGCATGGGGTGGCGTTCGGCCGCCGCTACATCGCCCTCGAATTCCTCATCGGCGGTGACCTGAAGGAAGTGATGGACGCCCACCGCCGGCAGATGCGCGGCTTCCCCCTGGGCATGGGCGTGCACATCGTCATCGAGGTGCTCAAGGGCCTGGCGTACTTCCATTCGGCGACCACCAAGTCGGGCACGCCGCTGAACCTGGTTCATTCCGACGTGAACCCGGCCAACATCTTCTTCTCGGGTCAGGGCGAGGTGAAGATCGGTGACTTCGGCGTCGCCAGCTCGAGCGCGCTCAACCTGGGGCCGGGCGAGGGCATCGCCGCAGGCAAGCTCTCGTACCTCTCGCCCGAGCAGACGCGCGGCGAACCGCTGGGCCCCGCGTCGGACCTGTGGGCGGTGGGCGTGATGCTCTACGAGCTGGTGGTCGGCTACCACCCCTTCCAGAAGGACGGCGCGAGCGAAGAGCAGATCATGGCCTCGATTCGCGCTCCGAAGCTGGCCCTGCCCGACTACGTCGACAAGCCGCTGGCGGCCATTCTGACCCGCGCGCTGACGCCCGAGCTCAAGAACCGGTACCGCAGCGCGGGTGACTTCGCGGGGCCGCTGTTCACCTACGCGCTCGACCACAACCTGCTGCCTGCCAACCGCGACGTGCAGGACTGGCTCGAAGGCGTGCTGGGCCTGCTGGTGTGACGTCGCGCGTTTGAAAGCGTCAAACCTCTGTCGCGCGCGTCGCCGACGACCCCATTAGGCATTGAAGCAGGTGGGGAACGACATGATCGGTACCACGCTGCTCAATTACCGGGTCACCGCGCATCTGGGCGCCGGCGGGCTGGGCACCGTCTGGGCGGCCGAGCACACCATCATCGGGCGGCGGGCCGCGCTCAAGGTGCTCAACCCCGAGGTGGCGAGCGACGAGGCCATGGTGCAGCGCTTTCTGGTCGAAGCGCGCTCGGTCGCCGCCATTCGTCACCCCAACATCGTCGACGTCACCGACTACGGGCAGGTCAACGGCAACTTCGTGATCGTGATGGAATTGCTCGACGGCGAGACCCTGGGGGCCCGCCTGGAACGCGAAGGCGCGCTGCCCGAGCGGGTGGTCAGCTCGTTGTTGGTACAGCTGGCCTCGGCCATCGGGGCGGCCCACGAGCGCCGCATCGTTCATCGCGATCTGAAGCCCGAGAACATCTTCCTGACCAGCTTTCCCGACTACCCCGACTTCGTGAAGGTGCTCGACTTCGGCATCGCCAAGCTGCTGGGCCAGGGCGGAACGCTGAAGACCAACCCGGGCATCATCATCGGCACCCCCGCGTACATGAGCCCCGAGCAGTGCCTGGGCGACGAGACGCTCGACACCCGCAGCGACGTCTATTCGCTGGGCGTGGTGGCCTACCGCATGGCGACCGGCACCCTGCCCTACCAGGGCAACCTGATGCAGCAACTGCAGGGCCACCTCACCCAGACGCCGAAGCCGCCGAAGGACCTGACGCCCACGCTCTCGCCGCGGCTGAGCGAGGTCATCCTCAAGTGCATGGCCCGCGCGCCGGCAGACCGGTTCCAGACCATGACCGAGCTGCGCGAAGCGGTGGCCGGGCTGGGCGGGCGCTCGCCGCTGGCCTTCAGCGAGGCCGAGGTGCCTGCGCCCCGCGCGCCGGTGCCGTCGTCGCACACCACCGCGCGCCTGCCCGACGGCCAGACCGCTGCGAGCGCCGCTGCGCCCGCGACCCCGCCCAAACGCGAAGACACTCGCATCATCGAGACCCAGCGCACCGAGGACTTCGAGCGGGCCCAGGCGGTGGCGGTCAGCTCGAAGATGCGCGACATCATCTCGAAGCGGCTGCAGAGCGACTCGCTCAAGCTGCCGTCGCTGCCCGAGGTCGCGGTCAAGTGCCTGCAGTTGGCGCACGACAACGAGGTCACCTTCTCGCGCCTGGGGCAGGTCATCGAGCGCGACCCCTTCATCGCCAGCCGCGTGCTGCGCATGGCCAACAGCCCGTTCTACGGAGGCCTGGCGCGCATCACCAGCATCGACGGCGCGGTGGCCCGCCTGGGCATCAAGACCCTGGTGACGTTGCTGCAGGAACTGGCCGCCGAGCAGGTCTTCACCTCGCGCGACCCGGTCATTCGCAACACCTTCCGCGGCATCTGGGAGCACTGCCTGGGCGTGGCGCACCTCTCGCGCGACCTCGCCGGCATGGTCAAGGGCATGGTGCCAGACACCGCGTACCTGGCGGGCTTGTTCCACGACATCGGCAAGCCGGTGGTGGCGGCGATGCTGCTCGAGGCCGAGCGCGCGGCGGCCAACGGCAGCAGCACCTGGCTCTCGGGTGGCGTGTGGCGTCGGGTGGTCGACGAATGCCACCGCGACGTGGGCGCCATCATCGCCTTCCGCTGGTACCTGCCGCGCGAGGTCGCCACCGCGGTCGCCGAGTTGGATTGGTACGACCTGAAGCGCGGCAAGAGCTCGGCCGCCAACGTGGTGCGCCTGGCCAACGCGTTGTGCCAGCGCGAAGGGCTCGACGTGAAGGCCGGCAACGCCGATGACCTCTCGCGCATCATCGTGCAGGGGCGGCAGGTGCTGGGGGTGAGCGAGGAGCAGCTCGCCACCGCCACCTCGGGACTGGTGCAGCGGGTGCAGGCGCTGACCGCCGAGAAGAGCGGGGGCGACAGTTCGACCCGCGTGTTCGACCGCGCCGCGGTGGGGTGAGCCGGAGGTGCGAGCTGCGTGCAGGCCGTCGACGTTCGGCTTCCAGGCTCACGCTCACACCGTCGCCCGGGAATTCGCGCCCCCCACAGTGCCGTTCCTTTCCAGGGAAGACCTCATCGCCAACCAGCGCGCGAGCGGCCGCCCGAAAGATCTCCTCGACGTCGAGATGCTCGAGTCGCTGGCGGCGGCGCGAAAGAGGCGCTGAACCTCAGCTCGCCGGCACCAGCCGCAAGAACTTCACCACCAGCGCCACCGCCACCACGGTCAGCCCCGCGCTCAGCCCCAGCCACAGCCCCACCACCCCCAGGTGCAGCCCGAAGCACAGGCCGATCGCCACCGGCAGCCCCACCAGCCAGTGCCCGATGACGTTCGCCCGAAAGGTGAAGCCCGTCTCGCCCGCGCCGCGCAGCACGCCCGCGCCCACCGCCTGGAGCCCGTCGCTGACCTGGAACAGCGCGCACACCAGCACCAACTGCACCACCACCTCGACCACGTCGACGTCGTTGGTCATCGCATTGGCCAGCACGCGGGGAATGGCCACGAAGAGCAGCGCCGCCAGCGCCATGAACCCGGCCGCGCTGCCGAACGCGGTGATGCCCGCGCGCCGCGCCCCGGCCTGGTCCTTCGCGCCGATGGCCCAGCCGACCCGTGTCGAGGCCGCCGCCCCGATGCCCGCCGCGACACAGAAGGTGAGGCTGGCCATGTTGAGCGCCACCACGTGCCCCGCGGCCGGCGTCGCGCCCAGCCGCCCGGCCAGCACGCCGGTCAGCGAGAACACGCCCGACTCGGCCAGGAAGTGCAGGCCCACCGGCACCCCGATGACGGCCATCGTCTTGAGCTCTTTCCAGTCCACCCGGCGCCGCACGCCCTCGGGTGACGGCCCCAGGGCCGCCAGCAGCACGGCCCACTGCAGCCAGGTGCACACCGCTGTCGCAAGAGCCGAGCCGATCATCCCCAGCGCGGGAATGGGGCCCGCACCGAACACCAGCACCAGGTCGAGCCCCAGGTTGGCCACGTTCGCCAGCACCATCGCCAGCACCGTGGCCTGGGTTCGCCCCACGCCCGACAGGTAGCTGCGCGTGGCGACGAAGAGCAGCAACCCCGGCACGCCCGGCAGGCGCACCCAGATGTACTGCGCCGCGCCGCGAGCGACCTCGGGTTCCACCCGGAAGAGCGGCAGCACGAAGGGCACCAGCGCGGTCATCACCATCACCACCACCGAGGTCAGCAGCGCCAGCCACACGCCCTGCCAGAGGTGCTCGCGCGCCTCCTTCGGTTTGCCCGCGCCGATGGCCTGCGACACCAGCGGGTCGAGCGCCAGCATCACGCCCATGCCGAAGAACGAAATGGTGAAGGTCAGCGAATTGCCCAGCCCTGCGGCCGCCTGCGCGGTGCTGTTCACGTGCCCCACCACCGCGGTGTCGACCGTACCCATCAACGCCTGGCCGGCCTGCGCGAGGGCGAGCGGCAGGGCCAGACGCCAGAGCTGCCTGAGCTCGCTTTCCGGCACGGCGGGCACCGCGTCGACCTGGGGCAGCGCGTTCACGGCACCTGCATGAAGGTGCTGGGGTCGGCCTGGCCCTTCTCGGGCTCGGCGTCTTGCGGCTCGGTGCCCTTCTTGAACCACAGCATTTCGGAATTGCGCGTGGCCGCGGCCAGTCGCCCCGTCTTCTTGTCGACGCGCCGCTGCAGCAGGTCGAGCGAGGGCGGCGGCACGAACTCGGGCTGGTCGCGCCCCTCCAGCGCCTTCATCATGTACGCCAGCCAGATGGGCAGCGCCGCGTGACCGCCGGTCTCGTACTTGCCCAGCGGGTGCGGGTTCAGGTCGTAGCCAACCCACGCGCTGGTCACGAGGTCGCGGGTGAAGGCCGTGAACCACGCGTCGAACGAGTCGTTGGTGGTGCCGGTCTTGCCAGCCGCGGGCTTGCCCAACCGCTGGGCTGCCGCGCCCGTGCCTTCACGCACCACGCCGCGCATCAGGTCGGTGACCAGGAAGGCCGTTTCCTTGCTGAGCACCTGCTCGCCCGGTTCCTGAAAGCGGGCGTAGCCGGCGGCGATGCGGTCCTGCAGCGAGCCCCACGGGTCGTCGTAGGCGGTGTGATCTTCGACCATGCGCCCGAACCGGTCTTCCACCTTGCGCACGAAGTACGTGGGCTTCTTCACGCCCAGGCGGTTGATGGTCGAATACACCTGCGCCAGCTCGAAGGGGTACACGCACGAGCTGCCCAGCGCCGCCGAATAGTCGGGGTTGATGGGCGTCGAGAAACCCATGCTGTGGGCGAACTCGCCGATCTTCTGAATGCCCACCACCTCGTTCTTGTTGCCCAGGTAGCGCGCGAGCTCGATGAAGGTCTTCACCGCGGGAATGTTCATCGAGTTGATGAGCGCGTCGCGCACCAGCACCTCGCCCTTGAAGTTCTCGTCGTAGTTCTCGGGCTTCCAGCGGTTCTTGTTCTCGGGGTCGTCGTAGACCAGGGGGCTGTCGACCAGCACGGTGCCCTGGGTCCACCCCATCTTCTCGATGGCTCCCGAATAGACGATGGGCTTGAAGCTCGAGCCCGGCTGCCGGCACGCCTGGAACGCGCGGTTGTACTCGTTGGCGTCGAAGTCGTAGCCGCCCACCATCGCCACCAGGTACTGGCGGTTGGGGTCGATGCTCACCAGCGCGGCCTGGGGCTCGGGTTCCTGCTCGAGCCGCACCAGCGGGCCCTTCTCGGGCACTTCCTTGGCCAGTGAATCGCTCCAGCTCTCGCGGTCGTCGACCAGGCCCTTCGCGTCCTTCACGCCGCGCACGATGACCACGTCACCGACCTTGAGCACCGAGACCTTGTTGATGAGCACGCTGGGGTAGTACCGCTCCCCGTTCACCTCGCGCGCCCAGCGCATGCCCAGCGCGGGCAGCTTGGCCTTCTTGTCGCCGATGGAAATCTCGGCCACCAGGTTGTCCTTCGAGATGCTGCTGACCAGGCCCACGTAATAGTGGCCCGGCTCGATGTCGGCCTCGCCCAGAATGGCGCGGGTCTTGTCGAGGAACTTCGAGCGCTCGTCGGCCGACTCGAGGTGGGTCAGCGGCCCGCGGAAGCCCTGGCGCTTGTCGACCGCCAACAGGCCCCAGAGCACCGCTTCCTGCGCGGCGCGCTGCTTCTCGGAGTCCATCGTGGTGAAGACCTTGAGGCCCTCGTTGAGCAGGTTCGAATTGCCGTAGCGGTTGACGACGTCGCGCCGCACCTCTTCGGTGAAGTACGGCGAGAACTGGTGGAACACGTCTTCGACGGGGAAGACGTTGACCTCGGCGTCCTTCGCGTCGTCGTGTTCCTTCTGGGTGATCATGCCCTTGGCGAGCATCTGCCCCAGCACGTAGCGGCGGCGCTTCTTGGCGGCCTCGGGGTTGGTGAAGGGCGAATAGGTCGAGGGCGCCTGGGGCAACCCGGCGATGAGCGCCATCTCGGCCAGGGTCAGGTCCTTCACGTCCTTGCGGAAGTAGTTCTCGGCCGCCGACTGCACGCCGTACGCGTGGTGACCCAGGTACACGTTGTTCAGGTAGAGGTAGAGGATCTCTTCCTTGGTCAGCTCGCTCTCGAGCCGGCGCGCCAGCAGCGCCTCGCGAATCTTCCGCTTGAGGTTCTTGGCGGTGCTTTCCTTGTACCCTTCCTTCGAGATGAGCACGGCCTTCGCGGTCTGCTGGGTCAGCGTCGAGCCGCCCTGCACCTTGCCCTTGCCCAGTACCTTCTTGGCGATGGTCTTGAACGCCGCGCGCGCGGTGCCCAGCACGTCGACGCCGAAGTGGTCGAAGAAGTCGGCGTCTTCGGCCGCGATGAAGGCCTGCACCAGGCGCTTGGGAATGCGCTCGTACGGCACCACCTTGCGGCGCTCGTTCGAGAACTCACCGGCCAGCACCCCGTCCTGCGTGTAGACCTCGCTGACGATGGGCGGGCGGTACTCGTCGACCTTGGGAATGTCGGGCAAGCCGTCGGCGTACTTCCACCACACGAAGCCGTAGACGCAGACCGCCGCGGTGGCGCCGGTCAGCAGCAGGAAACCGAAGGCCTTGAACGGCCACTTCCACCAGGCCTTCTTCGGCACGTTCACGAGCTTCAAGGTGGTCACGGTTCAGCTCCGGGCGGTACGACCGAGCCCGCGGCGAGCGCGGCACGCGAGAGCACCTCTTCCAGCTCGGCAGGCAGGGGCGCTTCGACCACGACCCGGCGTTTGCCGTCGGGGTGGGGGAAGTCGAGTCTGGCGGCGTGCAGGAACAAGCGCTTCAAACCCCAGCGGGCCTTCAGGTCGCGATTGAAGGCGAAGTCACCATGCTTCGGGTCGCCCGCGACCGGGTGCCCGATGGCGGCGAAATGTCGCCGAATCTGGTGCGTTCGGCCAGTCTCGATCGTGCACTCCAGGAAGGCCACGTGGCTGTTCTGCCGCACCACCTTCCACCGGGTCCGTGCTTCCTGCATGTTGACGCCGCGTCGGTCACGGCTGGCCGCCGTCTGCTGGTGCTCGGAGAGCGGCAGGTCGATGAGCCCCGAGGGCTGCTGCAGCTTGCCCTTCACCAGCACCAGGTACTTCTTCCTGGCCAGGTGGTTGGTGAAGACGTCGGTGAAGTGCACCATCGCCGGTCGGCGCTTGGCCACCAGCAGCACGCCGCTGGTCTCGCGATCGATGCGGTGCGCGGGGCTGGCGGCGAAGTCGTTGCGCACGCCCTTGGGCCCCAGGTACGCGCGCACCACGTCGACCACCGTGCCGCCGGTGATGCCGCTGCCGGTGTGCACCGCCATGCCCGAGGGCTTGTCGATGGCCACGAGGTAGTCGTCTTCGAAGAGGATCTTCAGCTTCGTCAGGTCGACCGGAGGTGGGGGCGCCGGCTTGCGTTCGACCGGTTCCTGCAGCAACTGATCAGCCGAGCCGCGCACCGTGATGACGTCGCCTTCCACCAGGTCCTGCTCGGGCTTGCCCCGCTTGCCGTTGACCCGGACCTTCTTCACCCGAATCAGCTTGAAGACGTGCGAGGTCGGCACGTTCGGCAGCACCTTCTTGAGGTACTTGTCGAGGCGCACGCCCGCGAAGTCAGCGCTGATGCGAAACTCGAGCATCGATGGGCCTTCGCTTAGCACCACTCGCGGCCAACACACGCAAAACCCCGTCCGGCCGTCAGCTCACCCCGGTTCTTTGGGGCGCCACCAGCGTTGCCGAGCGAAGGCCCCGACGGCGAAGAGCAACGCAAACGCGCCGAAGACGAATGAAAAGCTCACCCGCCCGGTGGGCCACGACGCGAAGGTCGGGCGCGACCGGTCGCCCGCCCGGAACCGCACGGCCTGCCAGGTGTGTCGGTAGTCTTCGCAGCGCTCGAACGGGTCGAAGACGATTTCGCTGAACGCGGTGGCGTCCTTCAGCGACGACTCGTCGCCCGGCGCCGGTGCCGGGGCGGGTCGCGCGGCGGGCACCTTCCCGGTGACCCGGCAGTCATTCGTCGGGTGCTTGTACGTGCCCTTCACGTGCTCGGCAGACACCACGTAGCCCCAGGTGTCCTGCTCGCCAGCGGCAGCGGTCGTCGCGAGAAGACCGCCCGCCAGGAACACGAGGCGACTCATCGCGCGCGCGCTCCCGCCTGCTCGGCGGCGACGGTGAGCCACGCGCTGACCGACACGAATTCGGGCCCCTCGCCCTGCTTCACCCGGGCATCGACGCTGGGCCCGCGCTCGAACGTCGGCGGCCAGGGTGCCACGGGCGCGTCCTTCTTGCGCGGCAGCGAGCGCAGCACCTCGCGCTCGCCCGCCAGCCCCAGCACCATCGCCGCGTACGAGGCGA
>CAIWFK010000749.1 GCA_903911905.1 uncultured Myxococcales bacterium
CCGTGCCCGTGCCGCCGCCCGTCGCGGTGCCGCCACCGGTCGCGGTGCCGCCACCCGTCGCCGCGCCGCCACCGGTCGCCGTGCCGCCGCCCGTGCCGCTGCTGCCGCACTGGCACGCACCGGTGGGGGTCGAGCAGGTCGCCGCCGTGGTACCGGTGGTGGGGGCCGAAATGCACTTCTTGGCCTTGTTGCTGTAGACCTCCTGAACGGGCCAGGTACCGCCGCCCGTCTTGGCCACCGTGCCGTCGTTGTAGCAGACGTCGCCGATTTCACCGCAACTGCGGCTGGTCCACGCGGGGTTGGTGACGTCGGGGTCGGTGATGGCCTCGAGCAGCTCGTGGCCGATGGTGCTGTAGGTGGCCGTCAGGTAGGTCGCGCCGGTCGCGCTGTCGCAGCCCTGGGTGCAGCTCGCGTTCATCTGCGGAATCATTCCGTAGATCAGCAGGTCGCCCGCGTTGGTGGTGGTCGAGCCGTGCTCGCCACAGAACTGCGTGTTCGACGGCGTGCCGTTGCACGACGTGTAGCCACTGTTGTCGTGAATGACGAGGCCCGCAGGAAATTCGATGAGGTAGATGGTGTTCACCTTGCCGTCGCAACCCTTGGTGGGTGCCGGCAGGTGGCCCGCGGCGATCTGCGCGCGAAGTTCGGTTTCGATCTGCGCCTGCGTCACCGTGCCGCTGGTCGGGCCAGACGGCGTGATGGTGACCGACGAGTGGAACGTGCCGCGGCTGATGCCCTGACCGGTCACGTTGAACTCCGAGAGCCAGTCGAAGTAGGGGCTGTTGACGACGTCGGCGTAGAAGCCCGGCAGTTGCTGCGCGAGCGTGGCGTCGATGTTCGAGCCCCAGTGCACGTCGACCACCTGCGCCTGGCTGATGACCGGGCCGCCGTTGTAGCCGATGGAGCCCGTGAAGCTCGCCCCGCTGCACTGGGCCGTCGAGTTCCAGTGGTTCGCGGTCTGCTTGGTGGGGTGAACGCCTCGCGGAATGCCGTTGTCCTGCAGCGCGCTGACTGCCGGCACCTGCGGCTTCTGCAGGCGATCGCTGACGCCATCGCACGCCAACATGGTGGCCACAGCGCACACGGAAGCAGCCAGAAGTTTTCGAAGGTTCATTGCATCTCCATCAGCCGGCCCGGGGCCGTGGGGTAGCAGTCGCCGAAGTCCCGATCAATGCTGGGCGCACGGCGGACTGCGTCATGGCCAGCGTGGAAAATGGTCACGTCACCTCGAACGGGCGTCGTTCGTCACGTTCTCGTCACCGAAGCGTTGCCGCCTGCCGCGCGAGCAGCAGGCGCGACTGTCGGGCGATGGGGCCGGCGCTGGCCTTCGCTCCGAAACGGCGGGCCCAGTCGGCCTGACCGGAATCGTCGACCACCTCGAGCCCCGCCTCGGTGACCAGGGCGGCCATCGTTTCCCGGCGTCGCTGCCCCACCTGCGGCTCGCGCCACACCGAGAGCACCTGGTTCATGGCCCACGCCTCGAGGTCGCGCTCGAGAGGCTCGTGGTAGTGCAGCACCAGGTCGCTGTCGGGCGCCGAGGCTGCCACCACCGAGGTGAGCGTCGAGCGCAGCGCGGGCAGGGTCAGGTACATCACCACGCCTTCCCACAGCCACACGGTCGGCTCATCGCCGCGGTGGCCGGCGCGCGCGAGCGCCTGTCCCAGCGCGTCGCGCTCGAAGTCGACGCCGACGAAGACCAGGTTCGCCGAGCACCGCCGCAGCCCTGCGGTGACCTGCCGCTTGTGGGCCTGCGTGCTCGGGTGGTCGACCTCGAAGACGGTGGCCGCTCGGAGCGCCTCGAGGCGGTGGGCGCGGGTGTCGAGGCCGGCTCCCAGAATCACCACCTGGCGCACCCCACGCGCGAGCGCCGCGAGCAGCGGTTCATCGAGCGCGAGGCTGCGCAGCGCCACCGCGTCCAGCTCGAGGGCGAACCGCTCGCGAACCACGGGCAGTGACCGCCGCAACCCCCGCCGCGCCACCTCGCGCAGCGCCGCCCATTCCAGCGGCAGCAATCGCTGGGCGATGGGGTCGCGGAAGCCCTGCGCACTGCACAGCCCGTCGTCGGACAGGGCCCGCATGAAGGCCACGAGTGCGGCGGTGGTCGAAGGTCGGGTCGGGTGCATCGACGGCAGAGTGTAGACCGACGGCAGAGTGTAGACCGACGGCAGCGTGGAGGACCGACGGCAGCGTGGAGGACCGACGGCAGCGTGGAGGACCGACGGCAGCGTGGAGGACCGACGGCAGCGTGGAGACCGACGGCAGCGCAGAGACCGCAGCGCAGAGAGCGACCGCAGGGTGGAGACCGATGCAGCGCAGCGTCCCGACCGCGTCAGGCCGGCTCCGGGTTCAGGAGGGCGGTGGGCTCGGGGCGCACCACGCGCGTCTGGTAGAACGCCGCCAGCCGCGAGAGCGCGAGCGCGTTGAGCACGTGCCAGACCGCATGCCCGGTGACGAGGTGGTTGTCGGGCGCGCACACCAGGTGCGTCACGTCGAGCACCCACACCCCGAAGGCCGTGGTGGTCAGCGCCAGCGCCTGCAGGAAGGGCGTGACGTTTCCGGTCTGACCCCGGCGATGGAGCCACAGCTCGAGCCCCACGGCGGTGAGCAACTGCCCGGCGAAGAGCGGAATGCCCGCGGGCTTGACCAGCAGCACCACGCCCAGGCCGCCCAGCGTCAGCACGCCCCATCGTACGGCGACGGCGGTGGCGCTCGAGCCGGCGGCGCGGCCCCAGGCCTGCGAGAGCATCAGCCCCGAGAGCAGCAGCATGCCCAGCAGGTCGACCAGCTCGCCCACGAAGGTACCGGTGGCGTGAAAGGCGAAGCTGCCCAGGCCGATGAGGACCGCGGCGAGCGCGACGTGCTTGCTCAGCGGGTGCGTGGTGCGACGCCAGACCCACAGGCCCACCAGCACGTAGGCCACCGATGACCAGGCGTTCGACGGCTCGACCACCCAGGCGCATTCGCGCGCCTCGCAGAACGCGATGCTACCGGCCTCGAAGGAGCTCCAGGGACACATGCGTCGCTTCTTGCCGGGGCGGGGCGGGGGTGAACAGACGGCGGTGTCGAACCCGAACGCGGCTCGGGTTCACGAGCTGGTGCGCCCGTGCACCACCGACCACATCTCCCTCGACGCGGGCCGTCTCACCGGGTGAGAAAATTCAAAAAGTGCCCGGCACCTGACCTCAGCACCTGACCTCAGCGCTCGAGGTCGATGCCCAGCCGCTTCGAGAGCACGCCGTCGACCACGTCGAGCACCGCGCGTTCGACGTCGCCCACCGGCCGCCACAGCTCGGCCATGATGACGCCCATGCCGGCGTCGAAGGCCAGGCGCACCGTGGCCCGTACCAGCTCGGGCGCCAGCTCGCGCCGGTCCTTCATGATGCGCGCGGCCACCAGTTCGGCGAACCGGTCGCGCTCGCGCACGATGGCCTCGACCTGCCCCAGGCGCACGATGAAGGTGATGGCCGCCCGCGTCTTCTTCGGCTGCTCGAGGTAGGTCGTCAGCGACGCCGTCAGCACCCGCCGCAGCGCCACGCCCAGCGGCAGCGCTTCGCCCTCTCGCACCACCTGCTCGAGTGCGTCGAAGTTGCCGCGCGTCAGTTGCTGCAGGAAGGCGCCGAACAGCCCGTCCTGCCCGTTGAAGTAGTCGTACACCGACCCCACGCCCACGCCCGCCCGCCGTGCCACGGTCCGCATCGACAGGTCGCTCGCATCGGGCGTGCGCTCGATGAGCTGCTCGAGCGCCGAGACCACCGCCTCGACCACGCTGCGCGAACGCGATTGCCGCGGCTGCTTCTTGAACACCGGCTCGGTCATGCGGTGGGCAGCATACCTGTGCAACGCCCTGCACACCGGGCCTTCGCACGCTGCACGGGGGCCCCAGACAACTGGCCGTCATCACATGGCCGCGACCCTGGGCCTCGCGTTGCATCGGAGCCAGGGCATGAGAACCACACGCCTCGCTGCCGCGTTGCTGCTCGCCGCCTGCACCTCGAACCTCGAGGACGTCTCCAAGGCCGAGCTCGGGGTGCGCGGCCGCGTTCCCGTCGACGCGTTGCCCGGTTCGCCGCGCGGCTCGTTCTTCGAGGTCTTCCTGGGCTCGACCGATTCCAGTTGCCCCACCTTCGCCACGCCCACCGTCACCATCAACGGCGAGCCCGCCCGGCTCATCGATTCGGGCGGCATGTCCACCAGCTTCGACTTCGTCACCAGTTGCCAGCCCGCCACCTTCGCGCCCGCGGGCACGGTGGACCCTTCCAACGGCGTGACGGTGGTGGTCACCCAGGGCAACACCCGGTGGACGCTCGACTCGCCGACCTTCTGCACCCCGCGCACCTGGTCGCTCGACCTGCCAGCCGACTCGGTGGTGCATGGCGGTGAGACGCACGTGCTCACCTCGTCGGTGCCCACCGACCACGACGAGGTCTTCACCGTCACCGGGCTCGACCAGTCGGGCCGGGGGCTCTTCACGGTCCCCGCCACCAGCGACGAGCCGGGCCACACCCGCTTCACGCTGCCCGACCCGTTGCCGCCCACCCTCACCACGCTGTCGATGGACCAGGAGGTGTTCGACGCCGTTCCCACCTGCGTGGGCCCCGCCTCGTGCAGGGTGCGCTGCGACGTCTGGTCGTCGCCGCAGTTCGGCGTCACCGTGCGCTGACCCGGGGGCGTCGATTCCCTGAATCAATCGGTCCGGTCGTGTGTTGTGCTCGGGGCGATCGAACCGATGACCCACCTCGACGAGGAGCGGCTGTTCCAGCTGACGCTCGGCCAGCTCGACGGCGAGGCCGAGACCGCCGCCCGCGCCCACCTCGAGGTGTGCGCCGACTGCCACCGCCGGCATCAGGCGCTCTCGTCCATCGTCTTCTCGCGCACCGCCGTCAACGGCACGCCGCCGGGAGTGCCCACCCGCCCCGACCGCACGCAGGTCACCGCCGCGGGCCTGTCGCTCGAGCGCGGCGCGACCCTGGGCCACTACGTGCTGCTCGAGAAATTGGGAGCCGGTGGCATGGGCGAGGTCTTCGCGGCCTTCGACCCGCGGTTGGATCGCCGCGTGGCGCTCAAGCTGCTGCGGGGCGGTGCCCTCTCGCTCGACGAAGGGCGGGCGCGACTGCTGCGCGAGGCCCAGGCCATGGCCCGCCTGCAGCACCCCAACGTCATCGCCGTGCACGACGTGGGCACCTTCGAAGATCGCGTCTTCATCGCCATGGAATTCGTGGCCGGTGACACCATCGCCGAGTGGCTGCGCGGCGAGCGTTCGTGGCGCGAGGTGGTCGACCTCTTCCGCCAGGCCGGCGCAGGCCTCGCCGCTGCGCATTCGGCAGGGCTGGTGCACCGCGACTTCAAACCCGACAACGTGCTGCTGGGCGAAGACGGGCGGCCGCGGGTGCTCGACTTCGGGCTGGCCCGCCAGTCGACCAGCACGCCGGCGCCGGGCACCGCAGCGGGCGACGTTCCCGACGGGTTGGGCGATTCACCCCTGGCTCAGCCGCTGACCCGCGATGGCGCGGTGATGGGCACGCCGGGCTACATGGCGCCCGAGCAATTGGCGGGTCTGGCCACCGACGCCCGCAGCGACCAGTTCGCCTTCTGCGTGGCGCTCTACGAGGCGCTGTACGGCAAGCGGCCCTTCGGCGGAGCCACGCTCAAGCAGCACGCGCTCGAGATGGCGACCGGTACCGTGCCCGGGCCGCCCGCTGGGTCGCAGGTGCCGACCTGGGTGCACGAGGTGTTGGTGAGGGGCCTGGCCACCGACCCGGCCCAGCGCTGGCCCGACATGAACGCGCTGCTGGCGGCGCTTCGGCCGAGGTCCGAGCGTGGGCGAGGGGTGACGCTGGGGCTGGTGGCGCTGGTGCTGCTGGCGCTGGTCGGCATCGGGTACGGCGTGGCCACCCGCCAGCGGCTGATGGTGTGTGGTGGCCAGGAGCGCGCGCTCGCCAACCTGTGGGACAAGCCGGCCCGTGAGCGGCTGCGCCAGGTCTTCGCGCGCTCGGGCTTCGCCTTCCAGGCCGAGGCGTGGAAGGGCGTCGAGACCACGGTCGATGCCTGGGCGCTCGACTGGGTCGCCACCGCGCGCGACGCCTGCGAGGCCACGCTGGTGCGCAAGACCGATTCGCCCGAATTGCTGGCGCTGCGGCGCACCTGCCTCGACGAGCGACTGCAGGAACTGCGCGCGATGGTGAGCGTGCTCGGGCAGCTCGACCGTGAGGTGGTGGTCAACGCTCCCTTCGCGGCGAAGTCGCTGCAGTCGCCGCTGACGTGCCTGGCCCGTACCCGGACCGTGGTGGCCGACGAGCAGAGCCGCCAGGCCGACGCCGCGCTGCGCGCCCACCTGCGCGAGGCCTTCGCGTTGTTCAACGCCGGCAAGTACGAGCCGGCGGCGGCGGTGCTCGAGCCGGCGCTCGCCGTCCCTGCGCCGGCGCACACCCTGGCCGAGGGCTTTCTGTTGCTGGGGCGCATCGAGCACCGCCGACACGACCCGCACGCCACCACGCTCGCCCACCAGGCGGCGATGGTGCACGCGCTCGAGTCGGGAGAGCCCGGGCTCGAGGCCATGGCCGCCAGCCGCCTGTCGGCTGACGAAGGCCCGGGCCTCACCGAAGACGAGGCCGACCTGTTCGATCACCTGGCGCAGGCGGCGGCCTCTCGCGTCACCGACGACTGGGAAGTGACGGTCGAGTTGGCGCGCAACGAGTCGTTCCTCGAGCTGCGCCGGCATCGCGATCGACCGGCGCTGGCCCACCTCGAGCGGGCGCTCACCGTGCAGCGAGAACACCTGCCGCCCACCCACCCCGACCTGGCCAGCACGCTGAACAACATTGGCCTGGCGCTGAGCCGGCTGCGGCAGTTCGACGACGCGATTCGCACCTGGCAGCAGGCCCTGGCCATTCACGAGCAGGCGGAAGGGCCGCTGCACCCCAACACGGCCACCAGCGCCCACAACCTGGGCGCGACGCTGCTGGTGGTGGGCCGGGCGGTCGAGGCGCGGGTGGCGTTGGGGCGGGCGCTCGAGGCGCGGCGGCAGTCGCTGGGGCCGACCGACCCCGAGACGCTCGCCACGCAGTTGCTGCTGGCGCGCGCGTGTACCGCGTTGGGGTTGCTCGACGAGGCGTCGGCGTTGCTGGTCGACCTGCGGCACGCGCATGATGGCGAGCCGCCCTCGCGGGTGTTGGCGAGCGTGGTCGAGGCCGACGCCGAGCTCGATCTCACCGGCCGCTATTGGAAGGAAGCGCGCGCGCGTGCGGTCGAGCTCTCGGCCCTGGCCAGCGCACTCGACGATCAGAAGCTGCGGTTCTCTGCACTGGTGCTGCAGGCGCGGGCCGCGACCGGGCTGGGCAGGTGGGTCGACGCGGCGGCGGCGCTGGCCGAGGCCGAGCGGCTGCAGGTGGCGCGTGACGAGCGCGAGCAGGTCGAACTCGACGAGGCCCACGCCCGGCTGGACTTTGCCCAGGGGCGCTTCGCCGAAGCGCGTGCGGCGTGGGTGCGCGCGGTGGCGCTCCGCGAGCCGTCGAGCCTGGGCCGGGCCGCGCACGCGCAGGCGCTGGTGGAGCTGGCTCGCACCCTGGTCGAGCTGGGGCAACTGGCCGAGGCGCACGCGCGCGCAGACGACGCGGTGGCGGTGCTCGAGGGCACGCAGTTCGCGGCTGACGCAGCGCGCGCGAAGGTGGTGTTGGCGGCGGTGCTGGCGCTCGAGGCCGACGGCGGCGCGGGCGCGTCGGTGCCCGAGGGCCCGGCGCTCTCGGCGGTCGAGCGCGTGGCCCTGGGCGCGTGGCTCAAGGCGCACGGCCTCGCGTTTCGGGCGGCGAATGACGGGTGAGCAGCGAGCGCGGAGAACCGAGGCACGCGGGCCCTGCGGCCTCGCGAGCGCGGCGCGGAACGACGGGCGCCGCACGAGTGGTGCGCGGGCGATTCAGCTCGGCCTGACGGTGCGCGGGCGATTCAGCTCCGCACGCCCGGTGCGGGGAGGTGATGGCCGCACGGATGGGGTTCATCGCCCACCGTCAGTGGGACGGTGAGCTCGCGCAGAGAGCCGCCGTGTCAGGGTGTGTCAGGTGCCAGCAGCTCACCTCAGGTTCTGCGAGATGCGCTTGAAGGTCGCCACCGCAGGGGTCGCAGTGCGCTTGCGATCGTTGGCGTAGTCGACGCTGTAGAGCCCGAAGCGCGGCCAGAAGCCGTCGGCGAACTCGAAGTTGTCCATCAAGCTCCAGTGGAAGTACCCGCGCACGTCGACGCCCTCGTCGACCGCCCGTTCGAGCGCCGCGACGTGCTGCTCGAGGAAGAGGCTCCGCTTCGTGCCCTCCTGGTCCGACAGCCCGTTCTCGAGAATGTAGATGGGCCAGCCATACGCGCTGAACCGCTTGAGCAAGATGTAGAGGCCGTCAGGGTAGAGGTCCCAGCCCTGGTCGTTGGTGGGCCGACCGGCGCGGTAGTGCATGGTCGAGAGCGACGCGCTGCCCAGGTCGGCCCGAATGATGTCGCGCGTGTAGTAGTTGAGTCCCAGCACGTCGATGCTGCCCTTCAGGTCGGGCACGTCTTCCTGCAGGTCGATGGTGCCCGGCACGGTGAGGGCGATGTGGCCGGTGGCGAAGGCGCGCGGCACCGCCTCGTTCTCGAAGTCGTCGGTCAACCCGGCGATGGCGGTGTCGAGCGCGGAGTGCGTCGCCGGCTGGAAGATGCGGACATGGTGCGCGGTGGTGATGAGCGTCGCTTTGCCGTCTCCATTCGCGTCGACCACGTCGACCTCGCGCAGGGCCTTCGCCATCTTCGCGTGCGCGTGCAGGAGAATGGCCATCACCCGGGCCCGGGTGGCCGTGTCACCGGTGTTCCCCGGAGGGAAGTCGCCCACCAGCCAGCCTTCGGCGGCGACGATGTTGATCTCGTTGATGGGGCACCAGAAATCGACCACGTCGCCCAGCTCGGTGCCCACCCGGCGCGCATAGGCCGCGAAGTCGTCGGCGACTTCCGGCCGCTCGAGCCCACCCTTCGCCGCGACCCACCGCGGCAACGAGAAGTGGAACAGCGTCACCGACGGCTCGATGCCCGCCGCGCGCAGCTTCACCGCCCACTCGCGGTACCGGGCCATGGCCTGCGCGTTCCAGACGCCCTCTTCGGGCTCGAGCCGGCTCCATTCGATGCTGAAGCGGTACGCGGTGACCCCCAGCGCCTGCATCAACGCCAGGTCCTCGTCGAAGCGGTTCCACGAGTCGTCGGCCAGCCCGCTCTGGTCGCCGTTGGTGATGTGGGGCCGCCCGTCGGGGTACGTGCCCTGCTCGAAGTCGGTCCAGTCGTTGACGTTGCCTCCCTCGGTTTGGTGCGCCGAGGTCGCCGTGCCGAACAGGAACCCCGTCGGCAGGGTCTTGCCAAGCGTGTCGAGCGACGGCGAGGTCAGGTCGAAGCCCGGGCGCTCGGCGCAGGCCGCGAGCAACGCCATCACTGGGAGCAGCGCGCGCTTCATCGCAAACCTCCTGGAGCGAAGACCACGCCGACCGTGCCCTGGGCGAACTCGGCCTGCGCCAGCTTGTAGGCGAACGCCTGCAAGCGCACCGCGAAGCGCTCGGCCACCGGCAGGTCGAGCGTCCCCACCAGCCCGATGGGCGCGACCCAGCCGACCGAGAACCGCACGCGTGTCAGCGAGACATCGAACGAGAGGTGCGCTGGCACCAGGCCCAACAGGTCGAAGACGCCCAGGGTCAGGCCGAACGGCCCGAAGTCGACCGACGCACGTACCGTCGGCAAGCACTGCCAGGCCGGGTTCGCGCCTTGCCCCCATTGACCAAGCACGCCCGCGAGCACCGTGAAGCGCTGCCCGGTCCACCCCACGCGTGCCGAGCCCGTCACCGCGAGCGCCGAGCCGTCGCGAGTCAACGGCGCCACCAGCAGCACGCCGCCTTCGAGGGTGACGCCCGAGAAGAGCACCCGCCCGGTGACCGTCGGCGAGAGGTTGGCGTCGCCCAGCCGGAGCCCGGGCTGCGAGTACCCCGAACCGAAGACGCCCAGACCCGCCGACACCTCGTCGGTGAGCAGACGCTCGTCGGCAGTGGCGTTCACCACGAGAACCGTCAACAGGGTCAGCATGCCCCACCGTGTGCGAAGACGAGTCGTTTCATGGTGCCTCTCCCGCCAGCTCACTTCGGTGGCCCACGACGCTCTGCCAGACCCGTACCAGCGGCCCCTCCGAGGGCGGGCAGCGCGCACGGCCGGGCACGCCGCTGCGCAGTTGTGCACCGAACTGCATGCTTTCGCTCGCTCGGAGAGGCGTCAGTGCCCGGTGAGGTCGATGCCAAGGGCGCTCATCAATGCCCGGTCGACCTCCACCATGCGGCTCGCCGACAGCGGCCCGTCAATGGGGCGAGGGTTGAACAGTTCGCGTCGTACCGGCTGCACATCTTCGCATTTCACGACGGACGACCGCCTCAAGCCACCCTCGCCGGAGCGGAGCGCGACGTGCCAAGGCCCGAAGCGGAGCTCAGAGGATATCGGTGCCACCAACACGGTCTTGGTGGCGACGTTCCGAATCGACGGCGAAATCCAACACTTGGGGCGCGCTCAGCCGCCGCCGAAGACCAGCCCGACCTTCGAGAACCACGCCGTCACCGGCCCGGGAATGATGCCCAGGCCGACCACCGCGATGGCCGAGAGGGCCAGCGCGAGCTCCGTCGTCCACGCGCGGAACGGGGTGACCGCGTCGGCCGGCACCGGGCGCATGTACATGTAGAGCACCACGCGCAGGTAGTAGTACGCGCCGACCACCGCCGACAGCACGCCCACCACCGCGAGCCCGAGCAGCCCCGCGTCGACCGCCGCGCCGAAGAGCAGCAGCTTGCCCAGGAAGCCCACGGTGGGCGGAATGCCCGCCAGCGAGAGCAGGAAGATGGCCATCGCCGCCGCCCAGCCCGGCTTGCGCTGCGCCAGGCCCGCGAACTTCTCGAGGTCCCAGGTGTTCGCGCGGGTCTCGTCTTCGCGACGCTCGAGCGCCGAGATGGTGCCGAACGCGCCGATGGCCGTGACCGTGTAGCCCAGCAGGTAGAAGAGGATGCCCTTGTACGCCTCGGCCGCGACGTGCGACGTCGGGGTCAGCAGCGTCGCCTGCCCTGCCACCTTCGGGGCGAAGATGGCCGCCACGCCCAGCAGCAGGTAGCCAGCGTGCGCCACCGACGAGTACGCCAGCAGCCGCTTCACGTTGCGCTGCGGCATCGCCATCAGGTTGCCGCCCACCATCGTCACCGCGGCCAGCGCGCTGAAGACCAGGAAGGGAATCTGCGGGTCGAAGCCCTTCACCAGGAAGGTGAACACGCGCACCAGCGAGACGAACGCCGCGGCCTTGGTGCCCGCGCTCATCAGCGCCGTCACCGGCGTGGGCGCGCCCTCGTACACGTCGGGCACCCACATGTGGAAGGGTACCGCGCCCACCTTGAACGCGAAGCCGGCCAGCACCAGCCCGAAGCCCGCCTTCACCAGCCCGGGGCTCGCCGCGTAGGCCATCGGCAGCGCGCGGCCCAGCTCGACCAGCTTGGTGGTGCCGGTGGCGCCGTACAGCAGCGCCGCCCCGTACAGCAGCAGCGACGAGGCGAACGCGCCGAGAATGAAGTACTTGAAGCCCGCTTCCGCCGGGCGCGGCCCGCGACGCAGGAAGGCGGTGAGCGCGTAGGTGGCGATGCTCATCACCTCGAGGTTGATGAACAGGGTGATGAACTCGGCCGACAGCGCGAGCAGCGACATGCCCGAGGCGGCGAAGAGCATCAGCGCGTAGAACTCCCCGCGCTCGGCGTTGCGGTGCTTCAAGAACCCGGCGGCCAGCAGCGCGGCCAGGGCCGAGCCCACGCACACCATCACCGTCATCCAGCTCGAGAAGGCGTCGAGCACGACGAAGCCCTGGAAGCGCAGGGCGTCGTCGCCCGCTC
>CAIWFK010000750.1 GCA_903911905.1 uncultured Myxococcales bacterium
ATCCAGCCACGACCGTGCCGATGTTGACCTGCGCGCCCGCACAAGGGAATCGCGCTACGGCGGGGCCATCAGCCCTATGACCTCTGGCGTCCGACCGAGACCATACGGTGGAGAAACACCTGCCCATCGAGTCTGACAGCCATGCCTTCGGCCGAACCCAGTCCCAGCTGTCAGCCCACCGGCTGCGCCAGAATCTCACCTGCATGACCACTGACCACGATGACCGGAACGACGCCGCGATGACCTCGAACGCTGACGACCGCGGTACCGTCTCCGGCGAATTCGCAGTCATGGAAGCCTTCGGCCCTGGCCTCCGCCAGCAACTGCTCCTCGAGCACGGAGAACGACCCATCGCTGCGCTGGGTCGCCTCGAAACCCGAGCCACGAAGGCGATCGACCGCGCGGGAATCACCACCATTGGCCAGCTCATCGACACCCTCGATGGCGCACCGGCCCTGGCCAAAGCCAGCTTCGGTCGAGTGACCTACGACAACCTCATCGAGCAGCTCGACGAGGTCGCCCGGGTGGGGCTGACCCGCTTCGTCTTCGGGATGAACGCGGAGCCGAGCACGGCGAAGGAACTCTTCGAGGCCTACCTGTGCCGCCTCGAGAACCCTCGTCACCGGGAGATTTTCCGCCTTCGCTACGCGGAGGACCGAACGCTGCAGGAGATTGCCGACCTCGGTGCCACGCCGGTGACTCGCGAACGAATCCGTCAGATCCTCGAATTGAACGCGGAGCTCGATCGCCCGGTGTGGGGCGACGCGGCTTCGCGAATCCTGGGTCCGCTGGAAGAGCTGCTCGAGTCGGGTGGAGGCATTGCCCCGCTCGCCCACTGCCTCCTCCTGGCGGGAGCCACCACGCAGGGCCAGCTCGAGTTCACCGCCGACCTCGCGTCTCGGCCGCCGGGCCTCATCGTGACTGGAGCAGCTGGGGTTCGGGTCGTCTCCCGGCTCACGCCCGAGGCGACCAGCACGCTGCGCACCGAGCTTCGGCGCGCGCTCGACGAAGCGCTGGCGCACCATTCGTCACTCGCTCAAGCGCAGTCCGTGCTGCGCGAGTTTGGCGTGCGCCTGCCAGCTGAACTGGAGCTCGAGCTGCTCCGTGACTACCTCCTCGTCGACGTCAACGGTTCGGCCGCCTACGCGAGCCGGCGCAAGACCCAGGCCATCTGGGTCGAAGCCCTTCGACTCGCTGGTGGGGTGGTGTCTGCGAAGACCGTCGCGGAGGCAGTCGCGAAGTCGCACCCCGACGAGCCCGCCAGCCCGAGGAACGCAGCGGCGCATTTCTGTCGAAGCTCCGAGGTCTTCAACGTGGGGAAGGACAAGTGGGCCCACGTCGAGCACCTCGGCCTCGAACGCAGCGCGCTGGCGCAGCTCGCCGACGCCTGCCTGGCGGTCATGCCGCGCCGCCACACGGCATCGAGCGTCAAGCACCTCCTGCGGAAGGTCGCCGAGACGATGACTGTTCCCTCGGGCTTGTCGCCCTACGTGGTTCGTGACGCCATGACACACACGGGGAAGGTGCGCGGCTGGCGCAACAGCCTCGACGTGGCGTGGCTCGACCTCGACGGCAGTCGGGCGTCGATCGCCGACCGCATCCGGCTCTCAGCGCCGCAGCTCACCCAGCCCTTCCACATCTCCGAGCTCACGGCAGAAGTGGCTGCGCTCGGCGGGACGACTGAAGAGTCGGTCATGGTGCAGGTGCAGAGCGCCGTCGACCTCCTTGCGCTCGGAGGCGGCGAGTACATGGTTCGCGAGGTGTTGTTCCCGGACGAAGCGTCGTTCGTCACGGAGCAAGCTCGCGTCGTCACGCTCGTGCCCGAGCACCGGGTCGTGACGAGCCGCGAGTTGGCCGAGCTCGCCAAGGTCGGAGCACCGAGGCCGGGAATGTACGATGACCCGCGAATCGCGTGGGCCGTTGCCCACCGCCATGCGGGCCTGGCGACCCGAGTCCAGCGGGCGCTCCTCTGGCGGGCGGACCACGCCTCGGCGGCCTGGGACGCTTTCGAGCGAGAGTCGACCTTCACGCTCGGCGCCACCTTCAAGGCGGCAGAGTTCCGGGCGTGGCTGTCGGACGTTCATGGCATCGATGACGATGTGTTTCCCTATGCCCTGCTGCAGGAAGGGGTCGAGTCGGGGGCGTTGGTTCGAGAGGGCCGCAACTACTCGCGCGTGTCGCCTCGCGGGGGCGTTCGGCGAACCGCGGCCTCGAACTCCGAGTCAGCTCGGCCCTTCTGATACCGTCAGTGAGAGGCCGGGGCGTACAATCCACCAACGACCCTGTTCAGGAGATGATGAATGAGCAATCCGCTCATCAAGCGGCTTACTGGAGACATCTTCACCTCAACCGCCGACGCCATCCTGATCGCGGTCGATGGCGACCACCCGAGGCTCATCGGCGCGGTCGGACAACAGCTCATCAAGAAGATCGATGACGCCCGGGAATGGAGGCGTCTCATCGAGAAGGTTTCGTACCCAATCAGGGCCGGGACGGCGCAGGTGATGGACCTGCAGGACGTGCCGGAGGCTGGCTTCAAATACGCCATCCTCGCGTGCATGTTCAACCACCACGACCAGGCGCGCTATCTCCGGCAGGGGTACCACAACGCCCTCTCGGTCGGCTCCCATTCGGGAATCACGAGCGTGGCCACCGTCGCCGCCCATGGCGGGTGGCGGGGCAGCATTGACGATGCTACCGAGCCGTTGCTCCAGGCGTGCGCCGAGTTTCCAGCGATCAGCGTCGAACTCTGGGAACGTGCACCGCGCGCTCCCGCGTGAAGCAGAATACGCTCAGACAGAGAGGACCACCGATGCCACCCCGCTCTCAGTTCTTGGATGCTGCCGCCCGAACTCTCTTCGCGACCCTGGGCAACGGAATGAGCCCTATGGGAAGCACAAGGAATTACCGCATAGGCACCATGGTCACGAACATGCGTGTCGGTGTCGTCGCGACAGACGACGAACTCCGAGTCCACGTGCACTCCAAATTGGGCACGCAGCAGAGACAATTCCGAAACCTCGTTACAGAGATCGCGTCGGGAGTCCTGCTGCCGCCAAGAACTGCGCGGGGTACGACGCTGCGTGTGGTGACGAGACCTGCGCCTACAGGAGAGAGTCTCATCTACCTGGAGCATGCATGGCCGCCTCGCGACCTCGCTGCTCTCGACCTCGCGTCGGTCAGCGCCATGGCCGATTGGCTCTTGCTCATTCGCCCAAGACTCGAGGGAAACGACTAATTCCCCGCGTCTAGAGATACGGGATTTCGCTCTCTCGCGACGGCAAGAACTCTGCTCGAAAGCGGCGGATTGCAACCTGCGCCAGCGGCTCCAGTCGAACGTGGCACACCACGCCCGTGAACGGACTGCCGCTGTGCACCAGTATCGCGTGAGCCTGCTGTTCCTCGGCGAACGCCTTGATGCGCTCGACGACTGCATCCTCCAGGTTGAGCAGCGAGTCGAAGTAGGCCGAGTAGGTGAACGCGTCACCCTCCTTCGGTTCGACCCCGCTCGCCCTCAAGGTCCATCTCGGTGCGTGACGCGACGAGCGGCTTGCCATGTCATTCCGCTCCGGGACCACGCAGCGCTATTTCTTCTTCTTGCGACGAGACAGCGCACCTCCGGCCAATCCCCCGATGGCTGCTCCACCAGCACCGATTGCCGCCGTCGTTCCGGCGATGGTTCCGGTGATCGCCGCCCCAGACGCGCTCGCCGCCGCGGCACCCGAGAGCGTCGCGATGGCGGTACCCGTCCCTGCGGCCCCGAGAAGCCCTGCTGCTCCAAGAGCGGGCAGCACCACGGGCGCCGCGACCACCGCCAGTGCGCCACCTGCGACGGCACCAGCCCCAACAGCGAGTACCTTCAACCAGCCCATGGGTCCTCCTTTGTGGAACGACGTCACGAACCTACTGCACCGCTCGCATCAAGGTGCGCTGCCGCAGGCCAATCACCTATGACCTCTGGTGTCCGACCGAGGTTCTGCACTGAAGAATCACGAGCCCAGTTGGTCTGACAGTCAGGCATTCTACGTGAGCAACCAGCCCCAGATGTCAGTGGGCCGGGTGCGCTGGCGTCTCACCCGCATGACCACTGCACGGAGCGACGCCGCGATGACCTCGAACACTCCACCGAAGCGACCCCTTCGGAAGCGCCTGCTGCGAGTGCTTCTGGTGGAAGACGACGACCTCCGCCACGCCTGGTTCGTGGAAAGGCTCTCGAGGCTCCCCGAGGTCCGACTCGTGTGGGCCAAGACGGGCGGCGCCGCCATCGCCATCCTCAACAAGGACCCGCCGGGGACGTACTTCGGCCTGATGCTGGACCACGACCTGGACAAGCACTCGGGGAACGACCTCTCGCTCGTCACCAACGGGAAGAAGGTGGTCGAGACCGTCATCCGGCGCGTCGACAGCGGCACGCCCGTCCTCGTCCATTCCGCCAACACCCGAGGTGGCCCTGCGATGGCGGCCGCGCTGACCGGCGCGGGCTTCGAGGTGACCCGGGTGATGTTCTCCGACCTCACCACCGAGGCCCTCACCGCGTGGCTGAAGACGGTGCAGGAATGGTTCGAGGCCGAGACCGAAGACGAAGCTGAGTAGGAGACTCGCACGACACCTCGTCAGGACGTGCCGACCGAGCTCCGGACGACACGGTCGATGGTGAACAGCGCCCGAGCAGCCGCGAGCTGAGCCGCGACCGAGTCAGCAGTGTTCTCGTCTTCGCCATGAACGATGGCCGTCCAGCGGGCGCCACCCGACCGTCGCAACGAGAGCTGACCGCCCAGGCCGAGCACCTGAAGGTCCGAGCCCAGGAACAACGTGACGACGTTCTTCCAGACCTGACTCCACGTGGGCGACTTCGCTTGGGGGAGCAGCGCCGACGGCCCGATGAGCGAGAGGACCTGCAGTTGCGGATTCACCATCAGCAGGAACTGTATCGTCGTGGACTCGGTCGGGTTCCAGGCTCGCTGATTCCTGAGGATGAGCGCCTGGAGCCGAGGCAGGTGAGGAAGTGCGCGGAGGTCCTCCGGGAACGCGGTCAGGGTCAGCGCTCGCAGACCGTTGAGGCCGTCCAGGTCCGCGAGCACTTCGCCGGGGTGACGGGGAGGGAGCGGGTGAGCGATGACGGGCGCGATGTCGTCCCACCACCCTTTCAAGAACGCCTCCTCCTTGGCAGCGAGCAAGTCCACGGGCGTGAGCGAGAAGGCGAGGTCCAACGCCGGCAGCCGCCTCAGCGGACTCAGGACGCTGCGGAGCGACCTCGTCGGAGTCACCCCGAGGATCAGCTCACCCGTGACGGTCAGGCCTTCGAACGCCGTGTCGGGGAGCTCAGCCTCCATCAGGTCGAAGTGCGTCGCGGTGACCCCACGGAGCATCTGGGGGCGGAAGTCGACGTGGTGGAGCGTCAGGGAGTCCAGCTGCAAAGGCGTCGACAGCGGCGCGATGGCGAGGCGGCCGAACAGCGAAACGAGCTTGAGCGACGGTGGAAGCTCGAGCCCCGGGCCGCCGCCTTCGGCCAGCCAGAGCTCGAGCGTGAGGCTCTCGAGGTGACTCAGGTCGCGCACCGCGTCGGCTTGAATCAACGACACACCCTTGGCGACCAGAGACGTGAGTGCTGCGAATGGGGCGAGTAAAGAGCGCCGCAGTTCTTCCAGGTGTTCGACTTCGAGGTGTGTCCAGGGACGGGGGTTGGCTCCGAGGAACGCGAGGACGTGAGCTTGGACGCCGAAGACGCGGCGAATACCCTGCGCATTCGGAGCCTCGAGCCAGTCATAGCCACTGGCGGGAAGTGGTAGCCCCGTCGCAGAGAGGGCCTCGGCGCCGGAGCATCGGAGCTGGCGGACCAATCGAAACCAGGGTTGCGCCACGTCCGTCGCGTCCCGCATCAGGGCCGGCAACCAGACCGTCTCGGGGAAACCCCGCCGGTATGCGTCAGAGCCCAGGGTCGTGGGAAGCCAGGCCGAGCGCGCCCGACGTTGCAGCGTCTCCGACACCTCGAGCCCGTCGAGCAGCCGCTGAAGGAACTCACCGCGGAGGTCGCCCTCCTGCAGCAGGAGGTCAGCCAACACGCGGCGGGGAACGTCGTCGTCGGGGTCGGCGAGCACGGCGTCCATGAGCCGCGTCACCCGGGCTTCGAGCCCTGGCGCAAACACCTGGGGTCCGACGGTGCGGTGGACGAGGTCGATGAACGCCTCATCCTCCGGCAGAAGCGGCGGGAGGGGCGCGGCGGTCAAATGCGCCACCACGCCAGAGAGTCGAGCACCCCGGTCTTGCCCTGGGGGTTGGACGGCGGCGCGCAGGTGGTCCAGGTATTTTGAGCGACCTTCCTGAGAGGCGGCGAGGAGCCTCAGCGCGAGGTCCCAGGTCTCACGCTCGATGCCCTCTCGCGGGCGGAGGACGAGCGACAGCAGCGGGGCGAAGCCCGGGTCGTCGCGTCGGGAGAGGACCTCGAGCTGCTCTCGAATCAGGGGATTGTGTGACGAGCGGGTGGGGAAGAGGCGAATCAGGTCGAGTGGATCGTCGAGCTCTTCGCGCCTCGACCACTCGCCTGGGTTCGTTACGCCGAGGTGGAAGGGAACCCGTGGCCCAGCGTCAGCCTGGTTGTTCGAGAGCCACGTCAGGGAGTCGTCGGGGAGGTCGAGGACCCGGTCAATCGAGTGGTCGCGTCCGCGCGCGAAGAGCAAATCCTCTCGGAGGAGCTCGACCGCTTCGGCGAGCCGGGGGTGAGGCCGAGCGCGCCAGGCTTCGAGCGCTTCGTCGAGCAGCTGGCGGATGTCGGCTTCGTCAACGGCCATCGATTGGGGTCCTTGGAGAAGAGTCTACCGAAATGGTGTTGAACGATGCTTGCGCAGGCGCAGGTTTGGCGCGTGAATCGCGGGCACATGCATACGTGTCCAACCTGTCAGGGGCCGCTGCGCCCATACGTTCACGGCGACGGGCAGACACGTTACTGGTGCGCACCGTGTAGCGCCGACAAGCAGTTGGAGGCTGAGTTTCCTTCGACCCTTCCGTACCCGATTGCGTTCGCACTCGCGAAAGCGCAAAGCGACCCGCTCTACGCCGTCCACAACCTGATCACCTGCGCCGAATTCTCAGTGAAATTGACCGGGCTGATCTTGCTCGCCGACTACTTGGGAACGGAACACGAGGCAGATGCGGCGGTGACCCAAACCGTTTCAGGGCTGCTGCAGCCAAGTTGGTGGGATTGGACTCAGCTGACGAACGCGCTTGGCGATTGGGCCAGGCGAACGGGCACAGCGACGGCTTCCCTCGGAGCGGCGTGGCTTGAAGTCAGCGGGCATGCGGGAGCGACGCCGCCGCCGGCCTGGAGGTCCTTGCTCGCTGGAATGAAGGGCCACGACGGAAAGCAAGCGCCTTCACTCAATGACGCGATCTGGACATGCCGGAATGATCGACACCACCGCCTTGGCGTCATGGAGGCCAACGCCGAAATCGATCGTCCGCTCGTTGCTCAACTCACCCCCGTCGTCGAAGCGCAGGTTCGCCACCTCTTCCCTGACGGCGGCGTTCAATTGTTCGTTCAAGACGGTCAACAGTGGTTCAGCGTGCGCGGACCAAAGTCGCTCACGCCTGAATCGCCTCTGACCATTGCTTGCAATTCGGGCGAACCTTTTGCGGTCTACGCCGGGTGGAAAACACCGGTTGCGCTTTTTCCTCTCGCGAGCGGAAACGACCCGGAGCCCAACCAACGAGCGCTCGATGAGAAGTCGGAGCCCATTTGGCTGCTTGATGGGTTGTCGGGCGGCCAGGTGGTCTTTCGAGGGGCGCGACAATCGCGTCGAGGGTCGGGCCTCGTAGAAAGAGTCAGAACAGCGCTAAGCCAACGCGCGCTCTGGGTCGCACAACCGCGGAAGCACACCCGCCTGGACCGACTCGTCGACTACGCAAGATCCAGCACCATGGCGCAGTCCGAGCCGCTGCTGGCGGAAGATGGCGGGGGCCGCGGTCGATACTTGAACCGCGAACGACCCCAGGCGATCGTCGACGATGCTCTCTCCACCCCAGGCAAGGGGCTGTTGGTCCTCGGGGACGCAGGCACCGGCAAGTCCACGCTCCTCGCCCTCGCCGCGGCGCGTATTCTCAGCCGGCAGTCTCCTGACCTGTCCACCAGGGAAGACGGCGCACCCGTAGTGGTCTTCCTCTCTGGGGGTTCAGCGTATTCGGGCGATCTCAGTGACAGCGGCGACTACGCCCTGGTGAACGCGGTTTGTCGCAAGGCCGGTCTTGCCCCTGAGTTTTCGACGCTCGAGGAGCTCTTCCGCCACCTCAAGGGCGTTTTCGGCCAGTCGCCAACGCGGTTCATTCTCATCCTCGACGGGTTGGACGAGTCCGAGCGGTTCTTCGACCTGGCAGGTGCGGTTGATCGCCTTCTCCTGTCACTGCCCACGTTCCCGTGGCTTCGTCTGGTCGTCTCGATGCGGACTGGGGCGTACCACGCGCTGGCGCGGCGCCGCGGTGAGCGCCTAATCGCCGAAGGAGGGTTCGCGAACGACAGGTTCCTGCACTCGGTGTCCGGTCCTGACATCCTCAGGGCCTCTCCCTTCCTCGAACTGACGACGTTCGAGGCCTCGCGGGAAGCAGCAGAAGCGTGGGCGCTTCGGTGTGCCAGCCAGCCAGCACTTCCGGCGTGGGCGCAGCTTCCCGTCGAGACGCGCGAACTCCTTCGGGTTCCTCTCCTTCAGCGATTGGCACAGGTCGCGCTTCGAGCAGGCGAGGTCGCGAGCATTGCGCCAACGCTCGATAGCGGCTCACTGCTCGACGCGTATCTCGACCAACTCGTCCGTCAGCTACCGGTAACGGGTCGAAGGTTGATTGGGCTCGGGGCGGTGCTGCTCAACGAACGTTCAGCCGTCGTCCCAGCGACACAGCTCGCCTCGTGGGAGCAGGAGTGGACCAGCGGAGCTCCAGAGAGGCTCTCGCAGCTCACTCCGGCGGAGGAATTGGTCGCCGCCTCGGTTCTCGTTCCGCGCCTTGGGACTGGCCTGAATGCCCGTCAATACGCGTTCACGCATGCGCAGATCGGCGAACGCCTGCTGTATCGCGAGCTTCGACGAACCCTCGGCGGACGGGCGCCAAGTGGTGCGGACTACGCCCGATGGGCTCGACAGGCGGTGACCTCTGATGGTCAGCAGTTCAAGGAACTCATCTCTGCTGTCGAGACGATCATCGTCGAGTCAGTACCGAATCATGGCGCTGAACCGATGGTCGCCACGCTTGAGGACCTCTGTGCGCCAGGTGAAGAGCGCGCCTCCGCCGCGGCCAAGCAGGCTCACGCGACCCTCGCCAGGTGGCTGGCCGTAGGGCTCAAGACCGCACCCGCGCAGCTCCTCTTGCCTCTCGAGACTGCCGCGTCGGACGCGCCGGTCGAGCGCGGACCCGTCTTCATCGACGCAGTCGTGACGGTCGCGACGCAGCTCGAGCGCGAGGGAGCGCTCAGCGTGGCGCTTCAGTGCGCCGAGGCCAGACTTGCAGTCGCCCGTCGAATGCCGGAAGCGACCCTCGAGGTCATCCGAGCGCTGAGAATGAAGGCGAGATTGCAGTCGGACTTGCTCCAGAGGCCACTCGCGCGCCAGGCGCTGGAGCAAGCCCTCGAGAACTTCTCGCTTCTGCCTGAGAACCTCCGCGCGTCAGCTGATCTCGTCCTCGAAGAGGCGCGAACGCGCCGTGAACTCGGCCGCTTGCTGATCTCCCTGGGCCACCACTCCGAGGGAGTCGATCTGCTCTCCCAGTCGGCGGACCAACAGCTCGAGACCAGCATGCTGCCCCTGGGCGATCGCGAACTCACGCGCACCGCGCAGAGAGACCTCATGCTCACCTACGACCTTCTCGGCGACGCCGAGTGGGCGCGCGGAGACCGTCCACCGGCGCGTGCGTATTGGCGAGAAGCGGTCGCCAGGGTCGACGAACGCCTTCCCACGCCGTGGGGAAACGGGCCAGCCGCGACCATCACGGACGCCAACGACCTCCGTTCGTGCATGGTGCTGAATGGAAAGCTGGCCCAGGTTGAAGAGAGCGACCAGGCACGACACGCTCTGGCAAGGGCGCGGCGAATCGGCAACGAGCTGGTCACGCAGTTCCCGCACGACGCGACCATTGCGCGTGAACTGGCGGTCGTCGCGCACCTCGAGGGAACGCGCGCGCTCGAGGCTGGGGACCAGGCACTCGCAAGGGAACAGCTCGAGCAGTCGCTCCTCATCTCGCGAAGACTGCTGGCGCTCGAGCCGCGTCACTCCCTTTTGCTGAGGGACCTGATGCTCGTCAGTCGTCGAATGGGTTTACTCGAGTCCGAAACGGGAAATGGCGCGCGAGCGTGCGCGCTCCTCTCGGAATCATTGGACGCAGCCCGTGCGCTCGATGCCGATGCAAGCGACGGCGCCGAACTCGCAAACAGCCTCTGGCTCCTTGCAGAGCCAGCAGCCGCGACTGGCGACGCCGCGAAGGTCTGCCGACTGGTCGAGGAGGCGTATGCCGAGCTCCAGCGACCAGAGCGATGGGCAGAGACCTCTCGTTCCCTCCTCAGGCAGCTCATCACCGCTCACTGGAGGACTGCCCTTCGAACGAAGAGTGGGCTGGCTGCAGCTCGTTGCGCGTACCAATGGCTTCACCCTCAATCTTCCATGCCGAGCAGCGGCTCGTCTCTCTTCGCTGCGCGGGCTGCATTCGCCCCTTTGGCCGCCGCCTTCAGGGACGAACACCGTGAGTCGCTCCTTGTGTTCGCCCTCGACGACGCACGGCAAGCAAAGAATGAAGTAGCGGTCAGGATGCTGTCGCGGGCCCAGCTCTTGCTTCGTTCGAGCGCAATGCCTGTCGCGGAACTCGAGGCACAGCTCGCTGAACTCGCGAAGGCTGACGACCCACGCGTCTTCAATGCCCTTCAGCTGATCGCGGTCACTCGCGCGACGACCAGCGCTCGACCCATTGCGAACTATGTACCTGAGTTTGACGACCCCAGAACCCCGCAGGACCATGTCGGCGCGATCCTGCTTCAGATTCAGTCGTCCCTTTCGACTGAAGCTTCGCGTGTGACCCTCGACCAACTCCGGAAGATTGGCCTGGAGCCCCGGGGGGGGCGCCAAGTGCATCAGTTCCAGGAAGCAGCTCGTGCACTCGCACTCGCACGGGCCTCGCAAATCGCCCTCGCGTTGAATGAATACGAGCAAGCGACACTCTTGGCGCGCGATGCTGCCCGGCTACTGGAAGCGGACCCTGACGCCTCGACCCAACCGGTGCTCGCGGATTGCATCGAAGTCCAGCTCAGAGCGGCTGCTGAACAACGCCAATCGCAAGCAGCGCTTCTTCCCCTCATCAAGCGACTCCTCTACGCACGTCTGGACCAGTGGGCGGACGTCGAGGGCATGGTAGCGCTCGCGGCTACAATCCAACTTGTCCAACGTCACATTCGACTGTCGTCCATCAGCGCAGAGCTCCGCGAGCGGCTGAGCGCCACGCTCGAAGCCGCTCAGAAGGCAGATGGTTGGCGGTACGAAGCACTGAGATCAGCCCTCGTTGGCGCGGGCCTGGGTGCTCTCGCGATCGAGGGCCTGCTGCCAGGATTGAGAACTCGGGTCGCCACAGTGAAAGGAAAGCCGAGCGCGAGCAACTCCTCGAGCGAACTCGAGGCGGAGGTTGAAGTCCGTCGACGAGTCGCCGCGTCGGGCTGGCCAGCGCAGAGCGCTCAGACCATGAGCTTGGAAAATGCGCGATCGATTCTTCGCAAGCTCGATGGCGGGTCCGGTACCGCCGATGAGCGTCAATTCATCGAGTTCATGGCGGACTTCGAAGAGTGGAAGGCGCGAGGGTATGAGCGCGGCGCCGCACCAAGGCTGCGTCCCGGATCCGTCGTCTTGCTCACCGGTGTCGAGCGGGAAACCCTTGAAATGGCGCTTCGAGAACCGGCCGCGTCACTGGACACGCCAATCCCAGCGAACAGTCCTGGCGCACTGCCCAAGGCCATCTCGACGCTGGCGTATCTGATGGCCTTCGAGTTTCCGATCTAAGAGCGAGACGACAGTCGAAAGGTGGCTCTGGAGGTCGTCCGCATAGCCCTCTACGACTCGAACGCCTGAGTCTCCTTGAGGCCTGCCTGCTCGCGTCCTTGGGCGACTCGACTTCGCAGCGTCGCCTCGAAGAAAGGATGACTTGAAACGTGGAGTCGCTGAATCTGCATCAGCGCCTCCATCAGTTCATACCGAAGCATTTGCTGAACGCTGGCATCTTTCAATGCACCGATCAACTCCTGCCGAGTATGCCCCGACAACGTCCACCAGAACGTTACGACGACACCGGCTCCCGCGACCTTTGCAATGCGACTCTCGGCCGCGTTGGCCAGGGCGTCATGCATGATGAGCCCTTCGCCGAGACATCCGATGAGCTCGTTCTGAAGAAGGAAAAGATCCTCCTGCTTGATCGGCCGATCTGGGTCGGACAGCCGCCTCTTGAGCCGCGGTGACAAGACGAGTGGACCGGGCCGTACACCAACCAAGGGACTTTGCTGGTGGACGCGCGCGAACCCGGCCTTCGCCTCTTTGAGGTTGTGAAAGTAGGCTTCCCTCGAGGAATAGGAAATTCCATCTTCCCGCTCGAAGCGCCAGGTGGCCGTATAGAATTCGAGGGCCTCGACACGTTCGCCGTGAAGCGTGAGCTCGTCGACATCGCCGAGTTGCTCAATGGGCCGCAGACTCTCCAGGAGGCTGGCTCGTCGCTCAAAGCGAATATTGAATCGCGGAAGATCTTCTTTCAGCCTCTGACACTGCTCCTCGGCGGCCTCAACTGTCGCGGGCACCGCGATATAGAATGGCTTGCCCCTCATCACGCTATTCCGATACGTGAAGAGCCGGTACTCACCTCGTCTCAAGCCGTCAGCGAGTCCAGGTAGGTACCGCGGATTGAGAGCGGTTTCTTCATCAATTTCCGAACTGGCTTCCATGCCCTGAAGTCGAAGCTCGCGCAGGGCCTCGCTGTGCTGCAGCGCTGCCACGAGGTAAATGGCTTCAGCGAAGTCTGTCGCCTTGAATGAAATCGCCTTCTCGTTCTCTCCGTCATCATCGGACCACTCGGTCTCGAAGCAGAGAAGGTTTTGCGGTGACTCCCTCGTCTTCTCCAACTTAAAGCAGTGCTTGAGGATTGCCTTGACGCCTTTGTCTCGCTCGGACTCGTCTTCGCTGGGCACGATCTGTTCGGCCGCGCAGATTCGCTCGATCCCGCCGTTCACGTCATAGCGTCTGAACCCGGATGATGCCGCCTGCTGGCGGGCGCATTCCTCGGTCACGAGCCGAGCAAGGTGGAGGACCTCTGATGAGGCCACGCTGCGAAGTGCGCTCGGAGAGGTCCCAGTCAATTCAAGGACGCCATGCACCTGTTGCTCGAAGGCGCCCGACGGTAGTCCTTGCAAGTTTGTACGCGAAAGCGTCTTGGAAACGCGAGCGTCAACCAGTCTGGCGAGTTTGGCTCGTCCTTCCGGAGTCGCCGCCAGCCGACTCAACTCGTCCACCAACACGCCGAGCTGCGCGAGCCGCTTCAAGCGCGGCCAGATGTCGCGCTGCAAGGCCTCGGCAACCTGGAGGTAGTTCACGTGAATGGATCGCGCCTCGGCGATCAATTCTCCACCGAGCAGCCGCTCGTAGACTTGATCGAGCACGGCAGAGACAACGCCGTAGACAATCGGCGCGAGAATGACTGAGACCGCAATGGCGAGCGGAGGTGCCAGCGCCAATCCGCCCGCGATGCCAGAAAGAATGATACCGGTGAGCCCGGCCTTGATCGTGTCTCCCACGACGGAGTCGATCGCGTCGTCCCAGCGAATCTGCCCGCGATTGTAGCGGGACGCATTGACGGCGGTGCTGATGGCGAGGCCAAGGACGGCAGCCACGACGCCGTCAGCTGGTGCCTTCCCAAACATCGATTGAAGCCGGCCAAGGTCCAGACCTCGAATGTTGTCGACGACCTCGAGAACCTGGGGTGGGACGACCTCGGCTACTCCTGCTTGCTTGAGAACCCCCGCCGCAAGACCCAGAGCCTCGGCATGCGCCAGCGGCCCCTTTTGTCCCTTGATGGAACTCGTCGACAGCTTCTCAATCACCGGCTTCAGCACGGCGTCGATACGCTCGCGGAACATCGCGACAGGACCCGCGTCATCGCTAGCCCTCGTCAACGTCCACTTCGCAACCGTCAGGTCGCCCCTCAACGACGCACCCGCGGCCTCGTCGACCAAATGAAGGAGCAACGCGCGACCCTCATGACCAATCAAGGCGTCAACGAGGTGACCCACGACCTCCTTTTGGAAATCGCGAACATCACTGGGCAACGATCGCAGAACCTCTTCGAGCAGGAGCTCCAGCTTCGGGTTCATGCCCTTGCCCTCGACCCCACCACTCAGCTTCACGTTCGTCATCGTGCCCCCGACCCTCGGTCTCAACGCCAGCTGATCCGTTCGGCCAACACGCTGAGAGCCGCGCGGCATCCCCTTCGCCCGACGGATTCACTCCTGCCTTTCGTCATGTTGACGCGAGCAGGTGCGAAATGGAACGCGTTCGTACGGCCGCGCTGCGACTATGACCTCTCCTGTCCCAGCGCCGACGTTGGAAGAGGGTGCCGCTCCTCACTCCTCCCGACCAATCGGCTTCTCGAGCAGCGCCGCGGCCTCGCGCCCCATCGAGATCGTCGACTGCCTTGCCCACAGCGCCATCGCGCCAGCACCGACAATCGGCACCCAGCGAGCGAGGAACGACTTCAGCACGCGCTGGGCAATCTTCCCCCCCAGCCATTCGATCACCTGCTGCATCACCCGCAGCGATGCGCGCCGCAGCAGCAACTTCCCGCCGCGCACGGTCACCAGGCTGATGGCGCCCCCGCCGAGCACGCTCGAGAACACCGCGAGCAGCGTGTTGCCGTCGAGGTGCGCCTCCTTCCCGTGCGCCACGCCCACGTCGTAGATCATCTGAATCTGATTCCGGATGACCATGGTCATCTCGGGCACGATGGTGAGCGCGCCCCAGGGCCCCGGAACCAGATTGGCCGCGCCGGCGATGACGGCGTTCTGATTGCCGTAGCTGCGGATGATGCTCTCGACATCGGCGGGCGTGGGCCGGGCGCTCGGGTTCTCTGCGAAGTGCTGACGCCGGGTCAGGTGCACTGACTCGAACGCACTCTCGAGGAATTCCGAGAACTTGGTAGCCAACGCACCCTGCGCCTCACCTGCCGTAGTCGTGGTCATGTGGAGAAGAACCCCTCGCCCTTCTGGTCTGACAGCCAGCCTCACCGCGATATCCAGCTCACCGCCCCAGTGGCCGTGAAGAGCAGCGCGGTCTTCACGCTCCCCGCCTCGGCGAGCCCGCCGGCCTCGAGAATCCGCGCGTAGCTGCGCACCTGCTCGGCGTACCCGGGCAACTCACTCTCGGGGTCCCCTCGCGGCGGAGCGTCGGTCTTGAAGTCGACGACCGTGAGCCCGCCCCTGGTCACCACCAGGTCGATGAACCCGCCAAGCAACTGATCCTGGTACGGCATCGCGACCGGGTACTCGACGGCGAACCCATCGGTCTCTCCCCTCATGACCCCCAGCGTGGCCAACGCCGTCAACGCGCGCTCGACGTCTTTCTCGGCCGCGTCGAGATGCTGCTCGAGCCCCCACTCGCGCGCGGCCCTCGCCACAGCCTCGACCACCGACACGCCACCGTCGAGCAGCGTGAGCCCGATGGCCCGGTGCACCGTCGAACCAAACTCCCGACCAAATCGACTCGTGCGAACCCGGTCGGGCGGCTCCGAGACCTCGTCTTCGTCTTCACCACGCGCCGCCTCGACCACCCGAATCGCCTCGGTCGACACCGCCAACGGAGCGAACTGCCCCCGACCTGCCGCTGCCACCGCGCGGTCCCACGACGCCTGCGCGGACGCAGCCCACGCACCCGCCTTCGGGAGAGACTTGAACCCGACGCGAGTTGCAGCAGCGGCCCACGCCGGCAGGGGCTCACCCTCGGTCCAGGACTCCAGCTCCCTTACCGTCCCGTCGGGAGGCGAGTCCGCGAGCACGGCAGCGATGGACGCCGCTCCATCCGCATCCGGAACCAACAGCAGGTCACGCGCTCGGGTCGCCGCCACGTAGACCACGCGCTTCTTCTCAGCCAGAGCGTACTC
>CAIWFK010000751.1 GCA_903911905.1 uncultured Myxococcales bacterium
GCCTCGATCAGCGGCACGATGGCGTCGGTCACTGACGAGAGCACCTCGGCCTTGGCCGCCAACGCATCGCGCGAGGCGTTCACGTTGGCGACCGCATCGTTCCACTGCTCCTTCTCGGTCCGGAGCGTTCGCTCGGCCGCCTGCAGCTGCTCGTAAATCGACTGGCCCTCGGCGACGGGCCGCAAGAGCCCTGACACCAGACCGGCCTGGCGAGCCTGCGTCTCGAACTTCTGGTTGATGCTGCGCTGCATGACGACCATCGGGTTGTTCTTCAAGGTGTCCTCCAGGTGATGTGCCGGGTTGTTCCGGCGACGAAGGACTGATGAGCAGGGCGTGTGCCAGCGACGGCGGGCGTCAGTTCAGGCGGTTGCGCGGCGACCTACCGTCCGAGGAATGAGACCCGTCCGTCGCGGTGGACGGGCATGAGCCCGGCTGATGTGCTTGCCGCAAGCAAGAATTCCCGCTGATTCTGAACTCCGACGCGCCAGTTCCCTGGACTGGCGCGGCTGGCGGGAACCGCTGCCGCGAGGTCGATGGGCCGCGGGAACGGCTCCCGCCGGTGCGAAGGATTGGCGCCGGGCTTCCCATGACCGAGCGGTGAGGCGGGAATCGTTCCCGCGCGTTGCCAACGGGCCCGGAGCGCTTCCGGGCGGTCGTCGCTTTGAGCGGGCGCGCTTCGGTGGTTCGCGCGATAGTTCACCTCGTTCGAGGCGGGCGGTCGAATCTGCTGGAGGTCACCATGGGTGGGCGGGGCTGGATCCTGTTCGGGCTGGCGGCATTTGGGGCGTGCGCTGGCTGGGCTTACTCTGGAGCGCTCGGCGCGCTCTTGGGCGGCGTCGGTGTCTTCGTGGTCAGCTCGCTGGTTGCCCTGGAATTTCGTAACAGGCGCTCGGCCCAAGACGCGGTTCGGGTCGTCCTGCCGCGTTCCAGCGTTGAAGGGCTCGGGTCCGGGACCGCCGGCGCGGCAGGCCAGTCGACAGGTGAGCGTGACGCGCAACAGGCTGCGCTCGCGCGCATGGTGACCTTCGGTGCGGCGAAGGCCAACCAAGCGTCAGCGGCTGAGCTGCACCTCGCGACTTTGCTGGGCGGGTTGATCGCCGGCTTCAGCGAGCGACCAAGGGAGGCGCCGCCGACCGCCTTGCTCGCTGCTGCGAACCGCTATGGCGCTACCGCCGCGATGGCGCCCGAGGTTTCCGAAATCATGACCGTGCTCAAAGGCCGCGCCGCGGTCGGCGCTCTGGTCGATGCGGCCGACCCGCTCTTCGAGGTCGTGGGGCTGGTGTTGCCTCACCCAGCGATGACCAACCTCGCGCGCTTGTGCAAACTCAAGCCGACGGAGGCGGCCGTCCTGAGCGCCGCATCCGGCGTTCTTCTCGCCCTGCGCATCCGCGTGGAGTTGCCGGCGCTTGCTCGCGCGGTCCTCGAGTCTTCGCGGGAAGATTGATGCATTGCTCCCGAGACAACGTCGTCGCGCTGGCGTGACGTGCGTAGGGTACAAACGCTGGTGGAGGGGTGCGGATGCCCATCAAGAAGTCGGAACTCTACTCGTCGCTTTGGAAGAGCTGCGACGAGCTGCGCGGTGGCATGGATGCGTCGCAGTACAAGGATTACGTCCTGGTGCTGTTGTTCGTGAAGTACGTCTCGGACAAGTGGGCAGGCAAGAAGGACGGCCAGCTCGAAGTCCCGAAGGGCGGCAGCTTCGCCGACATGGTGGCGCTGAAGGGCCAGAAGGACATCGGCGATGGGATGATGAAGGTGGTCAGCCGCCTCGCCGAGGCGAACGGTCTGCAGGGCGTCATCGACCAGGCTGACTGGAACGACGACTCCAAGCTGGGCAAGGGCAAGGAGATGGTGGACCGGTTGTCGAACCTGGTCTCCATCTTCGACACGCCCGCGCTCGACTTCCGTGGGAACCGGGCCGAAGGCGACGACCTCCTCGGCGACGCCTACGAGTACCTGATGCGGCACTTCGCCACCGAATCGGGCAAGAGCAAGGGGCAGTTCTATACGCCGGCCGAGGTCTCGCGCATCATGGCCCGCGTCATCGGCATTGGGCCCAACGCGAAGTCCTCGCAAAGCATCTACGACCCCACGTGCGGCTCGGGCTCGCTGCTGCTCAAGGCCTGGGCCGAAGCGCGGCACCAGTCCGGCAACGAGCTCGCCACGTACGGCCAGGAGATGGATAACGCCACGTGGGCGCTCGCGAAGATGAACATGATCCTTCACGATTGCACCACGGCCGAGGTGTGGAAGGACAACACGCTGGCCGCGCCGCACTTCAAGGACAAGGGCGGGCTGAAGACGTTCGACTTCGTGGTGGCGAACCCGCCGTTCTCGACCAAGGCGTGGTCCAACGGGCTCAACCCCGATGCCGACGAGTTCAAGCGGTTCGAGCTGGGCGTGCCGCCTCCGAAGAACGGCGACTACGCGTTCTTGCTGCACGTGCTCACGTCGCTCAAGAGCACCGGCAAGGGGGCCATCATCCTTCCGCACGGCGTGCTCTTCCGTGGCGGCGCGGAGGCCACCATTCGCCGCGAGGTCGTCCGGCGCGGGTACATCAAGGGCATCATCGGCCTGCCCGCCAACTTGTTCTACGGCACCGGCATCCCCGCGTGCATCGTGGTGCTCGACAAGGAGAACGCCCAGAACCGCAAGGGCATCTTCATGGTCGACGCGTCGAAGGGCTTCATCAAGGACGGGAACAAGAACCGGCTCCGCGAGCAGGACCTCCACCGCATCGTGGACACGTTCACCCGCGAGCTGGAGGTGCCGCGCTACTCGCGCCTGGTCCCGATGTCTGAGATTGGCGACGAGAAGAACAACTTCAACCTGAACCTGCCGCGCTACATCGACAGCTCGGAGCCTGAGGACCTGCAGGACATCGACGCGCACCTCCGTGGCGGCATTCCAGACCGGGACCTGGACGCGCTTGAGCGGTACTGGAAGGTCTTCCCCGGCGTGCGCTCGATGCTGTTCGAGTCGGCTGGGCGGCCCGGGTACAGCAAGCTGAAGGTGGCTCCGGCCGAGCTGAAGGCAGCGATCTTCGCGCATGAGGAGTTCATCACCTTCAACAAGTCGGTGACTGCGCTGTTCGGAAAGTGGAAGTCGAAGAACTCCGAGCGCCTGCACGGTCTGAAGAAGGGCGAGAACCCGAAGGACCTCATCGAGGAGCTGTCCGAGGACCTGCTCGCGACGTTCAGCAAGGCGAAGCTGGTGGACGCGTACGACGTGTACCAGCACCTGATGGACTACTGGTCGGCCACCATGCAGGACGACGTGTACCTCATCGCACACGCGGGCTGGACCGAGGCCGCGAAGCCGAGGCTCATCGTCGAGACGAAGGAGCAGAAGAGTAAGGAGGAGTGCGACTTCACCGTCGGGAAGCAGAAGTTCAAGTCGGACCTGGTGCCCGCGTCGCTGCTCGTGGAGCGGTACTTCGCGAAGGAACGCGCCGCCGTCGAAGCCGTGGAGGCCGAGTTGGCGGCCTTCGAGCAGAAGCTCGACGAGCTGAAGGAGGAGCACGGCGGAGAGGGCGGGCTGATGGAGGAGTGCCTCGACGAGAAGGGGAAGGTGTCGAAGAAGGCCGTGGTGGCGAGGTTGAAGGACCTCGGGCGCGACGCGGAGGCGGCGGAGGAACGGAAGGTCCTCAGGGAGTACTCGGCGCTCGTCGACCAGGAGGCCGAGGCGAAGGGACGGCTGAAGGACGGTAACCGTTCAGGGGGTGGGTTGAGGTCCAGGTCGGCGCGTGTGACTTCTGGTGGATGACCAAGAGACGGCCCGAGGCCGAGACGTTGGAAGCGAAGGTCGCGCGAGTCGTGCGCGAGCACCTGGCCC
>CAIWFK010000752.1 GCA_903911905.1 uncultured Myxococcales bacterium
GATCTGCCACCCCTCAGGCCAGCCTACTGCGACACCGGCACCATCACCGCCAGCTGCCCAGTCACCCCATCGACCGCGACGGACACCATCAGCGCGCCACCGGCCTTCACCAACACCGCCCCGCGCTCACCCGGCGCCGACCCGACGGCCGCGACCTTCACGGCGTCACCCGACCACTCGCCCAGCTCCGTCACGCACGTCCGCGCGCCATCACTCCACGTCGCGAAGGCCTCGTACTGCCACGCGACATTCGCCTTGGGCGCCACCTCGACGCCCGAAATCGTCGCGTTGGTGAACTCGAGCGGAATGGTCGCATACAGCCCCGACACCTCGGCCTGGATGATGGCGGTACCGGGAAACGAGGGCGTCAGCGTGGCGACGTCGTTCGCGATGCCGATCGAATACCCGGCGTGCGAGGTGAAGTTCGCGATCGAGGTGAGATTCACCGCAGCGTGATCGGAATAGTGCCCGGTGACGGTGAAGGTCGCGTGTTGCCCCAGGTGCATTCGGCCGCCGGGCAGCGAGGCCGTCAGTGACTGCAGCAGAGCCGGGTCGATGGTGAGGGCGGACTCCGCGTGGGCCCCGGCGAGGCTGGCGCGCAGCATGACCGTCCCCTCGGCGAGGGCGTGCACCAGCCCAGCGCTCGACACCGACGCGACGCTCGGGTCGCTGGCGGTCACGGCCACGATGCCGGCCCCGTCCATCTCGGTGCCGTCGGTGAACTGCACGCGGGTCACGGCCTGCACGTCGAGCCCCTTCGCCAGATGGGCAGGCGTACTGACCGTCACCCCTCCGATGATCCGATCGCTGATCGTCAGGGGCAGCGAGGCCGGGTGGGTCTCCCAGTTCGCCGAGATCAGCGCGCTGCCATTCGTGAGCACGCTCACCGCACCCGCCTGCACCGTGAGCACCGTCGGGTCAGACGACTTCCAGGTCGCCATCGCCGCCACGTCGCGCTCGGTTCCGTCGCTCAGGCGCTCGATCAACTGCAGGTTCTGCAGGTCGCCGACGTGCAACGCGCCGCTCGGGCTGCGAATGGCCAGGTCGCTGAACAGCGCCGGGGTGACGTTGAAGTCGAAGGTCGCGGCCTGCCCGCCATAGCTGGCCTGGGCGGTCACGCCGCCCTGATGCCGGCCGGTGAACACCCCGCCGAGCCCCGCGGTGGCGTCGGTGCTCGAGCTGGTCCACACCGAGGCGGTGGTGACGTCGCTGACCGTGCCGTCGGCCCAGGTCGCGGTGGCCTTGAGCTGCAGGGTCAGGCCAGCGGGCACCTGCGCGATGCCGGTGATGGCCAGAGAGCTCAGCGGGACGGCGGTCGAGGTCACCCGGGTCACGCCCTTCGCCAGGCCGTACGACGCGGTGAGGGTGGCGTGGCCGACGCCCTTGAAGAGCGCGACGCCGCCGCTGGTGACCTGCACCACCGACTCGTCGTTCGAGCTCCACGACACAGCGGTCGTCAGGTCCGCGCGGTGCCCATCAGAATAGAGCCCCCAGGCGCGCAGCTGCACGCTGGTGCGCTGGGCGTACGTGTCTCCCGGGCTCTCGACCACCAGCTGATCGATTCGGACGTCGGAAGGCGGCGCGAGCTGCCCGCAGGCACACAGACAAAGGGTCGCGAGGGTGAGTGAGCGCATGGGGCAGCCCGTCGGGGAAGGGTGGGACGACGCAGATCAGGTGAGCAACCCGCGTGCCTGCGCGGTGCTGGTGGGTCGAGGGAAGACGTGTGTCATCGATGACCGCGGCGACCGACTGGAGTACAGCCGGTCAGCCCTCATCACCCGGGAAGCCCGCTCATGACCATGCGTCACCTCTTCGTCGTGGTTCTCGGAGTCGTTGTCACCGGTTGCACCTGCGGTGAGTCGCAGCCCACGCCCGCCACCAAGCCGGTGGGGGCTGGGTCAGCGTCGCGCACCCTTCAGCCGCTGCCGGTGCCGCCTCCGCTCGAGGTGCCGCCAGACGCGCTGCCCGGCGCGGGTCAGTCCCTGACGGTGGTGGTGGCCCGACCCCAGGGGGCCCAGCAGGGAGAGGTGCGCCCGACGGTCACCTTCTCGAGCCCGGTGAAGAGCCTGGAGATGGTCGAAGCGGCGGCCGACGCCGCGAAGCCCTTCGCCACCATCACCCCGCACCTCGAAGGTGAGTGGCGCTGGCTGGGGTCGGCCTCGGTCGAGTTCGTGCCCAAAGGCCTGGTGCCGTATTCCACGACCTTCACGGTGGTGGTGAACAAGGGGCTCACGGCGCTCGACGGCACCACGCTCGCCGCGGACTATTCGTGGCAGTTCTCGACCCCCGCGCTCGAGCTGCAGTCGGTGCTGCCCGCGCGCACTTTCGCCTGGGTGACGCCCGACACGAGCTTTGAGCTGCTCTTCAACCAACCGGTCGACGCGGCCGAGCTCAAGAAGGCGCTCGACTTCCAGGTCAACGGTGCGAGCGCCCAGCTCGACGTGGCCAAGGTGAGCTCGATCGAAGACGAGCGCCGCGGGAAGCAGCCGCCTGGCACGCACGACACCTTGACCGACGAGCAGCGCGGGTACCGCAACCAGCAGACCCGCGTGACGCTCAAGCCGACGAAGTCGCTGCCGCTGAACGCGACGGTGACCCTGGTGCTCGACGCGCTGTTGCACGGGACCCAGGGCCCACTGCCCATGGTGAGGCCGGCCGCGCTGTCGTGGCGCACCTACGGCCCGTTGACGGTGGACGAGCCGCGCTTCTGCCTGAGCGACTCGCAGTGCTCGTGGGGGCCGCTGGTGATCCCCGCCAGCAACGCGCTCGACGTGGCCTCGCTGAAGGACCGGCTCAAGGTGACGCCCGCGGTCGAGCTCGATTGGGACAACGCCGAGGTGACCACCCCCGACCAGGACTCGGTCAACGAGACCCCGCGGGTCAGCGTGACCGGCACCTTCAAGCCGGGCACCCGCTACACGGTCGAGCTGGCTCCCGGCGTGAAGGACGTCTTCGGCCAGAGCGCTTCAGCTGGCCGCTCGGCGACCCTCACCACCGCCGACCTCCGCCCGCGGCTGACCACCGGCGGGTTCCTGGGGCTCATCGAAGCGACCACCCAGGCGCCGACCCTGCCCATCGAGGTCACGAACCTCAAGACGCTGACGGTGCAGATGTGGAAGCTGTCGCTGGCCGAGCTGGCGCAGGTGCTCAGCAAGCCCGAGTACCAGTCGCGGGCCCTCATCACCCGCCCTGCCGACTTCTCGGAGGTGCAGTCGCTGCTCTTCCCGCGCAATGAGCAGCGGGTGAACCGGCTGGCGCTGAACAAGGTGTTGGGGAACGACGCGACGCGCGGCTTCGCGCTGGTGAACGTGAACTCGCCCGACCTCGAGTACAAGTCCGAGGGCGAGCGCACCGTGGTGCAGGTGACCGACCTGGCCGCGCACATCAAGATCGCCCCGAAGTCGTCGCTGGTGTGGGTGACGCGCATGTCCGACGGCGCGCCGGTGGCCGACTGCGACGTGAGCGTGCTCGACGAGACCGGCGCCTCGCTGTGGGCAGGCAAGACCAACGCCGAAGGCCTGGCCGACGTGCCCGGCGCGGTGGCGCTCAAGCTGCGCAACCCGAAGAACTCGTGGGAATACCCGTTCGCCCTGGTGGTCGCGCAGAAGGACGGCGACGTCAGCGTCACCGCCAACAGCTGGGCCGACGGCGTCGAGCCGTACGAGTTCAGCCTTTCGCAGGGGTGGGAAGCCGAGCGCCCCGACACCGCCGGCTTCGCCTTCACGGACCGCGGCGTGTACCGCCCTGGAGACGACGTGTTCCTCAAGGGCGTGGTGCGCTACCGCGTGCTCGGCGAGCTCAAGCAGGCCGCCGAAGGCACGGCCATCGACCTGGTGGTGTCCGATTCGCACGGCGACGCCATCTCGACCCAGAAGCTGAAGCTCTCGACGTTCGGCGCCTTCTCGGCGAAGGCCACCATTCCGAAGGACGCTCCCACCGGCACGTTCACCCTGTCGGGCACCGCGACCCTGCCCAACGGCTCGCTGCGGGTCAGCGCCGATTTCCGCGTCGAGGAATACCGGGCGCCCCAGTTCCGCGTCGACGTCGAGAGCAAGAAGACGTCGCTGCTCGCCGGCGAGGCGTTGGAAGGCGACGTGTTCGCGCGCTACCTCTTCGGCGGGGCGATGAACGACGCGAAGACGCACTGGAACGTCAGCCGCAGCTCGTTCTCGTTCAGCACGCCGTCGGCGCCCGACTTCACCTTCGCGCAAGAGACCTGGTGGTGGGACGACAACGCCCCCCGCGAGTCGACCAGCTTCTTCTCGTCGGGTGACGGCCGCGCCGACGCGACGGGCGCGGTGCACGTGAAGGCTGGCACCACCGAGGCGCCGGGCGAGAAGCCGTACCACTACACGCTCGAGGCCGAGGTGACCGACGTGAACCGGCAGTCGGTCGCTGGCCGCCTGGCGTACACGGTCCACCCGGCGAGCGCGTACGTGGGCCTGCGCGCGCCGACCTCGTTCATGAAGGTCGGCACCGAATACGGGCTCGAGACACTGACGGTCGACCCCGAGGGCAAGCGCACGGTGGGCAAGAAGGTGCAGGTGACGGTGACCGCGCGCACCTGGAAGTCGGTGAAGAAGAAGGACGCCAGCGGCGGCTTCACGACCGTGTCCGAGCCCGACGAGCAGCAGGTCGCAGCCTGCGAGCTGACCAGCACCGCCGACGTGGTGCCGTGCAAGTTCAAGCCAACCACTGCCGGCTTCTTCATCGTGCACGCCACCGTGAAGGACGAGCAGGGGCGCACCCACTCCAGCTCGCTGGGGGTCTATGCCACCGGGTCCGACTGGGTGGCCTGGCAGCGCGCCGACACCGACCGCGTCGAGCTGGTCACCGACAAGACCTCGTACGACGTGGGCGACGTCGCCAGGGTGCTCATCAAGTCGCCGTACCCCGAGGCGCGCGCGCTGGTGACGGTGGAGCGCGAAGGCGTGCTCTCGCGCCGGCTGGTCGAGCTCAAGGGCTCGGTGGTCACCGTCGAGGTGCCCATCACCGAAGAGATGGTGCCCAACGTGTTCGCGGGCGTGCTCACCATGCGGCCGCGCCTGGCAAAGGGTGGCGTCGAGAGCGGGGAAGACCCGGGGCGCCCCAACGCGCGCATCGGCTTGGTGAAGCTGAACGTCGAGAAGAAGTCGAAGCGGCTCGCGGTGACGGTGACCACCGACAAGAAAGACTACCGGCCCCGCGACACGGTCGCCGTCAGCCTCGAGGTGAAGGACGCCGCGGGCAAGCCGGCCTCGGGTGAGGTCACGCTCTACGCGGTCGACGAGTCGGTGCTGCGGCTGACCGACTACACCGTGCCTGACCCCATCGCGGCGATGTTCCCCGATCGCCCGCTCTCGGTGCGCCTGGGTGAGCCGCTGCTCCACCTGGTGCGCATGCGCAGCTACGGCGAGAAGGGTGAAGGGCCGGGCGGCGGCGGTGGCGCGGGTGGCGACGGGGTGTCGATTCGCTCGAACTTCAAGACCACCGCGTACTTCAACCCCACGGTGGTGCTCACCGACGGGCACGCGAAGGCCAGCTTTCAGCTGCCCGACAACCTGACCACCTACCGCATCATGGCGGTGGTGCTGACCCAGGCAGACCGTTTCGGCAGCGCCGACACCTCGGTGCAGGTGAACAAGCCGGTCATGGCCCTGCCTGCGCTGCCCCGCTTCGCGAGAGTGGACGACGTGTTCGAGGCCGGCGTGGTGGTGCACGCGCACGGCGCGACCGCCGGCGAGGCCACGGTGACCGCGCAGGTCGAGGGCGGCGCGCAGCTGACCGGGCCCGCGCAGCAGAAGGTGGTCATCGCCGAGGGCAGCCCGAAGGAAGTGCGCTTCGGCTTCAAGGGTACACGGCCGGGGCCGGCGACCTTCACCTTCAAGGTGATCTCGGGTACCGACAACGACGGCGTGAAAGAGACGCTGCCCATCGAGCTGCCGGTGGAGTTCGACGCGGTCGCCACCTACGGCGACACCACCGATCGCAAGGTCGAGGGCCTGGTGGCTCCCAAGGACGTGTGGCCCGACCTGGGCGGCCTGACGGTCACCATGTCGTCGACCGCCATGGCGGGCTTCGATCGCGGCTTCCAGCAGCTGATCGAATACCCGTACGGCTGCCTCGAGCAGCAGAGCTCGCGCCTGGTGCCCTTCATCGCGCTGCGGGAACTGGCCGGGCAGTTCAAGGTGCCGTGGCCGGGGCCCGACCAGAAGAAGCTCGAGAAGAACGCCGAGTTCACCGCGCTCTTGCGGCGCTACCTCTTCAGCACGCTCGACGTGTCCGACCAGCGCGACCCCGACGTGGTCATCAGCACCACCGTGAAGTCGATTCTGGCGCTGCAGGCCGACGACGGCAGCTTCCACTACTGGCCCGACTCCACCTGCAGCGATTCCTGGTCGAGCGCCTACGCGACGATGGCGCTGTACCGCGCGAAGGAGGTCGGCTTCGAGGTGCCCAGCCGGCAGCTCGAGCGCGCCGAACAGAACCTGGCGAAGGTCGCGGGCGGCACCTGCCACCCCTGCGAGCGCTCCTGCGGCGAGGAGACGCGGGTCTTCGCCAGCTACGTGCTGGCGCGCATGAAGAAGCCGCGCCCGTCGACCTACGCCGAGCTCTTCACCAACCGCGCCAAGCTCTCGCTGTTCGGCCGCGCGCTGCTGGCCAACGCGATGTTCGTGGGCAAGGGTGACAAGGCGCAGGCCAAAGAGCTGCTCAAGGAGATCCTCAACAACTCCAAGGAGAGCGCCAAGGGCGTGCACTTCGAAGAGGTGAACTCGGCGACCTACGCCACGTTCTTCAACAGCGACACCCGCACCACCGGCGTGGTGCTGCAGGCCCTGACCGACATCGCGCCCGACCACCCGTACGTGGGCAAGCTTGCGCGCTACCTCACCTCGGTTCGCGAAGGGAACGGCGAGTGGCGCTCGACGCAGGAAGCGGCGTGGTCGCTGCTTGGGCTCACCGAAGTGCTGCGCACCAAGGAACGCGACACCCCCGACTTCACCGGCTCGCTTACGCTGGGGACCGTGTCGCTGATGGAGCAGCCCTTCAAGGGGCGCTCGCTCGCGGCGCAGCAGAAGACCGTGCCGATGAAGGACCTGCTCGCGCAGGCTGGCGGCAGCGACCAGAAGCTCACCTTCGCCAAGGAAGGCACCGGCGTTCTCTATTACTCCGCGTTGATGCGCTACGCGCCGAAGACGCTGCCCACGAAGTCGGTGGACCACGGCTTGTTCGTACAGCGCTGGTTCGAGCCGTACGAGGGTGGCGGGCAGACGCTGGCCTTCACGGCGGGTGAGCTGGTGCGGGTGCGGCTGCGGGTGGCGAGCAACCAGCAGCGGTACTGGACCGCGTTCGAGGTGCCGTTGCCCGCGGGGCTCGAGCCGGTCGACACCTCGCTGGCCACCACCGCCAAGCTGAAGAGCGCCCCCGATGACGAAGGCCGGGGCCCGGTGGGTGACGAAGAGAACGCGGGCGACGGCGAGCCGGGCAGCGCCGACCCCGACGCCGCGGGCAACCCCTGGGCGTACGCGTTCTGGAGCCCGTTCAACCACCTCGAGTACCGCGACTCGAAGGTCATCGCCTTCGCCGACACCCTGCCGCCCGGCGTGCACGTGGTCAGCTTCGTGGCCCGCGCGACGACGCCGGGCACCTTCCTGCTCAAGCCCGCCAAGGGCACGCTGATGTACGAGCCCGAGGCCTGGGGTCGCAGCGAAGGCGGCTCGGTGACGGTCACGCTGCCGACGTCGGTGAGCGTGAAGTAGGTGCAGCGGCGGCTGCTCCAGGGCGGGGTGGTGCTGGCGCTGGTGGCGCTGACGCCCCTCTGCGCCTTCGTGGCCGCGCCGCTCCCGCCCGAGCTGCTCGCCGAGCGGCCGCTGACCTCGGTCAAGATCCTCGATCGCGACGGGGCGCTGCTGCGGGAACTACGCTCGACGCAGGACGGGCGCTCGACGCCGCTGAGGGCCGACGAGATTCCGCTCGAGGTGCGCACGGCGTTCCTGGCGGCCGAAGATCACCGCTTCTTCTCGCACCTGGGCGTCTCTCCCTCGGCCGTGCTGCGCGCCGCGTGGCAGGACCTGCGCGCGCGACGGCTGGTGGCGGGCGGCTCGACCATCACCCAGCAGCTGGCCCGCACCCTGGTGCCGCGCGAGCGAACGTTCCTGGGCAAGGCGCAGGAAGCCGCGTGGGCGCTGCGGCTCGAGGCGCACCTGAGCAAGCAGCAGATCCTCACCGAGTACCTGAACCGCGTGCCCTTTGGGAACTCGACCTTCGGGTTGGAAGCGGCCAGCCAGCTCTACTTCGGCAAGGCGACCCGGCACCTCTCGCTGGGCCAGGCGGCGATGCTGGCCGCCATTCCGCGCGGGCCCGGGCTCTACAACCCGTGGCGTCGGCCCGAGGCACTCGAGGCGCGCCGTCGCTGGGTGCTCTCGCGGCTCGAGAAGACGGGGCTGGCGTCCAGCGAGCAGGTGCAGGGGGCGCGGGTCACGGCACTCGACGTGACCCCGTTCGAGAGCGCGTTTCGTGCGCCGCACTTCGTGCAGTACGTGGCCTCGCACCTCGAGGCCTGGGGCCTGGCCGACGCGGCGGTGGTGCAGACCTCACTCGACTCCTCGCTGCAGACCAGGGTCGAGGAGCAGATCGCCGAAGAACTGAAGAGGCTCACCGAGCGGCGGGTCGGCAGCGCGGCGGCCCTGGTGGTCGACAACGCCTCGGGCCAGGTGTTGGCCTACGCGGGCTCGGCCGACTTCTTCAACGCCGCCATCGGCGGGCAGAACGACGGCGTGCAGATGAAGCGGCAGCCGGGCTCGGCGCTCAAGCCCTTCGTCTACGCCGAGGCGTTCCGTCGGGGCTTCACCCCCGCCACGGTGATTCCCGATCTCGAGACGGCCTTCGGCGCGGCCCGGGGCACCTATGCGCCCAAGAACTATGACCGACGTTTGCACGGCCCGGTGCGCGCGCGCGAGGCGCTGGCCAATTCGTACAACGTGCCGGCGGTGCGGGTGGCCGAGGAGATCGGCCTGCAGACCTCGCTCGATGCCCTGCACAAGGCCGGCTTCGCGCTGACCGCCAGCGCCGAGCACTACGGGCTGGGGCTGGCGCTGGGCAACGGTGAGGTCTCGCTGTGGGAAGCGGCGCGCGCCTACGCCGGGCTCTCGCGCGGAGGGGTGCTCGAGCCGCTGGTTCCGGTGCTGCACGCGTACCGGGCCGATGGCTCCGAGCTGCCGCTGCACGCCGAGCTGTCGAGCCGCCGCGTCGCCGAGTCGCGCGCCGCCGCGCTGGTGACCCACGTGCTCTCGGACAACGCCGCTCGCGCGCGCGCGTTCGGTCTCGACAACGCCCTGCGCCTGCCGTTCCCCGTCGCGGCGAAGACCGGCACCAGCAAGGGGTATTCGGACAATTGGACGGTCGGCTACACCCACGAGCGCACGGTGGCCGTGTGGGCCGGCAACTTCGACGGCACGCCCATGGTGCAGGTCAGCGGCATCACCGGCGCCGGCCCCATCTTCAAGCGGGTGATGACCCGCGCGATGCACGACCTGTCACCCGCGCCCCTGGTCGACGAGCGCGGGCTCGAGGTGGCGCACATCTGCCCCTTGTCGGGGAAGCTGGCAGGCCCGGGGTGCCCCGCCGCGATGGACGAGCACTTCCTCTCGGGCACGGCCCCGGCGGCGACCTGCGAGATGCACGTGGGGCTGGCCGAGCACCTGACGCCAGAGCTCGAGCGCCGCTGCCTGGCCCTGGCCGCCAGCGAAGGGCGCCTGGTGGACCTGGGGCTCGACTTCTACGACTGGGCCCACAACGAGGGCCTGGCCCGTGAGCCGTGGCTGGCCGCGCTGTGCACCGGCTCCACGCCGTCTGACCAGGTGACCGTGTTGCACCCGCGCACTGGTGACGAGTTCCGGTTGCTCGACGATCTGCCCCTGGCCGACCAGGCCATTCCGCTGCGGGTGCGGGCGGCGCCTTCTCACGGCGCGCTGCGGGTGGTGCTCGACGGCAAGACGCTGCGGCCCCTCACCGCGCCCTACACCGGTCGCGTGCCGGCGACCGTGGGCGCGCACCGGCTCGAGCTCGAAGACGAATCGGGAGCGGTGCTGGCCTCGGTGCGTTACGTGGTGCGCCGGTGATTCCCTGCTTGCGGTGACGCGCGCTTTCGCGGTTACGTGCGCGCCATGCCCAGCGCGCTCGAACAGCTCAAGCAGTACACGGTCGTCGTCGCCGACACCGGAGACTTTGCTTCCATCAACAAGTTCCACCCGCGCGACGCGACCACCAACCCGTCGCTCATCGCCGCTGCCGCCGCCATGCCGCAGTACTCGGGGCTGGTCGACGCCGCGTTGAAGTGGGCGAAGGAGAACAGCGTCGATCGCACCCCTGCAGGCCAGGTGAAGCGCGCGGTCGATCGCCTGGCGGTGCAGTTCGGCCTCGAGATTCTCAAGGTGGTGCCCGGCCGCGTCAGCACCGAGGTCGACGCTCGCCTGTCGTTCGACACCGAGGGCAGCATCGCCAAGGCCCGCGATCTCATCTCGATGTACGAGAAGCACGGCATCGGCAAGGACCGCATTCTCATCAAGCTCGCCTCGACCTGGGAAGGCATCAAGGCCGCCGAGGTGCTCGAGCGCGAAGGCATTCACTGCAACCTGACGCTCCTCTTCGGCTTCCACCAGGCGGTGGCGTGCGCCGAGGCCAAGGTCACCCTCATCAGCCCCTTCGTGGGCCGCATTCTCGATTGGTACTTGAAGAGCACCGGCAAGACCTCGTACGCGCCCGCGGAAGACCCGGGCGTGCTCTCGGTCACCCGAATCTTCAATTATTACAAGCGCCACGGGTACCAGACCGAGGTGATGGGCGCGAGCTTCCGCAACGTGGGCGAGATCACCGAGCTCGCCGGCTGCGACCTGCTCACCATCGCGCCCAAGCTGCTCGCCGAGCTCGAGGCCTCGACCGCGACCTTGCCCAAGAAGCTCGACGCCGCGGCCGCGAAGTCGAAGGGCGAAGAGAAGATTCACCTCGAGAAGGCTGACTTCGAGCGCATGCACGCCGCCGATTCGATGGCGAAGGACAAGCTGCAGGAAGGCATCGACGGGTTCGCCAAGGCCATCACCGAGCTCGAGAAGTCGCTCGAGCCGCGGTTGGCGGCGCTGGTTTGAATCGAGCGTCATTGCAGCATCGCTATTCGATGCTGGAGTGACGTTCGATTCTCAAAAGAACGAAACCTCGCGCAAGAGGGGCTGATTCACGTTCGGCAGCGCCGTGGTCGAACAGAGACCGGCCCCCTCGAGGCTTTGCCTCGTCCGCTGTCACGAACGCAGCACGCTCGGCGCCAGGTCGTCAGGTCGCCGCGGCCGCGCGGGCTCGAGCACCAGCGGCGCCTCGAGCGCACGCGCTTCACGAAGCGAGTCACAGAAGGTCACCGTCTGACCGCAGCGTTGGCAGCTGCGCCAGCGCGGCTCACTCGAGACGGGCAGGGCGCTCCATGCTCCCGGGCACTGCTCCCGAGCGCACCCTTCGATCGCCGCGCGCGCGACCTGGGCGCGTTGCCATGCAGGCACGAGCGAGGTGGCTGCGCGCAGCGTCTGCCGGGTGACCTCATTCGGCTGCTCGTGGAACGCGGCCTCAGCGCGCACGTAATCGGCGAAGTCGACCTCACCGGCCCCCTCGAGCTCGTCGGCGAAGACCTGCCGGGCGGTATCGGTCTCGAGCGTGCCCAGCCGAGCGATGCGAGCCTCGTCCAGCGGCTCCCGCTCTTCGATGCGCACCTGCCAGGTCTCGGCGATCACCAGCACGGCGCCGGCAGGCAACGTGCCAGTGCGCAGCTCCTCGCCCTCGAGCGTGCACAGTCCACCACGCGCCCGGAAGGTGACCACCTCGCCGCGGCCGAGCTGCAGGTGCTCGCGGAGCAGGCGCTCGTCGTCGAGGAGCAGATCGCACCGGCCACCGCGGCCCAGCCACAGCCAGGGCGCGACGAAGTCGATGGCGTGCTCGACCCCGTTGTTCGCGACGATGACCCGCTTCATTCACAGTCGAAGCGTCGGCGGTCTTACGGCTGCGGAGGTGAGGCCTGCGTCGCGGCCGCCGCCTTGGCCTGCTTCTCGAGCCGTGAGCTGTGCACGAAGAGCAAGCCGATGCCGACCAGAATGGCGATGTCGGCCACGTTGAACACGCCGGTGCGCACCGGCCCCAGGCCCATGTTCATGAAGTCGACCACCACGCCGTCGAAGCGGGCGCGATCGATCCAGTTCGAGAAGCCGCCCGAGGCGATGAGCGCATACGAGCCGACCTGGAAGAGGTCGAGCTTCTTGCTGAACAACGAGTAGCCCGCGAGCGCCGCCAGCAGCGCGCCGACGCCCAGCGTGAGCATCCAGTAGCGGGCCTGCGGGGGCAGGTTCGCGCCCAGCGACAAGAACGCGCCCTCGTTGGTCGCGAACTGCAGGCGGAAGGTGTCGCTCAGCCAGGTCCGGGCCGGCTGGCCGCGCAGCGCGTCGGTGGCGATCTGCTTGGTCCACTGATCGAAGGCGATCGACGTGACCGAGACCGCGATGAAGAGCAGGAGCCGACGGGCGAAGTTCACGGGGGCACACCTAGACCGTTCCGGCGCACGCAGGAAGTCAGAAAGGGTCGGTGGAGCGCAGCGGGTACCGGTGGCACACTCCCGCTCGTGGGTGCGCTCGTCAGCGGCTCGAAGGTCGCCGCGAAATACCGGGTCGAGGGGTTGATCGGGCAGGGCGGCATGGGCGCCGTCTATGCCGCGGTCAATGAGGCCATCGGCCGGCGGGTGGCGATCAAGGTGCTGCTCGACCACGGCGAGGAGTCGGGGCGCGTGCGGTTCGATCGCGAAGCCGCCGCGTCGGCGCGCATCGCCCACCCGAACATCGTCGACGTCCTCGACATGGGCCGGCTGGACGATGGGGCGCCCTTCATCGTCATGGAGCACCTCGAAGGGGTGAGCCTTCGTCAGTTGCTGCTCAAGCGCGTTCCGGTGCCCGCGGGCGTGGCCTCGGCGGCGCTGGTGCCGGTGCTGGAGGCCCTGTGGGCGGCGCACCAGGTCGGCATCGTCCACCGAGACTTGAAGCCGGCGAACATCTTCGTGTGCACCAGCCCGCGCGCGACCATCAAGCTGCTCGACTTCGGCGTCTCGCGCTTCCTCAACGACGCGCCGCTGACCGGCAGCGGGGTGACGCTGGGCACGCCGAAGTACATGTCGCCCGAGCAACTGCTGGCGATGCCCGACGTGGGGCCGGCCGCCGACCTGTTCTCGGTGGGCGCCGTGCTGTACCGCGCGGTAACCGGGGTCGCCCCCATCGAAGGCCGGGAAAGCCCGGTCGAGATCATCTCGGCGCTGCAGCAGCCGCAGGCCCCGGTGCGCCAGGTAATGCCCCAGCTCGAGCCCACGCTCGCGGCGCTCATCGACGAACTGCTCCAGCGTGACCCGGGCCAGCGGCCGCCGAGCGCGGTTCAGGTCGCCCAGCGGCTGCGTGCGTGCGCGCCGCTCGACGATGACGAGCTGTTCCGGCGAGCAGCGGCGACCTCGCGCTCGAAGCAGACGCCCATCTCGGCCGTCGCGCTCCCACCGGTGGAGCAGCCGGTCACCCGGCCAGCGCGCGTGAAGCGCGCCGAGGTCGTCACGGTTGCCGAGGCGCCTGAGGCGGACGCCGATGCGTTGACCGCTCCGGCGACCCTTGCGCCCGTCGAGGCCTCGTCACGCCGGCCGATGGTGGCGATTGCGCTCGTGGTGCTGTTGGGCCTCGTGGCCCTGGGCTGGGCGTTGCTGCGCCCGTGACGATCAGAACGTGCCGCTGAGCGCGAGCCCCCCGGGCAGCGGCGAGACCTGCACGTGCACCTGGTCGTCGATGCCGTGAAAGAGCAGGGGAATGCCGAGGCCCGCGGCGGTGCCGACCACCATGCCGGTGAGCACGTCGCTGGCCCAGTGCTTGTCGGCCGCCAGCCGCAACAGCCCGGTGGTGAGCGCGAGCGGTGCGCCGACGGCTACGCTCAGCCACCACAGCCGGTAGCCGCGCAGCTTCGTCACGGTGGCGGTCGCCGCGACCACCGAGAAGGTGAAGGTGGTGTGACCGCTGAAGAACGAGATGAAGTCGTCGGCCTTGCCCGGAGCGGTGTCGAGCAGCGCCTGGCTGGCCTGGACGGTGTAGGGCCGCCCGCGGCCGACCAGGAACTTGGTGGTCTGGTTCAGACAGCTGGCGACCAGCGTGGCCTCGGCGATGAGCGCGATGTCGACCGGGGCGTTGCCGAGTGCGTCGTCGCGCCAGGCCAGCAGCGAATCGAGACCGAGCATCAGCACCGGCGTGCCGTAGAGCAGCACGTTGCTCGCCGCGTCGGGGCCGGGGTTGCCGAAGGCGCTCGGGGCGAGTGACGGGTTGAAGGCGCGCCGCACCGCGAGGTCGAAGCCGTTCACCTCGCACCAGCGACAGGTCGAGGGCGCCAGCTTCGACTTGAAGAGGAACTCGCTGCTCAGCCAGCCAGCCAGCGTCACGCCGACGATGGGGAGGTCGACCTTCGGGTCCCACTTCAGTCGGTGAGGGGGCGAGTCGGCGGTGAGGCTCAACGACAGCAGTACGGCGAAGACCATGTGCGACACGCTAGCCGAGGCCTCGGCGCGTTACTTCCGCGCCTTGAGCGCCGCCTGCACCCTCGTCGTCCCACCCGCGCAGTCGAGCGAGAACGTGCGCGGGGAAAACCCCTTCAGCTTCACCTCGAGCGAGACCTTCTTCCCGGCCTCGCACGCAAAGTCCTCACTCAGCGGCGTCTGCCCGTGCGGCTTGCCGCCGACGATCACGTCAGCGCCGTCGGGCGTGCTGTCGACGATGAGCGCCCGTCCCGGCCCGGGGATCACCACCACTCCCGGTTGCGTCGGCGAAGGCGCCACGACTTCTCCCGCGACCACGGTCTCGAGCCGTCGATCGAGCACCGACGCACCGAAGAGAATCGCCGCGGCCAGGCACAGCAGCGCCCCGCCGACCTCGAGGCCGGTCTTCGTCGAGACGGGCTTCACCCGGCCACCCGCATCACTTCCGCCAGCGACACGTCACCCGCGCGCGCCCGCATCAGCGCCGCATCTCGCAGGGGAATGAGGCCGGCGTTCGTGGCCACCGCCATCAGTTGCTGGCTCGACGGGTTGTCCCTGAGCGCGTCGCGAATGGCGTCATTCATCACCAGCACCTCGAACACCGCAGTTCGCCCCTTGAAGCCCGAGCCATCGCACTGCGCGCAGCCCACCGACGTGAAGTACCCCGTGCCCGCAGCTCCCCACTGCGCGAGTCGGGCCGCCTCTTCGCGCGTCGGTGGCGTGACCTGGCGACAGTCGGGGCACAACCGTCGCAGCAGCCGCTGGGAAAAACACGCCAGCGAGACCGACGAGAGCACCGACGGCTCGACGCCCATCTCGAGCAGGCGATTGAACACGCCCACCGACGAATCGGCGTGCACGGTGGTCAGCAGCAGGTGTCCGGTGAGCGCGGCCTGCGTCGCGATGCGTGCGGTCTCGACGTCGCGAATCTCACCCACCACCATCACGTTCGGGTCCTGGCGGAGAATGGCTCGCAGCCCCGCCGCGAAGTCCAGCCCTGCGCCACGGTTGACCTGGGTCTGCGCCACGCCCGGCAGCGAGAATTCGATGGGGTCTTCGATGGTCGCGATCTGCGCATGGCCCGCGCGGCTTTCCTTCAGATGCGTGAGCGCCGCATAGATGCTGGTGGTCTTGCCGCTGCCGGTTGGCCCGGTGAAGAACAGCAGCCCCTGCGACTTGGCGAGCAGCTGCTCGAGCTGGTTGCGCACCGACTGCGGCAACGCCAGGTCGTCGAACCGGGGCGTGGTGTTGGACAGACCGGCCAAGCGTAGCACGGCCTTCTCTCCGAACTGCGTAGGCAGCAGCGACAGGCGCACCTCGGCCTTGCCGTCTGGCGTCTGCAGGACGAACTGGCCGTCCTGCGGCTTGTCGGACACGAAGTGCGTGAGGTTCGAGAGCACCTTGAGCCGGTTGATCACCAGCTTGTGCTGGCTGAGCACGAGGCCGGTGAGCGGCTGCAGCACCCCGTCGATTCGAACGCTGACCTCGACCAGCTCGCTCGACGGTTGCAGGTGCACGTCGCTGGCCCCCAGCCGCACCGCCGACTGCACGATCAATTCGGTGGCGGCCGCCCCGTCGAGACTGCCCAGCCGCCTGGTGAGCTCGGCGCGCGTGGCGTTCAGGCGAGCGGACAGGGGCGTGCCGCGCACCGACGGGCCCAGCGCCGCCGCGCCCCGCAAGCGCTCGGGGCCTCCGGGCGCTCGACGGGCCAGGCCCAGCAGCACCACGCCCACCACCAGCGAGATGATGAACGGCGGCGAGCTGACCGCCGTGGTGGCCCACGCCAACGCCTCGTTCGACGAGGGCGCGCGGCCCAGCACGCCGTTGTCTGGCACCACCAGCGACGCCAACCCCAACACGACGATGACGAGCGCCAGACCGAGCGTCAGACGCGTGAACACGGGCATGCAACGCAGTCTACATGCGGTGGCGGGGCCGTCGACTCGTTGCCCTCGAAGAAGCGTAGGCTGCCGGTCGTGTCGACCATCGACGTCCAGGCGTGCCTCGGGCGGGCCCGCGCAGCGAGGCGTGACGGCAATCACCCGCGGGTCGTCGAAGCGCTGGTCGAGGCCTGGCGGGGCTCACGCGAACCCTGGCTGGGCGACCTCATCGACGACTGGGTCGACGCGGTGGCCCGCGAGCGCTCACCGGTCGGCTCGGGCTCGGTCTCGTTGCAGCAGGCGTGGCTCGACCGCGCAGCCCAGCGCAGCAGCGCCGACCTCGCGCACCTCTTCCAGAGCATCGCGCGGGGCACGGGCCCGCTCTGTGCGCAGCGGGTGCAGGCGCTCGCCGACTTCGGCTGCAACCCCGTGGTGGCGCGGGTGTTCGCCAGTTGGGCGCTCGAAGCGCCCTTCGACGGCAGGAACCGGTCGCGCTGTCTGACGCCGGCCTTCGCGATTCTGGCTGGCATCGAAGACCCACGGGTCGCCCCGGTGTTGGCGAAGGCCGTGGCCCAGCGAAGTCAGACCGTGGCCAACGCGGGGTTGAAGAACTGGAAGACGCTCGAGCTGCTGGCGAAGACCTCGGCGGGGTGGCGCGTGCTCGAGCCGGTGCCGGCTGCCGAGCGCGAAGGGCTCGAGGTGCCGGTGCGCGTGCGTCGTGACCCCGCAGCGCTGTTCGCGAAGGTCTTCGATGCGCCCGATGATCTCGACGCGCGGCAGGTGCTGGCCGATGCGCTGCTGGAAGATGGAGATGAGCGGGGCGAATTCATTTCGCTGCAGGTCGAGCGCGCGCGTTCGGGTGGGAAGGTGACGAAGCGCGAGAAGGAGCTGCTCGCACAGCACGGCGTTGCGTGGTTGGGGCCCCTGGCCGGCATCTTCCGCTCACACGCCTTCGAGCGCGGGTTTCTCGTCGGTGGTGCCCTTCGCGGTCACGATGACTGGACTGCCGAGCGCCTGCGAGATCGAGCGTGGTCGCTGGTGGAATGGCTGGACGTGGCGCGGGCGACCCGCTCGCTGCAGTCGACCGTGCTCCCGATGGCCACCCGGCTGCGCAAGGTCAAGGGTGTGCAGATTGGCCGCCTGCTCGACCTGGCGCAGCAGCAGCCCTCGTCTCTGGTCGAACTTGAAGGACCGCTGGGAAGTGATTGGAGCCTGCGTACGCTCGGTGCGGCCGACGCCCTGTTTCCACGGCTGGAGTCGTTGTCGTTGAGCTCGGGCTGGCAGGAACGGCTCGAGCCGCCCGAGGTCCTGAAGTGGCTCTCGTCGCCGTTGGGTCGTCGACTGCATCAGCTCGAGGTGGCGTTCGTCGACGTGCAGACCCACGACCAGGGTGTGCAGGTTCACGATCTGCTCGTCGGGGTGCTGACCAGCTCGCTGCGACGCTTCGTCGCCCACGTCCACACCGGGTTCGGGGGAAGCACCGGCGCGGTCGAGGTCGAGCTCGACGTCGCAGCCCAGCAGGCGAAGGTGCACTTCAATCGGCCCGCGCCCGCAGCGTTCTTCCTGCCGCCGCTGGCCTCGGTCGAACTGTCGGGTGACGAGGCGTCGGTGACCCGGTGCCATCGCAGCCTCACTGCACAGGGGCGCCAGGTGCGCATCGCGGAGTGATTCGTCGGGGTGCCGCCGGCAGGTATGCTGGTCCGCCATGACGCCCGCGACCTTCGTGACTGCGCGCCGAGGGGTTCTGGCGACGCTCGTGCTGCTCGGGGGAAACGTTCACGCCGCGCCATCGAAGTTCGTGGTGGGCGATTGCCCGAACGCGAAGGCGGCGCTGGCGCAGATCGAAGCCGGCGCTCCGTCGAGTGTCGCTCGAGCGTGCCGCCGCTGCCCTCGACGTCCAACCTCGGCGCTCCGGCCGACGAGAAATGTCGCCTGTGCGGCGCGCCGGTGCACTTCGCCGCAGGCGAGCTCGTCACCTGCTGTGGCTACTGCGGCGGGGAGGACTCCCGCGTCGCGCTTGCCCGCGCCGCCCGGGTCGACGCGCAGAACGTCGAGTCTTCGGTGAAGGTCTCGATCTCCGACGCGATGTGCGAGCTCGATACCCGTCGCCGCGCCGCCGCCTGGGCGTTCGTCGTTTCGGGCGTCGTCGTGCTCGCGCTCGCCTTCACCATCGGCGGCACGGTCGCGTTCGGCGCAGTCGCCCACGAGTGCACGATCAGATTGAGGCGTTTCGCCGATTGATGGGGCTGCCGCGGCCGAGCGTGTAGGTCCGATTCACGCGCCGTGGCCCGTTGGGGAGCGGTCGCTGAGGTGGTGGGCGGGCTTGGACGAAGTGAGCCTCGCGCAGCGCTCGGTGGAAGCGGCGCGGGCCGGCAGTTCGGTAGGCCGCGCGCAGCCTGGCCATGCGTCGCCCGCGGACGAGGCCCCAGCGTTGGCCGGCGCGCTTCATGCGCGCCTGCAGGACGTGGCGATGCGCGCTCTCGACGATGCCCGAGCCGATGGGCAGGCCGAGCTCGCGGAAGCGCCGGTACTGCATTCGATGCTCGTTGGTGCGGTAGTAGCCGATGAGGTCATCGAGCGCGCCGAGGTGTGCATCGGTGGTGGTGAAGGGCAGGCAGTCGAGCAACTCGCGGACGAGGAGGTCGACGTTCGAGGCAGCGAGCAGTTGCTCGATGCGAGCGGCCCACAGCGGCAGGGCCGCGTCGCCCTCGCCAAGCAGCGCTTTCCCGCAGTCGTTGCCGTGTTGGAGGGCGTGGATGACGTCGAGAATCTGAATGGCGAAGGGGCAGAGTTCCGAGGCCAGCGTCCAGTTGCTGGGCGCGCCGTCGCCCAGCCAGGCCACCAGCGGGACTTCATCGGCGCGCTCTGCGGCGAGCGCAGCGGCCACCGCACTGCTGAACTCGACCTTGCCTCCGAGAATTGCCGCGAAGCGTGGTGACGACACCTCGTGCGGCGCACCATCTCGACCCGGCGTGAGGTGCGCGACGACGGCGACCTTGGCCTCTCTCCAGGCGTCTTCCCGCGTCAGCAGCATGCTTCCATCCGACGCCACCACGAGCGCGGGCACCGGCTCTGCTGGCGCGGGGTTGCAGGCGCGCTGCAGCGCCAACTCGCGCGCCGCCTCACAGCGCACCCCGACTCGGTCGACGACCCGACGCACGAGATTCGAGGAAATCGAATGTCGGTAGTGAATGGACCATCGCTCTGCCGATGACTCGAAGGTGTCGTTGATGCCGAAGTCGAGAATGCGGCGCTCCATCGCGTCGGACACCTCGCCCTCGGCTGGTAACTTCAGCTCGAGGTCCCTCGGGTAGAAGCCCGCGCTGCAGCGGCGGCAGTAGTGGTAGTTGCGCGAGAGACGGAACTCGCCAGCCAGCGTCAGCACATGTCGCACGCGATTGTGCGTCTTCACCGGCACCGGCACGCCGCACTTCGGGCACGGCTTCGGCGACGAGTCCTCAGGGCCCAGCGCCGCAACCGTGGCGGACAGGGTCTCCTGGCCAAAGTCCTGCTGAGAGCCCTCCGAGAATGACTCGATGGCGTCGAGGTCGAGCGCCCCGCGAGCCACGCGGCGCCGCGCGAGCTCGGCGGCGACCTGTTTCAGCAGGTCCGCGTCGCTCAGGTGACCCCAGGCGGTCCCGTCATTCGGTGCCTTCGTGTTGGCTGTCGACTTCGTCGTCCGTCGTCGTGACATGCGTCCTCCTCGACGAGCGTCAGATCATCCCCTCCGCCTCTTGTCGATCCCCCCGGACTTCCTGCGGCTTCCCCAATCTGGGCGTGCACTCGGCGTTCACCCTGGTCGCGTCGGTGTCAGACCCCGCCAGTAGACTGTCTGACCATGGTCTACGCACTCATCGGTCTGGGAGTCATGAACGCAGGGTTCGGCGTGTGCCTGATCGTCCTGTCGCTGCGCCGCCAGCCGCTCGACCTCGCCGAGGTGTCCGCGCGACTCCACGAGACCGAACGGCGGCTGGGGCTCGCCCTGGAACAGGTTCGAACGGCCCACGACGCCGGGTTGCGACAGGTGCTTTCGGCGACCGAGTCCGGGCGGCAGCAGCAGACCAGCGCGCTCACCCAGAGTCTGGCGCGGGTCTCGGAGACGGTGACGGCCGCCAGTCGCGAGCAGGCCGAGCGCCGGGCCGACGACGCCGCCGAGCAACAGGAACTGATGCACCGCCTGGGCGCCGAGTTGCAGACGGTGCTCCACCAGCGGCTCGATCTGGTGTCGAGCTCGCTGACCGCGCTGGGCGATCGCCTGCAAGACCGGTCCGACGTGCTGCGCGCCGCGGTCGACGCCCGGCTCACCGAGCTGCGCGCCGACAACACCGACAAGCTCGAGAAGATGCGCGCCACGGTCGAAGAGAAGCTGCAGTCGACCCTCGAGACGCGGCTCGGTGAATCGTTCCGCACGGTGAGCGAGCAGCTCGAGAAGGTGCACAAGGGCCTGGGGGAAATGCAGTCGTTGGCCACTGGCGTCGGCGACCTCAAGCGGGTGCTGACCAACGTGAAGAGTCGAGGCACCTTCGGCGAGACGCAGCTCTCGAGTCTGCTCGAAGACGTGTTGGCCCCCGAGCAGTTCGAAGCCCAGGTCGTCACCAGGCCCGGCACCGACGAGCGGGTCGACTTCGTGGTGCGCCTGCCCGGGCCGCAACTGGGTGGGCCTGCGGTGCTGTTGCCCATCGACGCCAAGTTTCCCGTGGAGGACTACCTGCGGCTCCAGGCCGCGCAGGAAGCGTCGGACCCGGCGGCGGTGGCCGAGGCGCAGGAAGGGTTGCGCCAGCGGTTGATCGGCGAGGCGAAGTCGATCGCCGAGAAGTACCTGGCTTCGCCCCAGACCACCGACTTCGCGCTGCTCTACCTCTGTACCGAAGGTCTCTACGCCGAAGCGCTGCGGCTGGGCGGGCTGACCGAGGAACTCTCGCGAAAACACCACGTCACCGTGGTCGGCCCCACGACCCTCGCCGCGTTCCTCTCGAGCCTGCGAGCCGGCTTCCGCACCCTGGCCATTCAGCAGCGCAGCAGCGAGGTCTGGCACGTGCTGGGCGCGGTGAAGACCGAGTTCGGCAAGTTCGGGGTGGCGCTCGACGGCGTCAGCAAGAAGCTGCTCGAGGCCACCAACAAGGTCGACGCGCTGGCGCAGCGGCGGCGGGCGGTGGAGCGCACCTTGAGCGGGGTCGAGCAACTGCCCGAGCCCGCTGCCAACTCGCTGTTGCCGGAAGAGGCGATCGGCGTGGGGTGATCAGCGCTGCGCCGTCGGCTCGCGCTTGAGGCTCAGCAGCACCAGGGCCGAGAGCACCAGCGCGCCGCCGATCAACTGCGCCAACCCCAGCGCTTCACCCAGGAACACGGCCCCCAGCACGGCCGCAGAAATCGGCTCGAGCGAGCTGATGATCGACCCCCGCGTCGGCCCGACGATCGCCAGGCCCGCCAGCAGCATCGGAATGGGAATCGCCGTGCCCAGCACGATCAACCCCAGCATGTCGGGCCAGGCGCTCGCCACGGCCCCTGGCGCCCACGAGCCGGTCGCCAGGGTCGCCACCAGCAGCAACAGCCCGGCGATGGTCATCAGCGTGGCGCTGCCCAGGGTCGACGGCACGCCCGGCTGCACCCTGGCGCCCAGCAACACGTAGACCGAGTACACGACCGCGGTCATCGCTCCCAGCACCACGCCCAACGACTCCGGGGCCCCCGAGGGAGCGCCGACGGCCAGGGCCACGCCCGACGAGGCCAGCACCAGCGCCACCACGCCGATCGCCCCCAGTCGTTCGCCGAAGAGCACGCGCGACAGCACGGCCACCATCGACGGGTACAGGTAGAGCAGCAGGGCGGTCAGCGCGACGGGAATGCGCACGGCCGACTCGAAATAGATCCACGCTTCGGCCACGTAGAGCGCACCCAGCGCGGCGAACCCCAGCCATTGGCGCGCTTCCAGCCGGCGGACCTCGCCCCGCGCGAAGGCCAGCGCCCAGAGCACCAGCGCGCCTCCCAGAAAGCGCACGCACAGCATCATCGGCACCGACACGCCGGCCGCCTTCAGGTGCCTCATGAAGACCGAGAGCGACCCGAAGCTGATGCCCGAGAGGGCCACGAGGATCGTCCCGGTCGTGCGACGCATGAGGCGGGGGTTGTCGCACCAGTTCCGCTAGACTCAAACGCCAATGCGCGCACGTCGGTTGAGCCTGGGGTTGTGGTCGTGGGTGCTGGTGATGTCCGCGTGTGACACCGTCACCACGCCGCCGACCCCGCCCTGTGA
>CAIWFK010000753.1 GCA_903911905.1 uncultured Myxococcales bacterium
GCGCCCAGAACCCCGCGCGAGAGATCGAGAGTTCGAGGCCCGCCACCTTCCACGCGCGCGCGACGATCAGCAGGCTGGCGACCGTGACCACGTTGGCGACCAGCGTGATGAGCCCGCTGACCAGCGCGCCGGTCGGCGACACGTCGCGGGTGTGCAGGCCTGACGAGACTCCGAAGACCAGGGTGTCGACCACCAGCAGCACGTAGCAGATGCCCATCATCACCCACGCGCGCCGCAGGTAGTCGCCGGCCCCGAAGGCGAACGCCGCCGCGAACGAGCCCAGGGCCGCCGCCGAGAACATCAGGCCGTCATCGAGCTTCAACTGCCAGCCAGGCAACGCCGCGCCCCACCCCAGGCAGACCAGCACCGCGGCCACGGCGGCGACGACGGGAATACCCAGCAGCACCGGCGCACGGAGCATCAGAGGTCCTTTCCAGGGCGGCGACGATGGCGTCGGCGCGAGCGACCCCGACGAGCACCGAGAGCAGCGACTTGAGCGAAGGCAGCACCAGCTTCAGTTGCGCCGCCGAGAGCGCGTCGGGCTGCACGCCCACGGTGCGCTTGCAGAAGGTGTTCAAGGTGCTGCGCGCCGCCTGCGGCCCCAGCGTCTCGGACAACCGGGCGATGACGAGCTCTGCGGGCGTGGGCATCGGCGTGCATTCGTCTACTGCGAAGGCGGCGAGGGGCCAAGCTGCGCACGGCGGAAACCGTTCGCGGCCTGCGCTTTTCAGAACGTCGCGACCAGACTGGCCCCCATGGGGCTGCCGGCGCTCATCGGCACCAGCGACACCTTCACGGCCGAGACGGGCGCGTCGGCCTGCTCGAGCCACTGACGCGGCCGGGCGAAGCCGATCACGGCCCGGGTGATGCCGGCCGCCTGGGCCGCGCACATCGCCACGCTGAAGACGCCGTCGAAGAAACCGAGCGTGGGGTTGAGGAAGCCCCAGCCGCTCGCCGAGTCGCGATTGGCGTACGTCGACAATCGAGACACGAAGCTGATCAGCGGGCCCACCACCGGCACGAAGCCCACGGGATCACGGCTGAGGAACCCCGCGGTCAGCGCGCTGACCAGGTAGCCGCCCGCGAAGACGCCGGCGCCAGTGCCGACCAGTTCGTAGCGGGGCGTCGAGACCAGCGTGAAGCCCTCGGGCACGGGGCCGGTGAAACGGTACTTCCCGGGGCTCAACAGGCGCGGGCTCTTCGAAGGCGAGGCTTCGGGTGTCGACCTCACCGGAGCGTCGGTGGTAGTGGGCTGCGCGAGGCCCAGCGACGAAACGAGCAAGGTGGCGAGCAGGGTCGTCTTCATGACGAGGTGCTCGAGCAACCACCGCGCCACCCAGGGACTCCAGCAATCGCGGTCGCTTGACCAACGTGGTCGTGCAGGAGGTTGCACAGTCGGTGTGCAGACCGAGGGTGGGCGGAGGAACGCCACGACGGTACGGCGGTGGTACGGGCAGGGCGGTACGCTCCGTGCCGTAGAGTTCCTCCTTCGCAACGGTGCTTCGTGAAGCGTGCTCGGTCCCCCCGCGCCCACCCCGGCCGCCCCGAGACGCGACACCTGGTGTTCTTCGACTGCCCGTGAGCAATCTCACCCGCAGCAGCCTTCGAGCCAACGCGGTTCGGCGCGACGCTCGCGCAAATTGCTCCCCTCGGCAGGCCGTGCCACGTTCGGCACCGTGATTCGCGAGGCCTTCCAGGACCTGAATCGACTGCGGCAGATCGCTTCGATCGCGGCCAGGCACGGCTTCGGCGAAATGCTCGATCGCGCGGGCCTGGGCACCTCGTTGCCGGGCGTGAACCTGACCCCCGACCCCGACGCGAAGCACCGCACCACTTCGGCGGCCGCGCGCTTCCGCATGATGCTCTCGGACCTTGGCCCCACCTTCGTGAAGCTGGGTCAGGTGCTCTCGACCCGCGCCGACCTGCTGCCCAGCGCCTTCATCGACGAGCTGGCCCAGTTGCAGGACAACGTGCCCGCCTTCTCGTTCGCCGAGGTGAAGACCCAGGTCGAGGCCGCGTTCGGCAAACCGCTCGACGAGCTCTATTCGGAATTCACCCCGGTGCCGCTGGCCGCCGCGTCGATGGCCCAGGCCCACAAGGCGAAGACCCGCGCCGGCGAAGAGGTGATCGTCAAGGTGCAGAGACCGGGCATCACCGAGCAGCTGCGGGCCGACCTGTCGGTGCTCAAGTACCTCGCGCGCGCGTTCGAGGCGGTGGTCGAAGAGGTGGCGGTCTACAGCCCCACCGGCATCATCGAGGAGTTCGACAAGGCCATTCGCGAAGAGCTCGACTTCATGCAGGAAGCCGCGAACGTGCGCGCCTTCCACGCGAACCACGTCGACCGCCCCAGCCTCAAGATTCCGAAGGTCTTCGACGAACTGACCGCGCGCACGGTGCTCACGCTCGAGTTCATCGACGCCCCCAAGCTGGGCACCGCGCAGCTCGACGAGGCCGGCAAGCAGACGCTGGCGAAGAACATTCTCGAGAACGCCTTCCAGCAGCTCTTCGAAGACGGCCTGTTCCACGGCGACCCGCACCCCGGCAACCTGCTGGTGCTGCCCGGGCCCGTGCTGGCGCTCATCGACTTTGGTCTGGTGGGCCGCGTCACCCGCCAGATGCAGGACACGCTCATCTCGCTGGTGCTGGCGATTGGGCTCAAGGACTCCGAGTCGGTGGCGAGGCTGCTCTACCGCATGGGCGCGCCCGATTCTCGGGCCAACCTGCTCGCCTTCCGCCAGGACATCGACGCCATTCTGGGCACCTACCTGCCCACCTCGCTCAAGGACGTCGACGCTCGCAGTCTGTTGCGCGACATCTTGAACCTGGCGGTGAAGTACCGCATTCGCATTCCCCGCGAGTACGCGATTCTGTCGCGGGCCTCGGTGGCGATCGAAGGCATCTTGCGCTCGCTCTACCCCGACATGCCCATCGGGCAGATCTTCCTGCCGTACGCCAAGCGGCTGCTGGCCGATCGCTACGACCCCAACCAACTGCAGGGCGGGCTGTGGAAGACGATTCTGCGGCTGCAGGGTACGGCCAACGAGTTGCCGCTGCAGCTCTCGCAGATTCTGCTCGACCTCGAGTCGGGCAAGTTCACCGTCACGGTGCGCAGCGAGCAGCTCGAGTCGATCAACGACAACCTGCGGGCGCTGGCGTTGATCACCTTCTCGGGCCTGTGCGCGTGCGGCACCATCATCGGCACCTTCATCGCGTTCGCCGCCCACCCCATCGAGCTGTGGGGCATTCCCCTCTTCGGGCTGCTGGGCATCGGGGCCACCATCTTCCTCTTCAGCACCGCGGTGGTGCGGCAGTCGTGGGGAGGCTTCCGCAAGGTGTCGCTCAAGCGGCTCCTCGGTCGCCCGCCGCTCAAGTGAACGTGTCGCTCGACGAGGTCTCGGTGGTGCACGGGGCCGTGCGGGCGCTCGACGGCGTGTCGTTGCAGTTGCCGCTGGGCACCCAACTGCTCGTCTGGGGCGCGGCCGGCGGCGGCAAGACCACCCTGCTCAAGGTGATCGCCGGCCTGGTGACGCCCTCGAGCGGCCAGTCCCGGTGGGACGGGCGCGAGGTGGCCACCTTCACGCGGGGTGAGCGCCGGGCCGAGCAGGCGCACCTGGGCATGATCTTCCAGTCCGACGCGCTCTTCGATTCGCGCACCGTGCTCGACAACGTGACCTTTCCCCTGGTGCGCCGCGGCGTGGGCGAGCGCGAAGCCCGGGAACGCGCGCTGGCCACGCTCGAGCGGGTGGGGCTTTCGCACGCCGTCGACAAGACGCCCGAAACGCTGTCGGGCGGCATGCGCAAGCGGGTCGGCGTGGCCCGCGCCATCGTCGCCGGGCCCGACGTGCTGCTGGCCGACGACCCCTTCGCCGGGCTCGACCCGGTGACCGAGCGCGCGGTGGGCGACTTGCTGCTCGAGGTCAGCCGGGGCCGTACCCTGGTGATCGCGGTGCCCGAACCGCCACGCACCCTCGCGCTGCCGCGACAGCTCGAACTCGACCGGGGGAGGTTCGCGCAGCCATGAGACTGCTCGGTCGCCTCACGATCATGGTGCTGCGCGCGGTGGGCGCGGTGGCCCTGGTCTGTGCCCGCACTGCGCTCGCCCTGCGGCACGTCAGCGGTCGGGAACTGGCGCGCGCGCTCACGCTCTTCGGGTACCGCAGCCTGCCCCTGACCCTGGGCGCGGCGACGATGATCGGCGCCACCGTGGTGCTCCAGGCCGGGGTCTACGCCACCCGCTTCGGGCTGCGGCTCTTCACCGGCTGGGCGGCTGGCTACGCGCTCATCTGGGAATTCGGGCCGCTGCTGTTGGGGCTGATCATGGCCGCGCGCATCGGCGCCCGCAACGCGGCCGAGCTGTCGCTGCTCTCGGTCAACGGCCAGCTCGAGGGCCTGCGCGGCATCTCGCTCGATCCGTTCCGCCTGCTGGTGGCCCCCCGCGTGGTGGCGGCGTTCCTCTCGGTCGGCGCGCTGGCCGCCGTCACCTTCCTGGTCGCCATTCTCTGGGAAGCGGTCGCGGCCTTCTTCACCCTGCACCTGCCCCTGCGGGTCTTCTTCACCTCGTTCCCCGACATGCTGCGGTGGACCGACCTGGTCGGCGGCCTGACCAAGACGATCATCTTCGGCGGCGCCATCGCGGTGATCTCGACCGCGGTGGGCCTGCGCACCCGCGGCGGCGCGCAGGGCGTGGGCCGGGCGGCGGCCGAAGCGGTGGTGGCCTGCTGCGCGACCATCTTCGCGCTCGATCTGCTGCTCACCCCGCTGCTCTCGAGGTGGCTGTCATGATCGCCCTGGTCGGCGCCCAGAGTCGCCTGTTCGGTCGCGCGGTGCTCGGGGCACGCGAGCCCCGCCTGGGCCGGGCCTTTCTGTCGCAGGTGGCCTCGTTGGGCGGTGCGACCGTGCCGCTGGTCACCTTCGGCATGGCCTTCTTCGGCATGGTCATGACCACCATCGCCTGGGCCCAGGCGCGCAAGTACACCGGGTCGCTGGCGGTGGTGGGGCCAGCCTACTTCGAGCTCATCTTGCGCGAGTTCGCCCCGCTGCTGACCGCCCTGCTCGCCGCCTCGCGCCAGGCGGCCTTCGTCAGCGCCGAGCTGGGGTCGATGGCGGTCAACGAGCAGCTCGAGGCCATGGAACTGTCGGCCGCCGACCCGGTCACCGAGCTGGTGACGCCGCGCCTGTTCGCCAGCATCGCGGTCATGCCGCTGCTGACCATCATCGGCGCGGTGGCGGCCAGCCTCTCGGCGATGCTCACCGTGACCTTCTTCTTCCACGAAGACGGGCTCTCGTTCGTCAGCCCCCAGTACGTGACCTTCGGCGACCTGGCCTGCGCCTTCACCAAGGCGCTGGCGGCCGGCGCGTACGTTCCCATCGCGGCGGCGTTGCGCGGGCTCAGGGCCCGGGGCGGCGCGGGGGCGGTGGGCGACGCGGTGACGGTGGGCGTGGTCGAAGCCTGCATGGGCTGCCTGGTGCTCGACTTCCTCATCGCCGTCTTCTTCCATTCGGTGGGGGCCTGACATGGGCGAAGTGCTCCACTTCGCCAACGTGCGGCGCGCCTTCGGCGATCACCAGGTGCTGCGCGGCCTCTCGGTCGACCTGCCGCTCGACGGCGTGACCTTCGTGGTCGGCAAGTCGGGCGGGGGCAAGTCGGTGCTCTGCCGCATCGGCGTGGGGCTGCTCAAGCCCGACTCGGGAGAAGTGACGCTGCTGGGTGAGCGGGTCGACCTGGCGCCCGAGCGGCGGCTCAACGACCTGCGCGCGAAGGTGCCCTACGTGGTGCAGGGGCACGCCCTGCTCGACTGGATGACGCTCGAAGAGAACGTGGCGCTGGCCACGGCGCCCAACGCGCCGTCGGTCGACGAGGTCATCGAGCGCATCGGCCTCAATGACTTCCGCACCCGCAAGCCCAGCGAGGTGGGCCCGGGGCTGCGCAAGCGCGCCGCCATCGCCCGCGCGCTGCGGTTGGCACCCCGAGCGATGATTCTCGACGAACCGACCACGGGGTTGGACCGCCAGGCAGCCGACCTGGTCAACGCCACCATCGCCCAGGTCGCGACGCTGGGCGTGGGGGTGATCGCCGTTTCCCACGACTACCGGGCGCTCGAGGCCATCGCGTCGCGAGTGGTGGAGGTGCGCGAGGGCGTGGTCGGTTACGTTGGCGCGCCGGGCCCGTTTCTGCAACGCGAGGCACACGATGGATGAATCACGGATCGAGCTGAAGGTCGGAGCGCTCGTGCTGGCAGCGGTGGGCGGCGTCTTCGTGCTGCTGCTGCTGATGGGCGAGCTCTCGTTCGGGCGCGGCGCGGTGCTGACCGTCGACTTCGCGCACACCGGCAGCGTGGTGAAGAACGCGCCGGTCAAGCTGGCGGGCGTGCAGGTCGGGCACGTGGAAGCGGTCGAGCTGCTGCCCACGCGGCGCGACGCGATCGGCGCCAACCTGCCGGTGACCATGACCCTGGCCATCACCCCCGCGGTGGCGCAGGCGCTTCGAGCCGACGCGCAGGTCACGGTGTCCAGCCAGGGCCCGCTGGGCGAGTCGTACCTCGAGCTGTGGGCCGGCAGCGATCAGCGCCCGCTCGACCTGGGCAAGGCCATTCGCGGCACCGACGCGCCCCGCATCGACGTGATCTCGAACCGGCTGGCGCACTTCCTCGACTCGGCCTCGATCGTTCTCGAGAAGGACCCCGAGGCGCTCTCGAAGCTGGTGCGGGGCGTGGGCGGGCTGACCACCACCGTCGACGGCGTGGTGACCGAGAACCGCGACGCCATGAAGTCGCTGGCCACCGAGCTGGCCGCCACCGCGAAGGACCTGCGGGTGCTGGCCGCCAACGCCCGGACCCAGCTCGAACCCGGAGGCCGCACCAACGCGCTCCTCGACGACGCCGCCGCCACCGCGCACGCCGCTCGGCAGGACTGGCCCGAGCTCTCGAAGCGCGCCTCGGTGGCCCTCACCGGTCTGGCCAACGTCGCCGCGCCGCTCACCGAAGAAGACGGCCAGCGGCTCAAGGCGATGATCGCGAAGTACCAGTCGGCCGGAGAGAAGCTCGACGGCATGGCCACCCGCGCCGATCGAATTCTGACCCGGCTCGAAGCAGGCGAAGGCTCGATGGGCGCCTTCATGAAGGACAAGGAAGTCTACGACGACCTGAAGTCGCTGCTCGCCGACCTGCGCAAACACCCCTGGAAGATGCTCTGGAAGGACTGAGCCGTTCGGGTGACATGTAAACGACCTGTTCACTGGCGTGGGCAGAGTGTCGAAATTGCAGTCACCCGGTGGTGCATCGCTTCCCTTCACGGCTGAAAAAGAGGGGCGAAGTCTTCCTGATTCAAGCCGCTTGCGAGTGGCCCGCCATGTGCTTGACGGCCGACCATGCGTTCGAGCACGAAGATCCTGTTGGGGCTGGTCTGCGTGGCGTTGTGGTGGAGCTGCGGGGGAGGCACCGGGACCGAGTCGTTCTGCGCGCCCTGCCAGGCCAACGAGGAATGCGGCGGCGGCGGCAACCTGTGCGTCAACTACGCCAACGGCGTCTTCATGACCCGCGGCGCGACCTCGTTCTGCGGCGTCGACTGCAGCAACGGTCAGGCCTGCCCGGGCAACAGCATCTGCCGCTCGATTCCCAACAGCAGCCTGTCGACCTGCGTGCCCGCTGACACCTTCACCTGCGAGACCTGGCACGCGACCGATGCCGGCTCGACGGGCGGCGGCGCGGCGACCGGCGGCGGCGCGGCGACCGGCGGCGGCAC
>CAIWFK010000754.1 GCA_903911905.1 uncultured Myxococcales bacterium
CCAGTGCGTGCAACCCGCGGTGACCTGCGCGGCGCTGGGCGCCGAGTGCGGGCAGATTCGCAACAGCTGCGGCCAGCGGCTCAACTGCGGCGCCTGCGCCGACCCGGCGAAGGAATGCGATCGCAACACCCACACCTGCGTGGCCTGCACCGCGCCGACCTGCGCCGACCTCGGCTTCCAGTGCGGTGACGTGTGGCTGGGCTGCGGCCCGTACACCAACCTCACCCACTGCGGCGATTGCGGCGCGGGCTCGACCTGCAACCCGGCGCTCAACGTGTGCGAGCCGCAGTGCACTCCCGCCCCGGACGCGGTGGTCTGCGCGATGGCCGGCGCGACCTGCGGCTTCGTGTCGAACGGCTGTGGCGGTCAGGCCAACTGCGGCGGCTGCCCCGCCGGCCAGGCCTGCGGCGCGCGCGGCATCGGCAACCGCTGCGACCTGCCCGAGCTGCCCGACGAATGCATCGCCGCCAACCGCCAATGCGGCACGCTGACCAGCGTGTGCGGCGGCACCCAGGTCAACTGCGGCAGTTGCACCGGCACCGACGTCTGCGACGCCACTGGCCACTGCGCGCCGCCCTGCATTCCCTCGACCTGCGGCTCGGCGGGCTACGATGGCGGCTGCGGCACGGCGCTCGACGCGGGCTGCGGCACCACCATCAACTGCGGGTGCAGCGGCGGGCTCGAATGCAACACCATGGCGACCGGCAGCACCGGCCAGTGCGTGAACCCGTCGGCCTGTGCGGCCTTCGGCGCGGGCGGCCTCTCGGGAGAACCGTGCTCGAACGGCCCCAGCCCGGCCTTCCCCGAGGGCAACGGCACCAACCTCACCTGCCCCTGCTCGGGCACCGGCGTGTGCATCGATCAGGCGGGCGCCATCGTCGGCGGCGCCGATGCGGGCACCTGCTGCGTGAACACGATTCAGTGCGCGCCCAACGCCTGCGGCACCACGGTGACCAACGCTTGCACCGGCGCGGCCATCGCCTGCAACTGCACCACGCCCGGCACCTTCTGCAACATGAACACGCACCTGTGCGAACCCGCCCGCACCTGCCTCTCGTACGGGGCCGACGGCGGCCAGGGGAACCCCTGCTCGAATGGCGTGAGCCCCGCGTTCCCGCGCGACAACGGCACCAACCTGGCCTGCCCGTGCGGCGCCGGCGGGTCGTGCAACCAGCCCGGCATGCCGGTGCTCGAGCCCATGGGGCAGCAGGGCGCGTGCTGCTTCAACTCCGTGACCTGCGGCGCGAACGAGTGCGGCACCACCAAGGTGAACCCTTGCACCGGCGCGACCATCACCTGCAGTTGCGGCGCGGGGAAGTTCTGCAGCAGCTCCACCGGCCCCGGCACCTGCAGCGCGAACCTGACCTGCGCGATGGAAACGCCTCCGGCCAACGGCGTGGTGGGCGCGCCGTGCAGTTCGACCGCGAACCCCGCCTTCCCGCGCTTCCCCGGAGACACCGCCGGCCAGACCTGCGGCTGCAACGCCGGCGAGGCCTGCTCGGTCGCGGGCAGCCCTCCGCACGCGGCGGGCGCGGGTGAAGTCGGTGCCTGCTGCCAGAACACCACCGTCTGCGGCAACCAGTGCAACGTGACGCTGAAGGACACGTGCACCAACGCGAACATCGCCTGCAACTGCTCGGGCGCGAACTTCTGCGACCCCAACACCAACACCTGCAAGCCGACCAACACCTGCGGCCAGTTCGGCGCCACGGGCGCGGTGGGCGCGCCGTGCAGCAACGGCAACGACCCGACCGACTTCCCCCGCTTCCCCGGCGACACCCAGGGCCTGACCTGCCGGTGCTCGGGCACCGAGGGCTGCTTCGTGGCCGGCGGCGCGGTGGCCACCGGCGCGCAGAAGGGCACCTGCTGCCAGCCCGACGTGTGCCCGGCCAACAGTTGCGCGCCCATCGTCGACCACTGCAGCGGCAAGACCATCACCTGCGGGTGCAGCAACGGCTTCTATTGCGCGGCGGGCAACGTCTGCACCGCCGACAACACCTGCTCGAGCCTGGGCGCGAACGGCATCCCCGGCGCGGCCTGCTCGAACAACCCCAGCCCGACCTTCCCCCGCGGCGACGGCACCAACCTCTCGTGCCCCTGCAACGCGGGCGGGGTGTGCACCAGCGGCGGCGCGGTGGTCAGCGGCACCAACGCCGGTTCGTGCTGCGTGAACACCGCGGTCTGCGCACCCAACACCTGCGGCACGGTGACCAACACCTGCACGGGCCAGGTGATTCAGTGCTCGTGCGCGGCGGGCAACCACTGCAACGCTGGCGCGTGCGTCACCGACAAGACCTGCGCGACCTATGGCGCGACCGGCGCGGTGGGCGCGCCCTGCTCCACCGGACCCGACAGCGCCTTCCACGACGGGCCCAACAACACCAACCTCACCTGCGCCTGCTCGACGGCCGGCGGGCTGACCAACGACGTGTGCGTGGGCTCGACGGCGAGCGTGGCCGGCACCTGCACCTGCACGCCCAGCCAACCCACCGGCTGCGGCGACAACGGCAAACCCAACGGCTGCGGCGGCACGATGGTCTCGACGTGCGGAAGCGGGCAGGTGTGCGTGAACAACGCCTGCTGCACCTCGCCCGTGTGCCCGGCGGGCAACGCGGGTGATCAGTGCGGCACCATTTCGGCGTGCGGCCAGAGCGTGAACTGCTCGTGCACCGCGCAGTACCAGAGCTGCGGCGCGGTCACGCCGAACGTCTGCGGTTGCAAGGCCAAGACCCTGGCGGACTGCGGCGTGACGCTGCCGGCCGGCCAGACCTCGGCCAACGGTTGCGGAGGGTTCATCACATGCCCCGGGTAGCGTCGTGGTTGGTGGTGTCGTCGCTCTTCGTCGCAGGCTGTGCCGAGTACCAGTTGGTGGTGCACGGCGACGGCGGCGCCGGTGGCGGTGGGGGTGACGGCGGCGTGGTGGACGACGGCGGCACCGGCGGCGGCACCGGCGGTGGGGGCGGGCTGCCCGGCATGGACGGCGGCGTCTTCGTCAGCTGCGTCGACGTCGGTGGGCCGATCGTGGTGGCGCCGCTGGACCTGATGGTACTGCTCGATGTGTCGTACTCGATGGACTACGACGACAAGTGGTTGTCGGTGAAGTCGGCGCTCAAGTCGTTCACCACGAGGCCCGACTCGGCCGGCCTGGGCATCGGCCTGCAGTACTTCCCCCTGCGCGCGCAGTGCCGGGTCGACCAGTACCAGGCGCCCGCGGTGTCGATTGGCGTGTTGCCGAACAACGCGGGCATCATCGCCAACTCGCTCGACCTGCAGCAGATGTCGGGCGGCACGCCGACCGTGCAGGCGCTCGAAGGCACCACGGCCTACACGCGCACCTGGCTGACCCTTCACCCCACGCACAAGTCAGTGGTGGTGATGGCGACCGACGGCGTGCCCGACGAGACCTGCTCGGCGCCGACCGATGCCGGCCTGTCGAACAGCCTCGACGACGTGCTGGTGGTGGCGCGGGGCGCGGCGACGGCGACGCCCCCGGTGAAGACCTTCGTCATCGGGGTGGGCAAGAGCCTGACCGCGCTCAACCAGATCGCCGATGCCGGTGGCACCACCTCGGCCATTCTGGTGGACACCGCGAACAACGCCGACGTGGCCTTCCTGGCCGCGCTCAACCAGATTCGCCACGACGCGCTGGGCTGCGTCTTCACCGTGCCCAACTTCCCGGGCGTGCAGACCGACCACGCGCAGGTGACCTTCGCGCCCGAAGACGCGGGCTCGCCCACCCTCACCGTGCCGTCGGTGGTCGACGCCGCGCACTGCGTGAACGGGGTGGGCTGGTACTTCGACGACCCGCGCATGCCGACGAAGTTGAACCTGTGCGATGGCACGTGCGAGTCGATCACCCAGGGCCAGGCTGGCCAGCTTCACGTGGAGTTCGAATGCGGCCCGACCTGATTCTCGCGCTGGTGGTGGTGCTGGCGGCAGGTTCGTCGCGCGCGCAGTTCGAGCTCGACCTGTCGACCACGGCCGACCTGCAGCCGGTGGTGGTGTTGCCGCTGGTGGTGCGCGTCACCTCGAAGAGCGGCGGCAGCTTCGCGGGCCTGGACACCAAGAAGACGGTCGAGCGCTTCGACCAGACCTCGGTGCCGCGGTTGAGCGCGGCGTTCGGCAAGCAGCTCGACGGCAAGGTGGTGGCCGCCGACAAGCTGCAGGCCGAGCTCAAGAAGTCGGCCGTCGCGCCGGCCTCGCTGCGCAAGCCCGAGGAACGCACCAAGCTGCTGAGCGCGCTGGGGGCGGGCTACCTGGTCTTCATCGAGCTCGACCCCAAAGGCGCGCATTGGCAGGCCTCGGTGTGGGACAAGACGGGCGCCGAGGTGTCGGCGCCGCTGGTGGGTGACGAGGGTACGGCCTTCACGGGCGCGGTGGCCGACTCGCTGGCGAAGAAGGTGGCCCAGACGCTGACCCAGGCCGCGCAGAAGGCGAAGCCGGTGGTGGCCGCAGCGCCTCCGCCGCCTCCGCCGCCGGCCCAGGTGGAAGACGCGCCGGTCGAGGTCGAAGAGGCCGGCCCGGCCCCCAAAGCCGAGGTCATCACCGCGCCGTGGCTGGTGGCCGCGGTGGGCGTGGGCCCGTCGTTCCGAGGCCTGCGCGCCTCGAGCGTGAGCCCCATCGTTCCTCAGTCGCCGCCAGCGATGCTGGGGCTGACCGCCGACCTCGAATTTTCACCCCTGCGACTGGTGCCGTCGCTGGCCTCGACGAAGTTCAGCGACCTGGTCGTCGAAGGCCGGTACCGCCGCAACGTGGCGCAGGCCGAGGTGGTGGGTGACGCCACCGCGTCCGGCCCGTGCGCGGTGACCGACGACGAGCTGCTGGCGCGGCTCAAGGCGCGCTACCCGTTGGGCGGGCGGCTGCCGAGCGTAGGCGCGAGCGTGGGCTTCGCGCAGGAGCGCACGGCCTTCGCGTGCGCGGTGCCGACCTTGAGCACGACCTGGCAATCGACCGAGCTGATGCTGCAGGTGCTCGAGCGGCTGATGGAGGACCGGCTGGTGTTGGAGGTCGCTGGCGGGCCGCGCTTCGTCTCGTCGGTGCACGCGGCGGGCTTCCCGCATGGCGCGTTCGCCATCGAAGCGTGGGTGCGGGCGCGGCCGACCGCGAAGGTGTCGATTCGGGCAGGCGCGCGGCTGACCGACACGACGTTGACCACCTGGCCCGACGGCGTGGGCGTGGTGGACCTCAGGGTCTTCGCGGGCGTCGAAGTCGGCGTCGCGCTGTAGCGCCCGACGACGCGCCTCGGTTCGGCAGGCTTGGAGCCGCGGGCGCGGGGTGCCAGAGTTCCAGAGTGCAACGCTCCTGGCTGGCCCTGCTGCTGCTCGTCGGCTGTTCGTCACCCTCGAGCCCCGACTCGGGCCAGACTGGCGGAGGCGGTGGGAGCGTCACCACCTGCGCCACCGCTCACGGCGGCTGTGATGCGCTCGCCACCTGTACCGACACCGCCAGCGGCCCCACCTGTGGCCCCTGCCCGGCTGGCTACCGCGGCGCGGGCGCGACGGCCTGTGTGGACGTCGACGAGTGCGCGACCGGCAACGGCGGCTGTTCGGCTGGCACCACCTGTCACAACACCCTTGGCAGCTTCAGCTGCGAGAGCGCCGATGGCGGCACGTGCTCGGTCAGCACCTGCCCGCAGGGGACCTGCTGTGGAGGCCGCTGCGTCGACACGCAGAGCTCGAGCACCGACTGCGGCGGCTGTGGGCTGCCCTGCACCAGCCCCACGCCCAACACCGTGGCGCAGTGTGGGACGGGGAGTTGCCGCATCGCGTGTGCGCTGGGTTTCTTCGATTGCGACGGCAACGCGGCCACTGGCTGCGAGTCGAACGTGGCCTGTACCTGCACGCCGGGCTCGATGACGGGCTGCTACGAGGGCGCGGCGGGAACCGAAGACGTGGGGCCCTGTCACGCCGGGGTGAAGACCTGCCTGCCGACCGGCGCGGGCTATGGGGCGTGTGTGGGGCAGGTGTTGCCCACCCCGAGCTCTGCGCCGACAACATCGACCAGGACTGCAACGGCACGGTCGACGACGTGCCCGACGTCGATGGCGACGGGTTCACCGCGTGTACCGGAGACTGCTGCGAAACGACCTCGCAGTGCGCGAACCCCGCGCTGGTGAACCCCGGGGCCTTCGACGTGCCCGGCAACCTGGTCGACGACGACTGCAACGGCCAGGTCGACGATCACGCCATCTGCGATCGCGGCCTGGTCGACACCAACCCTTCCGACGCGGCGCGCGGGCTGGGGCTGTGCACCTTCACCACCCAGTTGGCGAAGACTGCGGGCGTGATTGCCGCCAGCTACTCGCTGGCCGACGGTACCGGCATGCCAGACCCCCGCAGCCACGCCCTGCTCCCCTCGTTCGGCACCAACAACGTCGCGCTCGAGGGCACGTCGCTGCTGGTGCTCTCGACGGGCCTGGCGAAGGTCAACACCGACCCGATGACGCTCTCGAGCTTCGACTTCGCGCTCAGCTCGGGGCTGCCCTTTCAGTATGGCGGGACGCTGACCTCGCCGGTCTGCACCAACCAGTTCCTCTCGACGCCGCACGACCCGGTGATGCTGACCCTGACGCTGCGTGTACCCACCAACGCGCACGGCTTCTCGTTCAAGGCCAACTACCTGACCGGGGACTACGTCGATTCGGTGTGCAGCAACTACGCAGACCAGTTCGTGGCGCTGGTGCAGCCGACCGGGCTCGTCAACCCACTGGGCGGCAACGTTGCGGTGGTGCAGGCGGGCCGGAACCTGCAGAACATCAGCGTCGACCTGGCGGCGGGGAACACGGGGTTCCTGACCCAGTGCGTGGCGCCGCTGAGCGGCTGCGCGACGAGCTACGTGGGCTGCACCGGCACCAGCGGGCTCGTGGGAACCGGGTTCGACCTGCCGGGCACGGGCAGTTGCAACGTACTGCGCGGCGCAGGCACGGGGTGGCTGACGGTGAGCGCGGCCGCCACGCCCGGCTCGCAACTGACCCTGCGCCTGGCCATCTGGGACAGCGGCGACGGCATCATCGATTCGACGGTGTTGCTCGACGCGTTCCAGTGGCTGGCGACCACCCCGACGCCGGGCGCGGCGTTCTAGCGCTCCTCGTCGCGAGAGGTCTGGGGGTGGAAGGTTCGCCACGAGTGCCAGAACTCCTGTGACGCGGCCAGTCGCACCAGCCGCACCGAGGGGTCATCGAGCGCGACACCCGACGAATCGAAGCGGTGTGCGCCCAGCTCGAACCATCACTACCGCCGACTCGTCGACCCGATTGGAGGCACGTGGCTCGAAGGCGACGACCTTCGGGGGGTGGAACATCGCGTCGGCCGAGAGCACCAGGTTCACCGTCGCCACCACGGCCACCGTGGCAACCAGCCCCACCGCGGTGAGCCCCCGCCAGCGCGCCCACGCGCGACGAACGCCGGCGAGCGTGGAGAGCCCCAGCACGCCACGCACCACCCAGCGCGCGGTGAAGAGCCCCCAGGCCAGGGTCAGCGTCTCGTGCCGCTGGCTGCCGGGCAGGGGCATGATGAAGGAGACCGAGACCACCTCGAAGCCGGCGAGCCCCACCAGACCGAGAATGAAGAGCGTCGGCATGACCGGAAGTCTACCTTCCCCCGCACTGCAGAGCAGGTCGTGTTAGGGCACGCGCGCGTTCCATGATCGATCTCGAATTCATCGTGATTTCGGGGCCCGACGCCGGGCACCGGTACGCCTTCCCCTCGGCGACCTTCCTGGTGGGCTCGGCCGACGACGTGGGCCTTCGCGTGGTGGGCCACGAGGTGCAACCGCGGCACCTCGAGGTGTCGCTCGACCCCATGGGGGTGGTCTGGGTGCGCGACCTGACCGGCCAGGGCCAGGTGTGGATCGACCGCGAACAACTCGAGCGCGGCTCGGTACAGCCCGGCGGCATCGTGCGGGTGGGCTTGCTCGAGCTGGGGCTGCGGGTGGCGAGCACCGGCCAGCGCGCCGTGGCGCGGGCGACCGACGTCGGCGCCGTCGGGGCCGTCACGAGCGCCGGGGCGCTTCGAGCCGGAGAAATCATCGACGGCCGCTACGAAGTGCTCAGCAAGCTGGCGGTGGGCGGCATGGGCGAGGTGTACCGCGCGCAGCACGCGCAGTTGGGCAAGCCGGTGGTGCTCAAGGTGATGAAGGCCAGCCTGTCCGAAGACCCGGACATCGTGGCCCGCTTCAAGCGCGAGGCGATCGCCGCCAGCCGCATCGGCCACCAGAACATCGTCGACGTGTCGGACTTCGGGCGCGCGCCCGACGGTCGCTTCTATTTCGTCATGGAGTACCTGGAGGGCGTGACGCTCAAGCGGTTGCTGGCGCAGGAAGGCGCGCAGCCACTCGGTCGCGTGGTGCACCTGGGGCTGCAGATTGCCCGGGCGCTGGCGGCTGCGCACGAGCAGACCATCGTGCACCGTGACCTCAAACCCGAGAACCTGATGGTGCTGCAGCGGGTGGGCGCTCCCGACTTCGTCAAGGTGCTCGACTTCGGCGTCGCCAAGGTCGCGGCCACGCCGGGCGAAGGCGGCCAGACGGCGTTCGGCATGGTGATGGGAACGCCAGGCTACATGTCGCCCGAGCAGGCGCAGGGCGTGCCGGTCGACGCGCGCAGCGACCTCTATTCGCTGGGGCTGATTCTGTACGAACTGCTCGCCGGCAAGCCGACCTTCACGGCCGAGACGCCCTCGCTGTTGATGTTCAAGCAGATCGGCGAGCCGCCCCCGCCCTTCGCGCCCGAGGTGGCGGCCACCGTACCGACCGAGCTGGAGGCGCTGATCTTCCGCATGCTGCAGAAGGCTCCGGGCGATCGACCGGCGTCGATGAACGAGGTGATCGCGGTGCTCGAGCGCACCCCTGCCGGGCCAGCGCCGAGGCCACGGCCCCTCGCGCCGGTGACGACGGTCGATCTCAACGCGCCCACGGTGGCGCTCAAGGCCACGCCGGCGCCGGTGGCCCCCCCGGGCCTCTCCGCCTCCCGCGCCCCCGGTGCCGCTTCGTTCGAGCCGGGGTCCGGTGCTGGGGCTGGTGGGCGTCGCCGTCGTGGCGGTGCTGGTCGTGGTCGGCCTGCAGGCCAGCACGCCCGCACCGGTTCCCGTCGTTCGTACGCCCGCGGCCACCATCGACCCCGCGCCGCCTGCCATTCCAGCGCCGACTCCCACTCCGGCTCCGGCTCCGCGCGCCGTGCCCGAGCCCGAGCCCATCGCGGAACCGACGCCGGTCGCTCCGGTCGAAGTGCCCGCGTCGATCACGCTCACCCTGGCCGTCGACGGCCAGCGGGCCGAGGTCTACGAGGGCGACGTGCTGCTGGGCGTGACCCCGCTGCCGCTGCGTCGCGAGCGGGGCTCGGTGGCCACCCTGACCTTCAAGGCGGTGGGCTTTTTGCCCCAGACCCGCAGGGTTCGCTTCGAGTCCGAGCAGACCATGACCCTGACACTGGAGCGCAAGGTCGCGCCGGTGCTAGGCGTACCGGCCACCGGGAAGGCGAACTCCTCGACCACCGGCCTCAAGAAGAACCCCTTCGACCAATGAACGTCTTTGCCGCGCTGTCGCTCGCTTCCGCCCTCCTCGCTGCTGCACCCGCGCCGGTGCCCAGTCCCGCGACGCCCGAGGTCAAGCGCGCCCGCGAGCTCTACCAGTCGGCGGCGGCGCTCTATGCCGAGGGCAAGTACGCGCAGGCCCTGGCGCGCTTCGAAGAGACCCTGGCGGTGCGCCCGCACCCCAGCATTCATTACAACCTGGGTCGCTGCCACGAGCAGTTGGGCGATCTGCCACAGGCGCTGCGCTCGTACCGCACGTACCTGTCGATGTCGCCCGACGCGAAGGACCGCGATTCGGTGATCGAATCGATCGCCGGCATCGAGCGCACGCTGCGCAACAAGGGCCTGCAGGTGGTGTCGATCGACACGCCGGTGCCGGGCGCGATGGTGCACATCGACGACGCCGAGCTGGGGCCCACGCCCGCCATCGCCGCTCTGCCCTTCGGCAGCCATCGGGTGCGGGTGAGCGCCGAGGGCTTCGACGACTTCGACAAGGCGGTGCTGCTGCAACCGTCGCAGACGATCGAGCTGACGGTGACGCTGGTGCGCACGGCTCCCAGGCCGGTGGCGCCTCCACTGCCGCCGCCCATGGTGGACGCACCGAAGGTCGAGGTGGTGCCTGAGGTGACGCCGGTCACCAGGGCAGCTCCACCCGAAGCGGTGTCGGTGGTGAAGGCACCACCACAGGACAAGCCGACGCCGGTGTGGGCCATCGTCGTGGGGAGCGTCGCGGTGGCGAGCGCAGGAGCCGCAGGCGGAATGCTGGCGGGCTCGTACGGTGCCGCGAACACGCTGGCCACGGTCGACCCCAACCGCAAGCCGTCTGACGTCGACGCGCTGGTGGCGCAAGGGCGAACGCTGGGCACTGGTTCGCAGATCGCCTGGGCGGTGGCGGGAACCGCGGCGGTCACCGCCGTCATTCTGCTGGTGGTGGGCAAGTGAGCGCCAGGTCGAGATACCTGACCCTGACCGGGCTGTTGGCGCTCAGCGCGTGCCCGCCGAGCTTCGACACCATCGCGTGCGCGAGCGATTCGAACTGCCCTGGCGCGTTGCCCCACTGCGATCTGACGACGAAGCGATGCGTGGC
>CAIWFK010000755.1 GCA_903911905.1 uncultured Myxococcales bacterium
CACCGTCGGTGGAGCGCGAAGCGGTGCCTCTTCGAACGCACGGTTCGACGTACGGCCGTGCGTCTTTTGCTAGAGCCGCCCCATGACCGTTCGCCTCGACCTCACCGACGCCGTCGCCACGCTCACCTTCGACGACCCGGCGCGGAAGAACGCGATGACCGTGGCGCTGGGCGAGGCGCTCGAGGCCCGGGTCGCCGAATTGCGAGACCGCGACGACGTACGGGCGGTGGTGCTGGCGGGCGCTGGCGGCACCTTCTCGGCGGGAGGCGATTTGAGCATGCTCGAAGCGCTACGGCGCAGCTCGTTCGAAGAGGCGCGCGGCCACATGCTGGCCTTCTACGCACGCTACCTGTCGGTGACGACGCTGCGGGTGCCGGTCATCGCGGCGCTCGAGGGCGCGGCCATCGGCGCGGGGCTGTGCGTGGCGATGGCCTGCGACCTCTGCGTGGTCGACGAGACGGCGAAGCTGGGCTTCAACTTCACCCAGCTCGGCCTGCACCCCGGCATGGGCGCAACCTACCTCGTGCCCCGGCGGGCCGGCGCGCAGCGGGCGGCCGAGCTGCTCTACACCGGCCGCCGCTTCACCGGTCGCGACGCGCTCTCGCTGGGACTCGCGCTCGAGGCCCTGCCCGCGACCGACGTGCTGCCCCGGGCCCAGGCCCTGGCCCGCACCATCGCCTCGAGCGCACCACTCGCGATTCGCGGGCTCAAGCAGGCGCTGGGCGTGGACCGCGCGGCCCTGCAGCGGGCGCTCGAACACGAGGCGCGCGAGCAGGCCATCAGCTACGGCAGCGCAGACCTGGGCGCAGGCCTCTCTGCCGCCAGCGCGCGTCGCGCTCCCAGCTTCCAGGGGCGCTGACCGCGAGCGGGGGAAAGACGCTTCCCGGCCCGGTCGTTCAGTGCGCCTCGACGTGCACCGCGAGCGCGTCGCGCAGCGTGGTGCTGCCGCGGGTCAGCCGCTGCGGGTGCTCGAAGGCCATCAGGCCCTTGCCCATGCTGGCGTACATCTCGCCGTAGAGTTCGGCCATGCCGGCGGGCATGCCCATGGCGGCCAGCGCCGGGCCCGCGCCTTCGACCGGGTTGGCGATGGCCCTGACCTGGCGCCCCAGCAACGACGCGAGCGTCGCGGCGACGTCGTCGGGCGACCAGTCCTCACGGCCGGCCAGTGCGACCACCGTGGTGCCATCGGCCGGGTGCAGCAGCGCGTTGGCCACCGCCGCGCCGATGTCGGTCGACGCCACCTGGTGGAACTTGAAGCCGGTGGGCCCGAAGTTGGGCAGCACGCCGTCCTTCTTCGCCACGGGCACCAGGCCCGCCCAGTTGTCGATGAAGTACGACGCGCGCACGAAGGTCACCGAGGGGAACGTGCCCCGCAGCAGGTTCTCGAAGCGGTGCGCGGTGACGATGGGGCCCGTGCCCGCCGCGTGCTGCGCGCCGACCGACGAGAGCAGCACCACGTTGGTGACCTTGCCCGCCACGAGCCCCTCGACCACCCGGGTGGCGAAAGCCAGGCGATCGTCGAGGAAGCCCTTCGCCGTCTGGGCGTGGCTCAGGTCGGGTGGCGAGAGCACGTACACGCCCTTCGCGCCCGACACGGCCCGGGCCAGGAACCCCGGGTCAGCCAGGTCACCGACGGCGACCTCGGCGCCCTTCTGCTTCCACGACTCGCCCTTGGCGGCCGAGCGGACGATGACGCGAACCGGCTGCTTCTTCGCCAGCAGGGCTTCGGCGGTGGCTGCGCCAGTGTGACCGGTGACTCCAGCGACGACGTACATGATGACCTCGGGGACCGCGGGTGAGGCCCCACTGTGCTCGCCCGGCTTCCATGCGGCCAATGCATTTGAAACACTGTCATCATGCACGTAGCGCATCTTCATGACGTCGACCTGAACCTGCTGGTGGCGCTCGATCACCTGCTCCAGACCCGCAGCGTGACCCTCGCCGCGCGCCGCATGCAGTTGACGCAGCCGGCGATGAGCCGCGTGCTGGGCCGCCTGCGAGCGACCTTCGACGACCAGTTGTTCGTGCGTGGCCCGAAGGGGCTGCTGACCACGCCGCGCGCCGAGGCCCTCGCGCCCCGGTTGGCGCAGGCGCTCTCGCAGGTCGACCAGGTGCTGCGGGGCCCCGAGCGCTTCGACCCGCAGGCGGCGGTGCGCGAATTCACGGTGGCCACCGCCGACTACGGCGCCGCGGTGATGTTGCCCGCCCTGCTCGAACGGCTGCGGGTGGCGGCTCCGGGCGTGTCGCTGCGGGTGGTGCTCAAGACCGGCGACTGGCTGGGCGCGCTCGAGCGCGGAGACTGGGACCTGGTGTGGTCGCCGCGGTCGCGGGAGCGCGAGGCGCCGTCGAGCGCGGTGGTGTGGAGCCGCCTGCTCGACGAGACCTTCGGCTTCGTGGTGCGCGCCGGGCACCCGGTGACGAAGGGCCGCTTCACGGTGCAACGCTTCCTGGGGCTCGACCATCTGGCGATTTCGCCCGAGGGACGGCCCGGCAACCACCTCGACCAGACGCTGGGTCGACTGGGGCACCGGCGACGCGTGGTGGCGAGCGTGTCCAGCTTCCTGGTGGTGCCCTCGCTGGTCAGCGGTTCGGACCTGGGAGCGGTGCTGCCGCGGCGAATCATCGCGCGCGCAGCAGCCTTCGCCCCGCTGGTCGAGCTGGCGCTGCCCTTTGCGGTCTCGGGGTTCGACCTCTCGCAGGCCTGGCACGAGCGCGCGCGGCATGACGCGGGTCATGCGTGGTTTCGGGGGCTGATCCGCGAGGTCGCGGCCGGGTTGTAGGGGCTGGCGAAGTGGGGGGCTTTTCAAGCTCGAGGCAAGTGATTAGGAAGTGCTCGCCCGGGAGGGGAACCCGGCGCACTGCAGCAGGAGTCGTTCATGCGCCGTTTCGTCGGTTTCTTCCTCGTGGTCGCGGCCTGCACCGGCGCGCCCCTCAGCCAGTCGGCAGGTGACATTCAGATTCGCACCGCCTCGCGCACCGACGCGATTCAGGGCGGCACGGTCGATCAAACCGACACCTCGGTGGTCGGCATCATGATCAACACCTCGCAGGGCATCGCCATCTGCTCGGGCTCGCTCATCGCCCCGAACCTGGTGCTGACCGCCCACCACTGCGTCGCCGACATCAGCTCGACCGCGTGCTCGTCGAGCTCGTTCGGCACCACCTATTCGGCGGCGTCGTTCGCCGTCACCACCAGCTACAACGCGGCGGCCGCGAAGTTCGCCGCCAACAGCTTCCCCACCGCGTCGACCAACGGCCCGACCTGGTACAGCGTCAGCCGCGTCGCGGTGCCCGGCAACAACGTCTGCGGCATGGACATGGCGGTGCTGCAACTCGCGGGGTCCATCACCGGCACCTGCCCGCTGGTGCCGCGCATCGACGCGCCGGTCACCATGGGCGAGGCGTACCGCGCGGTGGGCTTCGGCATCACCACGCCCTCTGGCCAGACGGCCGGCACGCGGTACCAGGTGTCGGGCCTCTCGGTGCTGTGCGCCGGCAACTGCGGCGCGGGCTTCAGCGCGTCGGGGGAATGGGAAGGCGGCACCACCGCGCAGAAGGGCACCTGCGAAGGTGACTCGGGCGGACCGTCGCTCGACTCGAACAACCAGGTGCTCGGCACCGTCTCGCGCGGGCCGCAGGGCGCGTGCAACGACACCATCTACGAAAGCGTCGCCGCGCAGGCCACGTGGATCAAGAGCCAGGCGGCCACCGCGGCCACCGCTGGCGGCTACGCTGCGGCAGGCTGGGTCACGGGCGGTGCGACCTCGAACCCGGCCAACAGCTACTGCCCCAACAGCGGTACGGGCGGCGGCACCGGTACCGGCGGCGGCGTCGCGACGGGTGGCGGCACGGCCACCGGCGGCGGAGGCGGCACCACCACCACCTGCGCCGACCCCACCACCACCTGCCGAGACCTCACCGGCCAGGGCAACTTTGCCTGCGCCACCAGCACCGGCTTCCCCACGGGCGCGGCGACCTGCAGCCAGACCATGGCCTGCGCGACGGGGTATTCGTGCTGGGTGACGTCGGCCACGGCGACCACCGGCAAGTGCCTGGAAGACTGCTCGTCGGCAGGCACCGGCGGCGGTACGGCGACGGGCGGCGGTGCGGCGACGGGCGGCGGTGCGGCGACGGGCGGCGGTACGGCGACGGGCGGCGGCAGCGCCAGCAGCGTCTGCATCGACCCCACCACCAGCTGCGTCGACCTCACTGGCCAGGGCAACTACGGCTGCGCGACCAGCACCGGCTTCCCCGCGAACGCGCCCGTCTGCACCCAGAGCAGCCCCTGCGCGACGGGCTACAGTTGCTACGTGACCTCGGCGACGGCGACCAGCGGCCAGTGCATTCAGGACTGCTCGGTCTCGGGCACGGGCGGTGGCTCGGCGACGGGCGGTGGCTCGGCGACGGGCGGCGGCTCGGCGACGGGCGGTGGCATCGCGACGGGCGGCGGCATCGCGGCGGGCGGTGGCATCGCGGCGGGTGGCGGCGTCGCGGCGGGCGGCGGCGTCGCAGCGGGCGGTGGCGTCTCTGGCTTCGGCGGCGGCGGGTTCCTCAGCGGCGGCGGTGCGGCGACCGGCGGCGGTGGCGGCGCCATCAAGAGCTCGTCGGGCTGCGGCTGCCAGGGCGTCGATGGCATGGCGAGCTGGGCGCTGGTGCTGGGCCTGGGCACGCTGCTGCGGCGCCGGCGCTCGGTGCACTGAAGTCCCCCCGAAGCTCCAAGGTCGCGGAGCACGCACCTCGAACCGCTCGGCCTGCAGTTGGCCGGGCGGTTTTCGTTCGGCGAGGCGCCGGCGCGCGTCGACTCGTGCTGCGCTCGCACCGATGGTGTGACGCGGTCGCCCACTGACGGTGCGGGGTCCCAACCGCCGCGCACCGACGGTGCGGCGTCAGACGATCGTCACGAGCGTCCCGGGGGTCCGCCCGACGAGCCACGGTGCAAGCGCCCCACGACCACGCCACCGCCGGCAAGGCCTCGTGCGAGCACTCACGGACGTTGCGTGCTCCCCGCGACCGCCCACCGGCGGTGCGGGCCTCGCTCGGTCGCCCACTGACGGTGCAGACTCCCCACGACCCCACGCACCGGCGGACGGCGCGGGCGCTCAGTGCGGCTCTGCTTCCTTCATCACCCGCTCGATGCGGCGGTCCGGCACGAACCAGATGACCGCCACCGCGACGAACAACGCACAACTGATGGTGGTCGAGACGAACGCGAGGGGAATCGACGCGCCGTAGCACACCAACGAGACCAGCCCCTTGCGGTCACTGCCGATGGCCATCGCCAGGGTCGAATCGGCGCCGTGACGGCGAACCAGCGCCTTGGTCAGCAACCAGAAGGCCGCCCCGCAGAAGTTGAGCGTCGCGCCGTAGACCGCCACCGGCACCGCGGCCAGGTGGCTTTCCCCCATCCAGTCGGTGACGAAGGGCACGATGGACAGCCAGAACAACAGGTGCAGGTTGGCCCACAGCACCAGGCCGTCGACGTGGCGGGCGGCCTGCAGCAGGTGGTGATGGTTGTTCCAGTAGATGCCGACGAAGGCGAAGCTGATGACGTAGCTGAGCAACTTCGGCCACAGCACCCACAGGTCGCTCAACTGCTCGCCGTGTGGCGGCTTGAGCTCGAGCACCATGATGGTGATGATGATGGCGATGACGCCATCGCTGAACGCTTCGAGCCGCCCCTTGTGCATCACGCACAGGTAGCACGAGCCGGGGCCCACGACACCCGCTCGACTGGCCAGCCGCTCAGCGCAGCAGGGCCTGCACCAGGTACGCGCCCAGCGCCGCCGAGACGGGAATCGAGAAGTTGTCGTCGACCCGCAGGCTGACCAGCTCGGCGACCGCACCGGCGAGCGCGCCAGCCAGCGCGATGAGCGCCGCCGCGCCCAGCCCGAGCGCAGGGTGGAAGAGCAGCAGGGCCGCGAAGGCCACCAGTGCGCCCGACGCCACGAAGGCCAGCGAGCCCTCGAGCGAGCGCCCGTGAATCAAGCGGGTGCGCCCGAAGCGGCGGCCGATGGTGGCCGCAATGGGGTCGCCCACGCCCAGCACCAGCACTCCGACCAGGCAGATGACCTGGTTCTGGGTCAGCGCCAGCAGAATGAGCGCGGTGGCGTACCAGGTCGCCGAATTGACCCGCCGGGTCTCGTGCTCGTGCGCGACCGCGCCGAAAGCCTTCATCATCAACGCGTTGACCCGCGGGCTCAGCCGCCGCGAAATCTCGGCCGACCAGGCGAAGGTCACCCACGCCCCCGAGATGAGCAGCATCAGCCACGACGGCGCGAACTCGATGACGCTCATGGCGAACACGCCCGAGGCCACGTGCAGCAGGCTGCGCCGGTAGTTCGTCGGGCGCAGGGTCGGCACGTGCACCGCTTCGGCACGCAAGGCCTCGGCGACTGAGGCGTACGCCGGCTGCATGCGCTGCTTGAACGCCAACCACCGGGTCTTCAGGTCGCTGGTGGCGGTGGGCAGTTGCGGCACCTCGGTCGCCAGGGCCTCGCGCAGCGGCTCGAGCCGACGCCGGTTGGCCATGCGCCCGGTCAGGTCGGCCAGGCGTGAACGCAGGGCCTGGGCCATCTCGTCGCGCCAGCGCGCGGCATCGATGTCACTGAGCACGCGGTGCAACTGCAGGGTCAGGTCGCGATCTTCGACGAGCTCGGCCGGGGTCATGATTCCAAACAACCAACGAGCCGCCCCTCGCGCAACGGGTGTTCACGAAAAAGCTGACCAATCGGTGACAACATGCGTAGCGCGCTTCGCACTGCGCGCCGAGCTTCGCACCGGGTCGAAACCGACGAGCCCCGCCCGCCCGGCCTCGCCGCCAAGGGGGGAATTTGCTTGATCTCTGCCCGCCACGGCCCTTTATGGGCCACCGTTCGTTTCACCGTCGTTCGTCGAGGGAGAAAACCGCTCATGTCTCGCGCACTTGTGGGTCTGCTGATGCTGATTGGCTCGGCGGCGCTCGCCCAGACCGACGGAGGCGTCACTGCGCCTTCCCTCATCTCCTCTGATTCCGAAGCACTTCGCCGCGACTTCGACGCCAAGCTCGAGGCCGCCCGTCGCGAGGTGAAGGAACTGCGCGAGGAAATGAAGGCGCAACTGGCCAGCCAGTCGACCGCCCAGGGCTGGCAGGAGGACTGGGTCGACGAGAAGCGCAAGCTCGAGCTGGTCACCTTCGACGGCTACTTCCGCACCCGCCCCGACCTCTTCTACAAGTTCAATTTCTGGGGCCAGAACAGCGCTGGTGTGCCGGTGACCGACCCCTCGGGCTTCACCATCTGGCCCACCTCACCCATCTCGAACCAGGAGCGCACCAACGCAGGCGTGAACATGCGCTTCCGCCTCGAGCCGACCATCAACGTGTCGGAAGAGGTTCGCATTCGCTCGCAGATCGACATGCTCGACAACGTGGTCTGGGGCAGCACGCCCAACTACGCGTACTCGCGCAACGCCTCGAACAACTACGCCTACGACCTCAACAACTTCTCGCTCTTCAGCAACAGCCAGTCGCCGGTCACCGCGGGCGTGAACTCGCTGAGCAACTCGGTCGCGCTCAAGCGGGTGTGGGGTGAAATTTCGACGCCGGTCGGCATGCTGCGCTTCGGGCGCATGGGCAACCACTGGGGCCTCGGCATGCTCTACAACGACGGCAACGGCATCGATTCGGACTGGGGCGACACCGTCGACCGCGTCAGCTTCACCGCCGAGCCGATTCCCGGTTGGTACATCACGCCCATGCTCGACTTCAACGTCGAGGGCGCGCTCTCGACGCCGCAGTCGGGCGGCGGTCAGCAGTTCGACCTCTCGAACAGCGACGACGTGCACAGCTTCATCATCGCCATCGCCCGCAAGGACACCGAGACCGAGCGCCGCGCCAAGCTCGACTCGGGCGGCTCGGTGTTCAACTTCGGTCTGCACTTCACCTACAAGGTGCAGCGCAACGACTCGGTCGACCTGCTGAGCAACCCGCTGGGCACCACCAGCGGCAGCTCGCCGACCGTGCAGTCGCCCACCTGGGTGCAGCGCCAGGGCTCGCTCTTCACGCCCGACATCTGGGTGAAGTTCGAACGCAAGAACCTGCGCATCGAAGGCGAGTTCGCGGCCATTCTGGGCAGCATTCAGAATCGCGCGCTGACCGGCTCGACGGCGACCTCGCCGGGCTTCGACCAGTCGCTCTACATCTACCAGTTCGGTGGCGTGCTCCAGGGCGAGTACCGCATTCTCAACGGCGACCTCGAGTTCGGCGTCGACGTGGGCGTGGCCTCGGGCGACAAGGCGCCGGGCTACGGCTATTACCCACGCCGGAAGAACTCGTCGCCCACCCAGACCGGCGACATCGACGGAGCGCAGTACAACTGCCCGTCGACCGGCGGCTGCATCGACAACGAGATCACCAACTTCCGCATGAACCAGGACTTCCGGGTCGACATGATTCTCTACCGGGAAATTCTGGGCGGCATCACCGACAGCATCTACGTGAAGCCCCGCGTCAAGTACCGCATCCTCCAGGGCTTCGAGGCTTTCGTGTCGGGCATCTACTCGCGCTCGCTCTTCTGGGAATCGACCCCCGGCTCGCTGTACGCCTCGGCCGCCAACGGCGACCCCAGCCTCGGCATCGAGCTCAACGCCGGCGCGCGCTACGAGACCGAAGACGGCTTCTTCGGCCAGTTGCAGTACGGCATTCTGTTCCCGCTGGGCGGCTTCCACCGCGTCGACGCCAACGGCAACGGCATCAATTCCGACAACCCGCAGGCGCTGCGCGCGGTCATCGGCATCAAGTTCTAGCAGGCTCGTCAGAGCAGCACGGGTTCGCGCTCGAGCGTGACGCCGAAGGCGTCGCGAACCTGCGCGACCACCCGCGCCGCGAAGGCCAGCAGCTCGGTCGTGGTGCCACCGCCGTGGTGCACCAGGGCCAGCGCGTGCGCGCTCGACAGGCCTACGGCGCCGACCCGCAGGCCCTTCTCGAGCCCCGCGCGCTCGATGAGCCAGCCCGCGGCCAGCTTCACGCGCCCATCGGGCTGCGGCCACGACGGCGGCGTGGGCACCCCCCGCTCGGTCGCCCGTCGCGCCACCTCGGCCGCCAGCGCGGCGTCGACCACCGGGTTGATGAAGAAGCTGCCCGCGCTGCGCCGGTTCGGGTCGGCCGGGTCGAGCACCATCGACTTCGCGCGCCGCAGGGTCAGCACGGTCCGTCGCACCGTCTCCACCGTGACGGGCTGGCCTTCGAGCGCGCGGGTCAGCTCGCCGTAGCGCAGCGAGGGCGGCTGCCCACCGGCGTCGAGCGCGAAGGTGACGCCCAGCACCACGAAGCGGGAGCCCGCGCGTTTGAGCATCGAATCGCGGTAGCCGAAGGCACAGTCGGCCGCAGCCAGGGTGCGCACCAGGCCCGTTTCGGTGTCGAGCACCTCGACCGAGCGCAGGGTGTCTGCCACCTCGGCGCCGTACGCGCCGACGTTCTGAATGGGCGTGGCGCCGGTGAGGCCGGGAATGCCCGAGAGCGCTTCGAGCCCGCGCCAGCCCTGCGCGACGGTCCAGCCGACCAGCTCGTCCCACGGCTCGCCGGCGGCGACGGTGAGC
>CAIWFK010000756.1 GCA_903911905.1 uncultured Myxococcales bacterium
CGCTCGACGATCGCCAACAGCTCGCGGGGCAGCCCGGGTTGTCGGCTCGACAGCGGCGTGGGGGGGCCGGCGCGCACCGCCGCCACCACGTCCCACGGGCCGCCGTCGTAGGCCGGCCGACCCGACAGCAAGTGGTCCAACCTGGCCCCCAGCGCGTAGACGTCGGTGCGCTCGTCGACCGCGTCACCCCTCGCCTGCTCGGGCGCCATGGAGGCCGGCGTGCCGACGATGGCCCCGGGCTGGGTCGCCTCGGGTGGCAGCGAGTCGGGCCGCGCCTCACCATCGTGCGCCTGCTTGGCCACGCCCCAGTCGATCACCACCGTCTCGCCGTAGTCGCCGACCAGCACGTTGGCCGGCTTGAGATCGCGGTGCACCACGCCGCGATCGTGCGCGTAGGCGATGGCGTCCGACGCCGCGAGCACGTGCGGCAACAGCGCCAGTCGCGACTCCACCGTCTTCGACTGCTGCACCACCTCGCCCAGCGATCGACCGGCGATCAACGCCATGGCGAAGAACGGCTCGCCCGTGGGCCACACGCCGGCCTCGTGCACGTTGATGATCGACGGGTGCTGGAGCCGCGCCGTGAGGCGCGCCTCGAGCTGAAAGCGACGCCGGGCCTCGGGGCCCTGGTCGAGCAGTTCCTTGATCGCCACCGGCCGGCCCAGGCGGTGATCGTGCGCCAGCCGAACGCGACCCATGCCTCCGCGCGCCAGTTCGTGCTCCAGCCGGTAATGGGCAGGGTCGACGGTGACGAGGTGGTCGGGCTCCTCGGGGGGGCGCGCGGGGGACGGGAGCGTCGGGTCGTCGATCATGTCGGCGGTGATGGTCGCACCCGCACGCCGTCGCTGTCACCGGGAAGTGGTGGGCGGCGCGAGCAGCTCGAAGGGCGGGCAGCAGAGCGTCGGCTCTGGCGCCCTGCCGAACGGCCTCGAACTCCTCGACACGGACGAACTCGCCGATGAGGGCGCTCGAACGGCGCGCGCCTTCCGCGTCAGACGAACAGGCTCGACAACGACTCCGCGCGGTAGATTCGCGCGATCGCCTCGCCGAACAGCCGCTCGGTGGTCACCGTACGCAGCTTGGTGCACGCCTGGGCCGACTTCGACAGCGGCACCGTGTCGGCGACGATCAGCTCTTCGAGCACCGACTCGTTGATGCGGGTGATCGCCGGCCCCGAGAGAATGGGGTGCACGATGTACGAGAACACCCGGCGCGCTCCCTTGGCCTTGAGCGCCGCGGCGCCCTGGGTGAGCGTGCCTCCGGTGTCGACGATGTCGTCGATGATGATCGCGTCGCGGCCGTTCACGTCGCCGATCAGGTTCATCACTTCCGACGCGTTGGCGCGGGGGCGGCGCTTGTCGCTGATCGCCAGCGGGCCGTTGAGCCGCTTGCTGTACGCGCGCGCTCGCTCGACGCCACCGGCATCGGGCGAGACGATGGTGATTTCGTCGGGGTTCAGCTTCTTGCGAATGTCGTCCAGGAACACCGGCGAGGCGTACAGGTGATCGCTGGGAATGTTGAAGAAGCCCTGAATCTGCCCGGCGTGCATGTCCATCGACACCACGCGGGTCACGCCCGAGGTCACCAGCAGGTCGGCGATCAGCTTGGCGGTGATCGGCGTGCGGGCCGCGACCTTCCGGTCCTGCCGGGCGTAGCCGTAATAGGGAATGACCGCGGTGATCGACGAGGCGCTGGCGCGCTTGAGCGCGTCGGCCATGATCAACAGCTCCATCAGGTGATCGTTGACCGGCGGGCAGGTCGACTGCACCACGAACACGTCGAACCCGCGCACGTTCTCGCCGATCTCGACCTGAATCTCGCCGTCGCTGAACCGGCCCACTTCGGCCTTCGAGAGCGGCCGCTTCAGGTACTCGCAGATGCGCTCGGCGAGGGGGCGGTTCGAGTTGCCGGCGAACACCTTGAAGTCATGGAGGACGGCCATGATCAGGGAGTACCGCAACGGTGCGGACGCTTCAATGTGGTCGAGTCGTCGGGTGGGGCGCGGTGGCGCCTGCCCACCAGCGTTCGTCGCACCTTGACTCTGGGGGTCGAAACACTATGGTGCGCGCCCGTTTCCACACAGCAGTTCACGTCGTTGAAGGAGCTTCGTCATCGCACTCGCACGCGACCAGAGAACCGACCGCCGTATCAAGGCCCGTGAGGTCAAGGTCATTGGGCCCAACGGTGAGCAATTGGGCAACCTGCCCACCGAAGTCGCGCTCGCGCGCGCCCAGGAATTGGGGCTGAACCTCGTCGAGGTCAACCCCATGGCCAAGCCGCCAGTCTGCAAGATCATGGACTACGGCAAGTTCAAGTACGAAGAGAAGAAGCGTACGAACGAGGCCAAGAAGAAGCAGGTCGTCGTCAAGGTGAAGGAAATCAAGCTTCGCCCGAAGACCGAAGACCACGACTACGAGACCAAGGTCCGTCACGTGCGCGAGTTCCTCGAGGAGGGGAACAAGGCGAAGATCACGATCATGTTCCGCGGTCGTGAAATCACCCACCGCGAAATCGGCACCCGCGTGCTCGACGACGTGGTCCAGGACCTCAAGGACGTGGCGGTGGTCGAGCAGACGCCTCGCCTCGAGGGCAAGCAGATGTTCATGATCCTCGGGCCCAACTCCAAGGTCGCCCAGCGCGCCCGTGACGCCCAGCGCCTGGCACTGGCGGCCGCCGAGAAGGAAAAGGCGCAGCGTGACGGCACCGATGGTCGCCCCCCTTCGGCCGAGAAGCCCGAAGACAAGCCGGCGGTCGAGGTCGCTCCGCCTCCTGCGGCGGCCGCGGTGGCCGAAGCCCCCAAGGCGTGATCCACACGTGGGCGCGTCAGTGGTGTTGACACTGCGCGCTTCACACGGTAGGTGCGACGCCCTTCGTTCGTTTATCAGGCAGGAAAAACAATGCCCAAGCTCAAGACCCGCAGTGGAGCCAAGAAGCGGTTCCACGTGAAGAAGACCGGCAAAGTGAAGCATGCCAAGGCGTTCGCCAAGCATCTCTTCACCCACGCCAAGTCCATGGACAGCCGTCGCCGCACTCGCGGCACTTCGCACCTCGACAAGATGGACGCGAAGAAGGTCATCAAGGAGATGTTCCCCTACGGGGCGAACTGAGGTTTCCCAATGCGCGTCAAGAAGGGCGTCAAGGCCCGCCGTCGTCGTAACTCAATCCTGAAGTTGGCCAAGGGGTACCGTGGCCGTCGCAAGAACTGCTACAAGCGGGCGAACCAGGCCGTCGAGCGGGCGCTCGATTACGCCTCGCGCGACCGTCAGCGCCGGAAGCGTGACTTCCGCGCCTTGTGGATCGTTCGCATCAACGCGGCGGCTCGTGCACTGGGCCTCTCGTACTCGAAGCTGATCGCCGGGCTGACCCGCGCGAAGGTCGCGATCGATCGCAAGATCCTCGCGGACCTCGCCGTGCACGACCCTGCCGGCTTCGGCGCCGTTGCCCAGCTCGCCAAGGCGGCCTGAAGCACGCGTCATCGTTGTTGAAGTGACGACGGGGTCGCCTACAACGGGCGGCCCCGTTTTCGTTTGTCTGACCCCGGGAGTCGTATGCACGACAAGCTCCAAGCCCTCGCCACCAAGGCCCTTGCCTCACTCGAGAAGGCCACGACTGCTCCTGCCCTCGAGGCGCTCCGTGTCGAGTTCCTCGGGAAGAAGGGCGCGCTGGCCGAAATTCTCGGCAACATGGGCAAGCTGCCGCCCGAAGAGAAGAAGTCGGTGGGTGCCATCGCCAACGCCGTGCGCGCGCAGGTCGAGCAGGCGTTGACCGCGGCGCAGGCCCGGGTGGAAGCGCTGGCCCTCGAGGCCGAGCTCAACGGCCCGAAGCTCGACGTGACGCTGCCCGGTCGACGCGCCACCTTCGGCCGCCGTCACCCCGTGTCGCAGACGATGGACGACATGTGCGCGATCTTCTCGCGCCTGGGCTTCGAGATCGAACAGGGCCCCGAGATCGAGCTCGACTGGTTCAACTTCGAAGCGCTCAACGTGCCGGCCGATCACCCCGCGCGCGACATGCAGGACACCTTCTACGTCGACGAGAAGAGCCTCACGCTCGAGGGCAAGGGGCCGGTGGTGCTGCGCACGCACACCTCGCCGGTGCAGATTCGCACCATGCTGGCGAAGCAGCCGCCGGTGCGGGCGATCATGCCGGGCCGCGTGTACCGCAAGGACAGCGACCAGACCCACACGCCCATGTTCCACCAGATCGAAGGGTTGTTCGTGGACCAGAAGGTCACCTTCGCCGAGCTCAAAGGCACGCTCGACGCCTTCGCCAAGGCCTTCTTCGGCAGCAGCGCCAAGACCCGCTTCCGCCCCAGCTTCTTCCCCTTCACCGAGCCCTCGGCCGAGGTCGACGTCAGTTGCACGTTCTGTGGAGGTTCGGGCTGCCGGGTGTGCAAGCAGACGGGGTGGCTCGAGGTGCTGGGCAGCGGCATGGTGCACCCCAACGTGTTCCGGCACGCCGGGTACGACCCCTCGAAGGTGACCGGCTTCGCCTTCGGCATGGGCGTGGAGCGGTTGACCATGCTGCGCTTCGGCATCGACGACCTGCGCACCATGTTCGAGAACGATTACCGGTTCGTCTCGCAGTTCTGAAAGACCACCATGAAGATCTCGCTCAATTGGCTCAAGGACTACGTCGACCTGCCGTCGGTGGACGAGCTCGCGCGACGACTGACGATGTCGGGGTTGGAGGTCGAGGCCATTCACCGCCCGATGCACGGCGTGGTGGTGGTGGAGATTCTCTCCAGCGAAAAGCACCCCAACGCCGACAAGCTGTCGGTGACCAAGGTCTCGACCGGCGCGCAGACCCTGCAGATCGTCTGCGGGGCGAAGAACTACCAGGTCGGCGACAAGGTGCCGCTGGCCACGGTGGGCACCATGCTTCCGGGCGCGAAGGAGCCGATCAGGGCGGCTCCACTGCGCGGGGTCGAGAGCTTCGGCATGCTCTGCTCGGCGCGGGAACTGGGGCTGTCGACCGACCACGCGGGCCTGCTCATTCTCGACAAGTCGGCTCCGCTGGGCGCTGACGTGGCGAAGGTGCTGGGGCACGACGAGGTGACGTTCGAGCTGAACGTGACCCCGAACCGGGCCGACGCGCTGTCACACCTGGGCGTGGCGCGGGAAGTGGCGACCTTGCTGGGTACGCAGGTGCGCAAGCCGAAGGTGACGCTCAAGGAAAGCGACCAGCCGGCTTCC
>CAIWFK010000757.1 GCA_903911905.1 uncultured Myxococcales bacterium
CCCAACTCCCTACCTACCTACCTACCTACCTAAATATCCCCCAGTTGTTGCCCACGTCATAAACACATACACATAAACATGAATGAATGATCCTCACTGCATCGTTGTAATTTACTATGTGATTGCTTTGCTTGCTGATTGATCAATCGATCGATCGATCGATTGATTATATCATAGGTGAGAAAACAGGAGGAGGCAACCGCAGTGAAAGTGGAGATGATAGCCTTAATAATAGCATTCGTTCCGAACAACAACGAGGTGGTCCATTTGGCGGCACCACCGGTGGTGGCAGCAGTAGTAGCACTAGCATGTTGTTTACTGAGAATGACCTTGATAAGGCATTATTAGCCTCAGGACAGGCCGTAGACTATCTTGAAGATGATTCCGCTGACGAAGGCCTGGTCGCAGGTCAAGCCGCCCCTGCCCCGGCTCAAGCCGGCCACCACCCAGCAGCAGACCGCGGGCGGCATGGTGCGCACCAACGTCAGCCAGACCAAACTCTCGAGCGTGGGGCCGCTGCCCACCACCCTGACCGGCCAGTCGGCGACCGAATTCATTCCCGACGCGTTCGCGCTGCTCAAGACCGCGAAGGACAAGGGGCAGCTCTTCGTCGAAGACGAGCCCGACGAGCACGCGCCCGACGATCACGAAGACACCGAGCTGGCCGACGCCGTCGAGGAATGCATTCGGCTGTGCTTCGGGTTGCGCGGCGTACTGCGCATCGGCCCCGGCCGCGACGACGCCAACCAGCGCATCATCGTGGTCACCACCGGCCACGGCTTTTCCGACGTCTCGCTCTCGAAGGTGCCGCCCAGCGTGCACCGCTTCAAGACCCTCATCGCCATTCCCTTCGACCTGCTCCCGCTCAAGCGCGAGCGCTGAAAAAAGACGCCCATGACCATCGACGCCCAGCTTCGTTCCCAGGTCGAGCGCGCCACCGGCCGCCCGACCGCTTCCCTTCCCGTCACCCTGCTCAAGGCCGAGGCCAGCAGCCGCTCGTACTACCGCGTCGGCACCTTTCCCGACTCGCACGTGGTGATGGTGATGCCCGTCGAGACCATGAAGAAGAGCGAGGAGGTCTCGAGCGGCGCCGCGCCCACCGAGCTGCCCTTCATCAACGTGCACCGGTACCTGCACGGCCTGGGCGTGCGCGTTCCCAACATCCTCAAGTTCGACGAGCCGGCCGGCATGATGGTGCTCGAAGACCTGGGCGATCAGACCTTCGAGGCCGCGCTGAAGGTCGGCGACCGGACGAAGCTCTACACCGACGCGGTGCGGTTGCTGGCCCGCCTGCGCGCGCGCACCGAGAAGGCCGCCGACCCGAAGTGCCTGGCCTTCACCCGCGCCTTCGACGAAACGCTCTACGACTGGGAACTGCACCACTTCCGCGAGTGGGGCCTGGAAATCTGGAGCGGCCGGAAGCCCACCGACGCCCAGCGCCAGGAGCTCGACGCCATCTTCAAGCGCATCGCCCGCGAGCTGGCCGCCGCGCCCCGCAACTTCACCCACCGCGACTACCAGAGCCGCAACATCATGGTGGTGCGCGGAGAACTGGTGGTCATCGACTTCCAGGACGCGTTGCAGGGCCCCCGGCAGTACGACCTGGTCGCGCTGCTGCGGGACAGCTACGTCGAGCTCGACCGCGGCTTCGTCGACGGCATGCTCGACGCGTACATCACCACCTTCGAGACCGAGACGAAGGAGCGCATCGACGCGAAGGCCTTCAAGGCCTTCTTCGACCTGCTCACCGTGCAGCGCAAGCTCAAGGACGCCGGGCGCTTCGAGTACATCAACCGGGTCAAGGGCAACCCCGGCTTCCTGGTCTCGATTCCCGCGTCGCTGCGGTACGTGAAGACCGCGCTCGACACCCAGCCCCAGTTGGCCGACCTGCGCCGCATCGTCGCGCCGTACGTGCCCGAGCTCGCATGAAGGGGCTGATTCTGAGCGCGGGCCTGGGCACGCGGCTGCGGCCGCTGACCACCATCTGGCCCAAGCCGGCGATGCCGCTGCTCGGCGCGCCCCTCTTCCGGACCACGCTGGCCACCCTGACCCGCGCCGGGGTGACTGCGGTGGGCGTCAACACCCACCATCTGCCCGAGGTGATGGCGAAGGTGGCGACCGCGGAGTGTGCGCGCGCGAAGGTGGCGCTCACGCTCAACCACGAGGTCGAGCTGCTGGGCACCGGCGGTGGCATTCGGGGCCTGAAGGCCGCGGTCGACGGCGGCGACTTCGTGGTGCTCAACGG
>CAIWFK010000758.1 GCA_903911905.1 uncultured Myxococcales bacterium
CCGGGGAGTTCGCCGCCGTGCGGCCCGAGAACCTTGAGTCGCACGGGGTCAGAGGTCCCCGAACTTCCACTTCATCTCGAGGAACCGGAGGAAGTCGAAGAGTCGAGCGGTGTCTCGCACGGTGACGCGGTCGCCGCTGGTCTCGATCAGGCCAGAGCGCTCGAGGCGCGAGAGCATGTAACGAATGGCGGGCTCACCGACGGCGAGCTCACGGGGAAGGTCCCTGACTGGAAAGTCGATCTCGATACCCTCTTCCCCTGCCCGCCCACGAGTCTGGCACTGCTGCAACATGTGATGAACGATGCGGCTGCTGGGGTCGCTGAGCAGCAGGTTCTCGATCTGCGCGTCGGCGTCGCTCAGGCGCTCGGCCAGCTTCTTGATCATGCGCACCGCGATCTCCGAGTTGCCACGAATCATGGCCTCGAAGGTCTTGGGGTCGATCATCAGCACCCGCACGTCTTCTTCGACGGCGGCCGACGCGTTGCGCGGCTTGTTCGAGATGATCGCCATTTCCCCGAAGAATTCGCCGGGGCCCAGAATGGCCAGCACCTTCTCGACGTCGCGCACCTTCTTGCTGATCTGCACCTTGCCCGACTGGAGGACGTACATCTCCTTGCCAGGCTCGCCCTCTCTGAACAGGACGGTGCCCTTGGGGAATTCCTTGCCGAACCGCTGAAAGAGGGCTTCCTCGGCGCTCATGGGCTTGTCGATGACTCTCTACCGGAAGGGGTGGCCCGTCAAATGATGGTTCACTTGGTGGTCATGGTGATGACCCCGTCCCAATTGGGCGGAGGTGGGGTCACCAGGTACCGTTCGACCGCCGCCAGGTAGAGCATGGTGGTGCGATCGCCCGGCCAGTGCCCGATCACTTCGAGGAACGCGGCCTTCGCTTCGGTGAACGCCCGCTGTTCCCAGAAGACCAGGGCCCGCTCGAAGGCGATGATCGCCAGGCCGTCGACCTTCGACGGGGTGCCCATGGCCCGCAGCTCGAAGATGCGCACCGGTTCCTTGCGGCCCTTGACCCTGACCGCGCCCAGCCGGCGCGCGACCACCTGATCCTTCACCGCCCGCCAGGTCGACTCGCTGATCACGATGCGGGTCTCGTATTCCTTGTTGGTGCCCTCGAGCCGCGAGCCCAGGTTCACCGCGTCGCCCAGCACGGTGTAGTCGACGCGCACGTCGGACCCCATGTTGCCCACCACCATCGCGCCGGTGTTCACGCCGATGCCGATCTCGAGGTCGGGGTAGCCGGCGGCCTTCCATTCCTTCTTCAGCTCGTCGAGCCGCTCGAGCATGCTCACCGCCGCCCGGCAGCCGCGCAGCGCGTGGTCGGGTTGGTCGACCGGCGCGTTCCAGAAGGCCATGACCGCGTCGCCGATGTACTTGTCGAGCGTGCCCTTCTCGTCGAAGACGATCTTCGTCATCGGCGTGAGGTACTCGTTCATGAAGGTCATCAACTTCTCGGGCGCCATCACCTCGGACAGCGAGGTGAAGCCGCGAATGTCCGAGAAGAGCACCGTCATCTCGCGCTTCTCGCCCCGGTTGAGCTTCTCGGGGTCGGCCAGCGCCACGTCCATCACGTCTTCGCCCAGGTAGCGCGAGAAGGTGTTGCGCATCTTCGCCTTCTCGCGATCGACCGTCAGGTAGCCCATGAAGATCAGCGCGAACGAGGTGGTGACCAGGTCGACGGTCGGCACCACCCAGGACAGCACCAGGCCACCACGGAAGGCCAGCACGCAGGCCAGGGTCCACCCAGCGGTCACGCCCACCACCAGCGCCATCTTGTACCGGAAGGCGAGCGTGGGCAGCGCGAGCGCCAGCAGCACCCCCAGCGCGAGCATCAGCGCGAGCTCGAGCGGGCGCGTGTACCACGGCCGATCGAGGAACTGGTGGTTGAGCACGTTCGACACCAGCGACGCATGGGTGATGACGCCTGCGACCATGTCGTCGAAGGGCGTGACCCGCTGATCACCGCTGCTGCCCGAAATGGTCACCCCCACCAGCACGGCCTTGCCGGCCACCGCGGCCCGGAACGCCGGGGTGTCGTCGAACGCGTCGACCGAGGACACGCGCGTGAAGGCGTCGAGCTTGCCGGGGTAGTTGATGATGGTGAAGGCCTCTTCGGCCTGGAAGGGCAGCCTGGCCACCACCCCTTCGGCCCCCCGGAGGCGAACACCCGACAGCGAGAGGTCGTCGTGGTCCACCTCGGGTTCGATCTCGGCATCGAGCACCGAGGCCGCGACCCGAAGCCCCAGCGAAGGAAAGAGCCCCAGCGGGTGCGCCAGGCGAACCAGCGGCGCCACCCGACGAATGGTGCCGTCGACGTCGGGGGTCGTCCCGAAGTTGCCGTAGAGCGACTTCGAGCGTGAAAAGCGCTCGAGCGGCATCTGCAGGGTGTCCACCGCGTGGAGCTTCAACGACTCGATGGGCAGTTC
>CAIWFK010000759.1 GCA_903911905.1 uncultured Myxococcales bacterium
AGCGAGGGCGGGGTCGAGGCCAGTTCGATCTCGAGGGTGTGAATGTAGCGGGGGTGGTTCTTCTTGCGCGCGTCGAGCACCGAGCGCACCACCCGCACGTTCTTCAGGTGGTCGACCGACAGGCCGAGTTTCTGCGCCACCTTCTTCGCCAGCTCGGCTTCAGGTTCGTCCAGCCACAGCGCGATGTTGTTCACCCGAAAACGAGGCACGGCGGGCCTTTACACCGTTGGCGTCGGCGACAAAAGCCAAGGCCTTGATCGCAGGCCGTGGTGCGTACCGCACGACGCAGTGGACGCGATTCCGTTCCAGCGGACTGCGAAGGCCGCTTCGCACCTGGCACCCGTCAATCAGAAAACCGTCTGTATTTTCATTGGGTTCGCTCAGTCACGATCTTGGCGCATGGGGTGCAGTACGCCCAAGCACCATGCTGTCATTCCCGGAGTCGCTCATGAGCACCGACAAGAAGGGCACCAAGATCCTGGCGCGGACGTTCTTTGCTCAGCTCCGCGCGGGTGGTTACACCCCCAACCAGATTCTCGACATCGCCACCGAGCTCATCGACCTGGTGACGACCGACCTGAAGGAAGTGAAGCCGGCTGAAGAAGCGGCTGTCGAGAACCGCGCCAACGCCTGACCGGCGTGCACGCGAACCAGTGCGACCCATGAGGGTGCATGAAGGCTCCGGCCCGTGGCCGGCGTCCTTCACCCCCGAGGGGTCGTGAAGGCTCGAGAACCCGGCTCGCTGCCGGGTTTTTTTTTCAGGCCCGCGCCCGCTGACGTACCAGCGCGGTGTTGGCGCAGACCACCAGCAGGCCGAAGGTCATGGCCGCGAAGACCTCGCTCTGCGTGAAGGTCAACGACGCCGCCCACAGCCCGAAGGCCACCACCGCCATCACCACGTCGAGCCACCGGGGCCGTTTCGCCTCGTGCATCAACGCGCCCGCAAGAAAGGTGATGGGCGCGCCCACCTCGACCTGCCGCACGATGGCCTGCCCACTGGTCAGCACCACTTCGGCGTTGTGCACCAGCACTGCCGCGAAGATCACCACCGTGCCGACCGCCAGCACCAGCACGCCCGCCGCGGCGATGTCCTTGGTCAGCTTGGCCTTCTCGTCGAACTGCTGAATCGCCAGGTCGACCAGTTGCTCGAGCGCCGAGTTGAGCATTTCGGCGAAGAGCACCAGCACCACGCAAAAGATGAGCGTGACCTTCTCGGCCAGGCCCAGCTTCAGCCCCGAGCCGACCTGCGCCACCATCACCGAGGCGATCAGGTGCATGCGCATGTTGCGCTGGTGCACCACGGTGTGAATCAGCCCGTTCCACGCGTGCCCCAGCGACCGCACGAACGAGGTCGGCGGGTGCTTCGACTGGAAGGGGGACGGGGCGTCGGGCATCGGGTGATTTCGGTCCTAGCACTGCGGCTGATCAAGTCCCCGGCTTTCATTGACGGAAAGGGGCCTGACTCCTACGGTGCGCGCGCTCTCGTTTCACTCTTGGAGATACGACAATGGCCATCAAGTTTGCGATCAACGGGTTCGGGCGAATCGGCCGCATGGTGTTGCGCGCGGCGCTGCAGCGCAACGAGAAGGACATCGAGATCGTCGCCATCAACGACCTCGACAAGCCCGACATGCTCGCGCACCTCTTCAAGTACGACTCGGTGCACCGCAACTGGCCGGGCACCGTGACCGCCAGCGAAGGCGCCATCGTCATCGACGGCAAGTCGTTCCGCGTGACCGCCGAGAAGGACCCCTCGAAGCTGCCCTGGAAGGAACTGGGCGTCGACGTGGTCATCGAGTGCACCGGCAAGTTCACCGCGCGCGAGAAGGCCGAGCTGCACCTGCAGGCCGGCGCCAAGAAGGTGCTGATCAGCGCGCCCGGCAAGAACCCCGACCTCACCATCGCCTACGGCATCAACCACCACCTGTACGACTCGGCGAAGCACCACATCATCAGCAACGCGTCGTGCACCACCAACTGCCTGGCGCCCGTAGCCAAGGTCATGCTCGACACCTTCGGCATCGAGCGCGGCCTGATGACCACCATTCACAGCTACACCAACGACCAGCGCCTGCTGGACCTGATGCACGACGACAAGCGGCGTGCGCGCGCGGCGGCGCTCTCGATGATTCCCTCGACCACCGGCGCGGCCAAGGCCATCGGTGAGGTGATCCCCGAGCTCAAGGGCAAGCTCAACGGCTCGGCCATTCGCGTGCCGACCCCCAACGTGTCGCTGGTCGACCTGACCCTGTTGCTCAAGAAGTCGACCACGGTCGACGAGATCAACGCGGCGATGAAGGCGGCGGCGAACGGGCCCATGAAGGGCGTGCTGCAGTACGACGACCAGCCCACCGTGAGCATCGACTACAACGACAACCCGCACAGCTCGATCTTCGACTCGACCCAGACCCAGGTGATGGACGGCACGTTCGTCAAGGTCTTCGCCTGGTACGACAACGAGTGGGGCTACAGCTCGCGCGTGGTCGACGTGGCGAAGTTCCTGGCGAAGTAACCCGGTTCGAGTCACGCCATGACCATCAAGTACATCGACGACCTTCAACTGACCGGCAAGCGCGTCTTCATTCGGGTGGACTTCAACGTTCCGCTCGACGACGCGCAGAACATCACCGACGACATTCGCATTCGCGAGGCGCTGCCCACCATCAAGCGCGCCGCGACCATGGGCGGCCGGGTGATTCTGGCCTCGCACCTGGGGCGCCCCAAGGGCGTCGACCCGAAGCTGTCGCTGATGCCGGCGGCCAAGCGGCTCAGTGAGCTGCTGGGGCGCGACTACGAGGTGCTCATGGCCGACGACTGCGTGGGCGAGGGCGTGGGCAAGATGGCCCGCGATCTCAAGCCCGGGCAGTTGCTGATGCTCGAGAACCTGCGCTTCCACAAGCAGGAGGAAGCGAACGACGAGGCCTTCGCGCGCGAGCTGGCCTCGCTGGCCGACGTGTACTGCAACGACGCGTTCGGCACCGCGCACCGCGCGCACGCTTCGACCGAGACCATCGCGCATTACCTGCCCGCCGTGGCCGGTTTCCTGATGGAAAAAGAACTGGAATACCTCGACGAGAAGATCGTGAAGAACCCGGCCAGGCCTTTTGTCGCCATCATCGGCGGCGCCAAGGTTTCTTCCAAGATCGCTGTCCTCGAAAG
>CAIWFK010000760.1 GCA_903911905.1 uncultured Myxococcales bacterium
ATCACCGGCCTGACCCTGGTCACCACGCTGCTCGAGTACCACAACACCTCGACCACCACGCCCAACTGTACCGACGGGCTGGCCAACACCACGTCGTTCACCCAGACCCTCGCGGCCGACGACAAGATGGTGGCCATCACCTGGGTCGACCTCTCGGGCAATCCTTCCTCGGCCCCGGCGGGACTCGAGGGTGTCACCACCGCCGCTGGCGCCACCGGCTTGATGACCAAAGCGACCCGCACCCCGAACAGCACCGAAGGCGCCGACGCGCTCAACACGCAGCAGTTCTGCTCCCTGACGGGCTGGTCGAACGGCGTGGCGAAGGACGTGCTCGACTGCTTCACCGGCGGCGTCAACCCCGCCAAGGGCACGCTGGTGCTCGACGATCGCGGCAGCACCTGGAAGGTCTACGACGGCTTCGCGGCTGCCGGAGCCGACCCCACCGCGTACCCGACGCTGATGCCCAACGCCCTGCCCCACGAAGGCCCGCTCGACCCGTAGGCCCCTCACTGCTCGAGGCACACCGGCCGCTCGCGAAGGACGAACCTCCCGCATCGAGCCGGTGTAGGTTCACCAGAGGAGCCCCGTGACCACCCTCGTGACCCACGCCGCGCTGCCGTGGCTCGCTCGACACCTGTTGCCCGCGCCCGAGCGCCGGCGCTTGCTGATCGCCTCGGCCCTGTGCTCGTGCGCGCCCGACCTCGACGTCATCGGGTACGCCTTCGGGGTGCCCGCCGACAGCCTGCTCGGGCATCGCGGCGTGACCCACTCGCTGGCCTTCGCCGCGCTGCTCGCCTTCGCCGTCGCCTGGCTGGGCTTCGCAGGTCGACGTCGCCTGGCGTTCGGCTGGCTCTTCGCTGCGACCGCTTCGCACGGCCTGCTCGACGCGCTCACCCACGGGGAAGTCGGCGTCGCGTTCCTGGCGCCCTTCGACACACACCGCTGGCTCTTCCCGTGGAACCCCGTGCCGGTGATGCCGCTGGGCCTCGACGAGGTGTTGGGTCGCTGGGGCGTGCTGGTGGTGTTCGACGAGGCGCTGCTGATGCTCGTGCCGGCAGCACTCCTGGTGGCGATCATCCAACGACGGCGCCGAAGCGATCGCCCCTGGCCGGTCATCGCGGTCGCTGCGCTCGCCTGGCTGCTGCTGGTGCTCGGCTACCGTCAGCAATTCCCCGAGCTGGCTGGCCGACGGCTCCCGCGCATCGCGACACACCTCGACGCCGACCCCGAAGACGACCTGCGCCAGGTGCCGGTCGATGGGCTTCCCGATGGAGGGCTGCTCACCCACTTCCCCGACTGGCAGGCGCGTGGGCTGACGAATGCAGACCTGCGTCCGTCACAGAAGGTGTGGTCCGCCGAGTTCTTCCCCTCGTGGTTCGGGCGGGAAGCCGGGCGTTGGCGCGATGGCACGCTTCGCCTGGGCTGGCGCACCCTGGCCCGCGTCGACCCGCCGCGCCGCGATGACCCGACGCCCATCGAGCGTCGCGCTCCCACCGAAAAGTACGATCTGTTCGTCGGTGACGACGCCTTCACTTCGACCCGCGCCGCGCTCGAACAAAGCCACAACGCCAACCCGCGCCCCCGTTTCTG
>CAIWFK010000761.1 GCA_903911905.1 uncultured Myxococcales bacterium
GGAACTGGAGGACGGCAGCCTCTTCATCACCATGGAATACGTGCCCGGCAAGGACCTGGCCTGGCAGCTCAAGGCCCACGGGGCGTTGACCGAAGCGCAGGCCATTTCCATCGGCGTGCAGATTCTCAGCTCGCTGCAGGAAGCGCACGAGGCCGGCATCGTGCATCGCGACATCAAGCCCGCCAACGTGATGCTGGTGCGGCGGCGCAAGGGCGGCGACGACCAGGTCAAGCTGCTCGACTTCGGCATCGCCAAGCTGCAGGAAGCCGAGGGTCGCAAGTCGACCACCGGCGACTTCGTGGGCACGCCCGCGTACATGTCGCCCGAGCAGATTCGCGGCGAAGACGTCGATGCCCGCAGCGACCTCTATTCGCTGGGCGCGCTGCTCTTCGAGTTGGTGACGGGCAAGCAGCTGTTCGACGGGCCCACGCCCATCACCATCATCAACCTGCACACCCAGGGTGAGGTGCCGCGGGTGGCCGAGGTCAACCCCGCCGTTTCCGTGCGGCCCGCCTTCGAGGCCGTGCTGCGCCGCGCGTTGTCGAAGAAGGCGGCCGAGCGCTACCGCGACGCCGACGCGATGCGCGCCGCACTCGAGGCCCTGCGCACCGGCGGCTCGCCCGCCCGGCCGGCCAGCGACACCCCGATGCCCGACGAACTGAGCGGGAAGATGCTCTCTCGCGAAGACTTCGACGCCTTCGAGCGCACCCTGCGCTTCCAGCGCACCTTCACGCCGGTGGCGGTGCTGGTGGTGCTGGTGATGCTGGGCGCCTTCGGGTGGAAGGCGCTCGCCTCGCGGCCGCCGCCCTCGGTGCTGACCCAGGAAAGCGAGCCCAACGACGACCCGCGCGAGGCCAACCACATCGCGCCCAACACCGACGTCACCGGCAGCATGGGCGCCTCGAAGAGCGAGTTCGGCGACCGCGACCTCTTCGTGGTCGAGGTGCCCGGCGGGCCCACCAGGGTCACGGTCAGCGGCGTGCCCGACCTGAACCTCACCCTCGAGGTGCTGCAGATGGAAAAGACCGACGAGGGCGACAAGCTGCGCCGTCGGGTCTTCGTCGACGACGTGGGCACCTCGGGTGGCGAGCGAATCGACGCCCTGTGGCTCTCGCCCGGGCAGGCCTGGGTGCGGGTGCAGGAGCGGCCCTTCTGCACCGAGCCCAACCGCCCGCCGCGCGAGCGCGCGTTGGTGCCCTACACCCTGCGGGTCGAGCCGATGACCGTGCGCGAACAGAGCGAGGTCGAGCCCGACGACACGCCCAGCACCGCCCAGTTGCTCTCGTCGACCGCGGGCCACGCCGTGACCGCCTTCGCCGGCGAGCGGTTGATCGACGTCGAACGCGCCAACGTGACCCGCCCCGACGCGGCCTTCTCGTCTCCCGACTTCTTCCGCGTCGACCTCGACGAAGGCGAGACGGCGGTGGTCGCGCTGGTGCCTCCGGTGCGCGGCGCGCTGAGCGTGACGGTGCTCGACGAGGCCGAGCCGAAGCGCACGAAGGTGCTCGAGGTGAAGACCACGCCGACGGTGCTCGAGCTCAAGGGCGCGAAGGGCGGCCGGCGGCTGCGGGTCATCGCCGGAAAAGACACGTTGCCCGGCGACACGTACCTGCTGGCCGCGGGCAGCGCCGAGAAGGGCGTGGGCGCGCTGGTCGACCTGGCGGCCGCGCTCCACGACGACGGGCGCGACGAGACCCGCAGGCTGTTGATTGACGCAGCGCTTCAGAAATTGCCCGGCGACGCCGAGCTGACGCGGCTCGAGCACTGACCAACCTGCGGTACGCTCGCGGCCATGCACGAAGGCCGAATGATGCAGTTCCCGCTCACGCTGACCCATTTCCTGTCGCGCGCTCGCGACTTCTTCGGCACCACCGAGGTCGTCTCGCGGCGGCCCGACAAGTCGCTGCACCGCCACACCTGGCGCGACGTGGTCGACCGCACCGCGCGGCTGGCGAACGCGTTGACGAAGCTGGGCGTCAGGCCCGGGGCGCGGGTGGCGACGCTGTGCTGGAACCACACCGCGCACCTCGAGGCGTGGCTGGCCGCGCCGTGCATGGGGGCGGTGGTGCACACGCTCAACCTGCGGCTGCACCCCAACGAGCTGGCCTACATCGCCCGGCACGCCGAGGACGACGTCATCATCGTCGACCGCTCGCTGTTGCCGCTCTTCCACAAGTTCAAAGACCAGGTGCCCAGCCTGCGCCACGTGCTGGTGGTGCCCGACGACGGCGAGGTCGACCCGGTGAACGGGCTCGATTACGAGAAGACCATCGCCGCGGCGAGCGCCGAGTTCGCCTGGCCCGAGCTGCCCGAAAACCAGGCCGCGATGATTTGTTACACCTCGGGCACCACGGGCAACCCCAAGGGCGTGCTCTACAGCCACCGTTCCATCGTGTTGCACACCCTGGTCAGTTGCATGCGCGACACCCTCGGCGTCGGTGAAGCCGACACCGTTTTGCCGGTGGTGCCCATGTTCCATGCCGCGGCCTGGGGGCTGCCTTTCGACGCCATCGCCACCGGCGCCAAGCTGGTCTTCCCCGGCCCACACCTCGACCCCGGCTCGCTGCTCGAGTTGATGGCGAAGGAACGGGTGACGGTGGCCGGCGGCGTGCCCACCATCTGGCTGGGCATTCTGGCCATGCTCGATGCCGACCCGAAGAAGTTCGACCTGAGCGCGATTCGGGCCATGGTCATCGGCGGCAGCGCCGCGCCGGCCAGCCTCATCGACGGGTTCAAGAAGCGCCACGACCTGAGCGTGCAGCACGCGTGGGGCATGACCGAGACCAGCCCGCTGGGCACCGTTTCGCGCACCAAGCGCGCGCAGGCCGACGCCTCGCCCGAGGTGAAGCTGGCCGCGCTGGCCAGCCAGGGCTACGCCTGTGCCTTCGTCGAGCAACGCCACGTCGGGGAAAACGGTCAGCGCCTGCCGTGGGACGGCGAGACCATGGGCGAGCTCGAGGTGCGCGGGCCGTGGGTGGCGCAGAGCTACCTCGGAGGTGAGGGTGTGGACCGCTTCACGGCCGACGGCTGGTTCAAGACCGGAGACGTCGCGACCATCGATCGCGAGGGCTTCGTGCGCATCACCGACCGCTCGAAAGACGTCATCAAGTCGGGCGGAGAATGGATCAGTTCGGTCGCGCTCGAGAATGCGCTCATGTCGCACCCCGCGGTACTCGAGGCGGCGGTCTTCGCCGGGCGCCACCCCAAGTGGGACGAGCGCCCCCTGGCCGCCATCGTGCTCAAGCCCAACCAGCAGGCCACCGCCGAGCAGTTGCGCGCGCACCTGGAAGGGCAGTTCGCGAAGTTCTGGCTGCCCGACGACTTCCTCTTCGTCACCGCCATTCCCCGCACCTCGACCGGCAAGTTCCTCAAGTCGAAGCTGCGCGCCGACTACGGCGACCACCTGATGAAGTGAGGCTGCCGAAAAGGCCCTGCTTTTCCAAGGCGGCCGGCCCATTCGAAAACCAGGCGGGCGAGGCGCGCGTAGGTGGACTATCCATGCCGGGAGTCACCCATGTCGCACGTCGAAGAACTCCTGCCTGATGCCGTCCTCGGTCTCCTCGCTCCAGCCGAGCGGGAGCGGGTCGACGCCCACCTGGCCACGTGCGAGGCCTGTCGCCAGGCCGCCACCGAGCTGGCCGACGCGGCCGATGCCGTCGCGCTGGGGTTCGCGCCCTCCAACGGGCTGGCGCAGCTCGAGCAGGCCCTGTCGGGGGTCAAGCGCTTCGAGCACCTGGTCGAGCCGGTGGCGAAGCTGTTCGACCTCTCGGCTGACGCCGCCCGCGAGCTGCTCGCGAAGGTCGACGACGACGCCAACTGGCTCGAAGGCCCGGCTCCCGGTGTCCGGCTGATGTCGGTCGAGGCGGGGCCGGCGCGGGCTGGCCTCATCGCGGCGCTGCTGCGCCTGGACGCTGGCGCCACCTTCCCCGACCACGAGCACGGCGCCGAGGAGCAGGTGCTGGTGCTCGAGGGCGGCTACCGCTGCAGCACCGGGGTCGAGGTCTGGCGCGGCGGGCTCGACGTGCGCGCCAGGGGCACCTCGCACGCCTTCACCGCCCTCGAAGGGTTGACCTGCCTGTGCGCGTCGGTGACGGCCTTCCCGGGTGACGACGCATGAGCACCCTGGCCGCGCTCGATGACCGGACGCTGTCCGACCGGCTCGCCCGTGGCGATCGCCAGGCGTTGGGGCAGCTCTATTCGCGGTACGCGGGCCTGGTCTTCGGGGTCGCGCTGCGGGTGGTCAAGGACCGCGCGCAAGCCGAAGAGCTGGTGCAGGACACCTTCCTCGAGGCCTGGCGACGCGCCACCCAGTACGACGCCGCGCGCGCCACGCCCGCCGCGTGGTTGGTGACCATCGCCCGAAGCCGCGCCATCGACCGCACGCGCACCGCCAACGCGGCCGAACGCGCCACCACCGCCGCTTCCCACGTGCCGGTCGAGCCGGCCGAAGGGCTCGATTCGCTGCTCGACCTGGCGCGTTCGCGGGTGGTGCTCGAGTCGCACCTGGCCCGCCTGCCCAGCGAGCAGCGCCTGGTGCTGGAATTGGCCTGGCGAGACGGGCTGAGCCAGAGCGAGATTGCCCTCAAGGCCAACCTGCCCCTGGGCACGGTCAAGACCCGCACCCGCCTGGCCATGCTCGAGTTGTCGGCCGCGGTGCGCTCGACCCTTCGCTGACCCACGGTTTTTCGATTCGCCGCTGCCGGGCCTCAGAGTTCTGAGCGGGGAGGGCTGCGCCAAGGGCTTGAAGTGCTTCGGGTGATGGCTGGCGCACGGCTCGCAATGGTCTGGGCGCGCAGGGGCGGGCAGGAAAGAAGCCCCCTTCACTTCGAGGACGACGATGACGAACAGACCGTGGTGGCAGTGGCGAACCTTGGTGGCAACGGCAGGGCTGGGAGCGTTGATCAGCGGCTGCAACGGCCGCCCCACGCCTCCCGCGGTGGTCGACCGCGCGACGCTGCAGGCCTTCGGTGGGCCGACCGCGTGCACCGACCTCGAGTCGTACATCGAAGACACCGCCGTGCTGCAGATGCGTACCCAGCTCGAAGCGGCGCGTGACGGGGTGCCCGGCTGGGGTTGGTGGGGTGGCGGCGTGTTGTTCGCCAATGGTGGGCCGGTGGCTGCCGACGCCAGTGGCGCGAGCGCTCCGGCGCCCAGTGCGTACACCACCACCAACAACCAGGTGGCGGGCGTCGACGAGGCCGACTTCGTGAAGAACGACGGCACCCGCATCTTCGCGCTCTCGGGGCAGACGCTGCACGCGGTGCGCAGCTGGCCGGCCGACCAGACCGCGGTGCTGGGTACGTTGACCATCGAAGGCTACCCGCGCGAGATGTTCCTCGACGGCACGGGCACCGCGGTCGTCTTCTCGAGCCTGTACCAGTGGTACCCCATGTCGAACGCGCGGGGCGACGCCTGCGCCACGATGGACTGCGGCTATTACAGCGCCAACACGGTGAAGGTGACCCAGGTCGACGTCAGCGACCTGTCGAACCTGAAGGTCACGCGCGAGACGTACGTGCCCGGGTATTACAATTCGGCGCGCAAGGTCGGCAACGCGGTGCGCCTGGTCATCAGCAACGACTTCAACTTCCCCCAGGGCTTCAAGTGGGGCCCCGACTGGTCGCCCGGCCTGTGGGACGACAAGCCGCGCCTCAAGGCGGCGTACGATCAGATCATCGCCGACGACGAAGCGCTCATTCGCAAGCAGACCCTGGCCGACTGGGTGCCGACCTCGACCGTGAGGGCCGACGGCCACACCACCACCGTGCCCAACGACTGCTCGGCCTTCTCGAAGGTCAACGCGCCGACCCGTCTGGGCATGGTCTCGGTGGTCACCGTCAACCTCGCCGACCAGGCGCTGACCCGCAGCACCATTCTGGCCGAGCCTGGTGAAATCTACGCCTCGACCAACAACCTGTACGTCGCCACCCGGCACTGGTGGTGGTGGCCCGCTCCCGGCCAGAAGGACACGACCTACGTGCACAAGTTCGACATCACCAACCCCGACCGCGCCGTGTACGTGGCCTCGGGCAAGGTCGAAGGTCACCTCATCGACCAGTTCTCGATGGACGAGGCGGCTTCGGGGCACTTCCGCGTGGTCACCTCCATCACCACCCGCGTGCCCGACGCCGCGCACCCCGAGAACTGGTGGGGCACCACGCAGCTCACCAACCGCCTCTCGGTGCTCGGTGAGAACGCCGGCTACCTCGACGTGGTGGGCCAGACCGCCGACTTCGACGACGGCGAGAGCGTGCAGTCCAGCCGCATCGTGGGCGACCAGGGCTTCGTGGTCACCTACCGTCAGGTCGACCCGCTGGTCACCTTCGACCTGAAAGACCCGCTGGCCCCGAAGAAGGTCGCCGAGCTCACCGTGCCGGGCTTCTCGACCTACCTGCAGCCGCTCGACGCCACCCACCTCATCAGCATCGGCGAATACACGCCGCCTCCGGTCGGTGGTCAGACCGACTGGAACAAGCGCGCCATTCAGCTCGCCATCTACGACGTCAGCGACCTCGCTGCCCCGAAGCAGACCTTCACCCAGTTGGTCGGCACCGCCAACAGTTGGAGCGAAGCCCTCTACGACCACAAGGCCTTCAATTACTTCGCGGCGAAGAAGCTGCTGGCGATTCCCTTCTCGGACTGGAGCTACGGCTCGAGCGGCGACTTCTGGTGGGACAGCTTCACCTCGGACCTGCGGGTGTACACCGTCGACGTCGACACCGGCTTCAGCCTGCGCGGCTCGGTAGCGCTCTCGGACCTGTACCAGGTGCAGTCGTATTCGAACTGGGTCTACTGGTGGACCCCGGCGGTGCGCCGCAGCGTGATGGCCGACGACTTCGTGTACGCCATCAGCGACGCCGGCCTGCGGGTGGCCAACGTGGCCAACCTGTCGGTGCCGCTGGCCAGCGCCCGCTTCGACCACTGGGCACCCTGAGCCCCTGACGCGGTCTTCCCGACGCCGGCCTTCCGCACGGGGGCCGGCGTCGTCGTGTCCGGGTGAATGAAAATGATCATTCCGCGTCTGTGGCGGCAACTTCCACCTCGATGCGTGCCCTGGCCTTCATCTTCGTCGTCGCGCTCGGGGCCTGCAGCTCGCCGCTGACCGGCGTGCGCCAGGTCGAGGCGCAGGGCCCGGTCGAGCTGCACGTCACCTTCCGCTCGGGTTCCGCCGTGCCCTTGCCCGAGGGGCTCGAGGTCGACCTCGACGGGCGACTGCTCGTCGTTTCGGGCTCGGCCCGCCTGGTCGAGCTGACCCTGCCCAGGCCGGTCGAGCTGGTGGCCCGCCCGGGAGCGCACGTCACCGTGAAGGGAGACCCGCTCGCCTCGCTCTCCCTGCGTGCCAGCGGCGGCACCGTCGATGGGCACCTCGACGTCGACTCCCTGCACGTCGACGGGTCGCCCGGTGGTTCGGTGTCGCTCGACGGCCGCAGCCGCGTGATGGCGCTGACGGGCGAGGGCTTCTCGTTCGACGGCGCGCAACTGGCCTGCGAGGTGGTGCGCGTCGACCTGGCCGGTGATGGGCGGTCGCGGGTGCAAGCCCATCAGCAGGTGACGGGTGCGGTGCGCGGGGGCGCGTTGCAGGTGGTGGGGCCGGCTCGGGTCGAGGTCGTCAGCCGCAGCGGCGTGGTCGAGCGCGCGTCGGGCGCCGGGGTTTCGCTCGGCCGGAGGTGAAGAGGCGTTTCAGGCCGCCGACGACTTGAGTCGCAGCGTCTCGGTCACGCAGGTGATGTTGCGCTGACCGTACTGGGTCAACTGCAGCGCCAGCTCGTGCAGGGCCATGGTGGTGCGCAGCGAGTTGGCCTTGATGAGCATCGGCAGGTTCACCCCGGTGATGACCTCGAGCCGCGCCTGCTGGCACAGCGAGAGGCTCTGGGTGCACGGCGAGCCGCCGAGCAGGTCGGCGAAGACGATGACCCCTTCGCCCTGGTCGACCGACTTGATGCGATCGGCCAGGTGAAGCTTGAGCTCTTCGGGCGAGGTGCCGGGCTCGACGCTGCACGAGGCGACCTGGGGGAGTTCACCGACGATCTGCTTCGCAGTCGACACCAGCTCGGCGGCGAGCTGACCATGCGATGCGATGACGAGACCGATCATGTGACACTCCTCGGTGCTGCTTGCTGCTGGGGCCACTATCGCGCGTCTGCGGCGTTCGCAACAGCCCCGGCCCACCGAGCGTTCCACCGGCATGAAAAAGCCCCGCCCCCCGAAGTGGGAGGCGGGGCTGGTGTTTCGCAGGAAGCGGTTACTGAATCGTGGTCAGCAGGTCGTAGACCGGCGCGGGGTTGGCCGCGACCGACGCATTACCCACCACCAGGAACACCGTCTTCGAGGCGCCCGAGGTGTTCTGCCAGGTCACCGTCTGCGCGGTGGTGCCGGTGCTGCTGGCAAGGCACGCCGTGGCCGTCACGCAGGCCGTTGCCGGGCCGTCGAGGACGTTGAGCGCCAGGTCACCCGCAGTGCCGCCGTCGCTGGCCACCGGGGTCGCGACCGCAGTCAGCGTCTGGTTGGCTGCCAGCGTCACGGCATACACCCGGTCGGCGCCGTCGTACGAGGTGCAGGTGGTGGCGTTGGTGAGCGCGGGGTACTCGCGCGACAGGCCCGCGAGCGACTCGTTGGTCAGCATGCCGGCGGTCAGGGTCTTGGCGTTGAAGCAGGCGTCGCCCGAGGGCGCGGCCGCGACCGTGGCCACCACCGAGAAGCCATCACCCGTGGTCAGACCGGGCGAATGGTAGTTCGAGACGATGACGAACACGTCCTGCGTCGAGGCCGTTTCGTTGATGTAGGTGGCGGTCTCGGGGTCACCTTCGAGGCCGACGTCGGCGGCCGCCGCGCACGAGGCGCTCGGGCCGTCGCAGTTGGTCGACGGCGCCGGCACCAGCTCGACCACCACGTTGAGGGCGCCACCGTCGGTCTGCACGGTGGGCGTGACGGTGGTGGCGACGCGCTGCTGGGCAGGCACCGACACCTTGTAGACGCGGTCGGCGCCGAAGGTGGTCACGCAGCCGGGCACGGTGGTGAGGCCGTAGTCCTGCGTGAAGCCGGCGATGAGCTGGTTGCTCAGCGTGGTGCCGCTGGTCAGCGCCGTCATGGCCGTGGTGCAGGTGTCGTTCGCCGGGGGCACCGCCGAGGTGTAGCTGATGGCGTAGTCACCCGAGCCCAGGCCATCGACGATGGCGAAGTACTGCTGGTCGGTGCCAGACACGTTGTACAGGCGGCCGGGCGGTGAGTCGGCGCTGGCCACGCACACCAGCCCCGTCGCGACGCAGTTCGAGGCCGGAGCGGCGACGAAGCTGAGCGAAGGCTGGAAGCCGCCGTCGGTCGGGTCGGTCATGGTGACGACGGCGCGCTGGCCGTTCGGAACCGACAGCGAGTACACGCGGTCGGGGCCCGAGCTGAAGAACGAGCAGTTCACCGACGTCGAGTCGTTGCCCGGGTCGTAGTCGTTGCTGTAGCCGGCGGTGGTGCCCGGCACCGTGGTGTTCGCGGCGAGCACCGTCGCGCCGCCGCACACGTCGTCGGCCGGAGGCGTGCGAATGACCGCGCTGAGGTCGAAGGTGCCGTTGCTGCCCGGGTATTCCTCGGCGATGACCAGAATGGTGGCCGGGGTGGTGCCGGTGTTGGTCCACGAAGCGGTCTCGGGGTCGCCCGCGAAGCCGACGTCGGCCGAGGCGATGCAGTTGACGCCGCACGAGGCGACGCTGTCGGCGATGGACAGCGCGACGTCGAGGGTCGAGCTGGGCGTGGCGGTGATGACGGCCTGCATGCCCGCCGGCACGGTCAGGGTGTACGCGCGGTCAGGACCCGACGAGAACGCGCAGCCCGAGCCGCTGCTGTAGTCGTCGGCGTAGGTGTCGATGGCCTGCATGGTCAGCGGCGTGCCGGCCGTCAGGGGCAACGCGGTGGTGCACTTGTCGCCCGGAGGCGGGGCGCCGAACGACACGTCGAGCGCGAAGGCGCCGGCGTTGAGAATGCCGTCGGTCATGGCGTTGGCCGACCAGCCGCTGTCGATGATGATGAAGACGTCGACGGGCGCCTGGGTGGTGTTGTCCCAGGTCACGGTCTCGGGCTGGCCCGGGTCGCTCGGGACATTGGTGTCGGCGCCGGCGAGGCAGGTGAGGTCGGTGCCGCCGTCAGCCTCGTTCATCGAGCAGTTCGAGGCCGGCGTGGGCACGAGGTAGATGCTGGGGTCGTACTGGAGCAGGCCACCGTCGGGCAGCATCATGGTTCCCGTCGCCGGGGTGACCTTCGCGGTCAGCCGCTGACCGGCGGGCACGGTGACCTTGTAGACCACGTCGCCGCCGGGGTTGGCGAAGCCGGTGCAGTTGCCGCCCATGGCGTCGATGCCCTGGTAGTCGTCGACCGAGCCCACCGTGGTGCCCATGGTGGTGCCGGCGCCGATGGCCGTCGCCATGCTGCAGGTGTCGTTGCCGGTCGCGTTGCCGCCGCCGGTCGCGTTGCCGCCGCCGGTCGCGTTGCCGCCGCCGGTGGCGTTGCCGCCGCCGGTGGCGTTGCCGCCGCCCGTCGAGCTGCCGGTGACGCAGGTGCCTGCGCTGCCGCAGACCTGGCCCGCCGAGCAGTCAGCGTTGGTGGTGCACTTCTTCGACGTACCACCGCACGCCGCCAGCACCACGGCGCAGGCAGCGACGGTCAGACCACGGATCAACCACGAGTTGTTCATGCGCTTTGGCTTTCGAACGACGGGCACCGACCTCGAACACGCACCGGTGCGGATGGGGCGAGGGGCGTACCATGGCAGGGGAAGTCAGTACACCAGCGCCGAGGACGAGATTTCGCCTGCCCTGGTCGCCTCGCAACGCGTAGCGTCGTGCCCGTGACGCACGTGCTGCTGACCGCGCTCTGGGGAGGGCTGATGGCGCTCGAGCGCCGCGCGTTCTTGCAGGCCATGGTCTCGCGGCCGCTGGTGGCCTCGACGGTGGTGGGCCTGTTGCTCGAGGACATCGGCGCAGGCCTCTTCGTGGGCTTGCTCTTCGAGCTGCTGCACCTGGGAGGCGCTTCGCTCGGCGGGTCGCACCCTGATCACGACACGCTGCCCGCGGTGGCCGGTGCCGCGTTCGCCGCGCAGATGGGTGATGCGTCAGGAACCGATTCGACGGCCGCGATGTGGTCGCTGGCGGTGCTGGTGTGCCTGCCGATGGGCCAGGCGGGCCGCGCGCTCGAGGTGAAGCTCGACGAGCGCGCCCGCAAGTACTTCGGTCGAGCGGTGTCGGCGGTCGACGCAGGAGACCTGCGCCGGGCCGCGCGCCAGAACCTTCGGGCGATGTGGCCGCAGTTCGTCTTCTATGGCCTGCTGTGCGGGCTGGCTGCCGAGCTGGGCACGTTGCTCGCGCCGTTCGAGCAGACCTTGCCCCTGGGCGTGCTGCGCGGCCTGGCCTGGGCCTACCCGGCGATGGGCACGGGCGCGGCGGCCATCGCCGTGCGTGGAACCCAGGCACGTCACCGCTTCATCGTGGCAGGGGTGGCGGCGACGGCGGCGTGGGTGGTGGCGTTCGGCAGTTGGTACCGGGGACAGCCGTGAAGCGCTCGACGCTCTGGCTGGTCTTCCTTCGCAGTCTGTTCATTCAGGCGGGCTTCTCGCCCGAGGCGCTGCAGACGCTGGGGCTGTTGTACGCGCTCGAACCCGCGCTGGCCGAGTTGTACCCCGACCCGGTGGCTCGGCGTGCGGCGCTGCAGCGGCACCTGACGCCGTTCAACACCCACCCGTACGTGGCTTCGGGTCTGGTGGGGGGCATTCTGTTCCACGAGGTGCGCGTCGCTCGCGGTGAGGAACCCGAGACGGCCGTCATTCATTTCAAGCAGTCGTTGATGGGGCCCCTGGCCGCGTTGGGTGATGGGTTCTTCTGGTTGTCGCTGCGACCGGCGGTGGGTGCGCTGGCGGTGCTGCTGGTGCCGTTCATTCACGTGTGGGCGGCGGTGGTGTTCTTCGTGGCGTTCAACGTGGTGCACGTGTGGCTGCGCGCGTGGCTGTTCCTGTCGGGGTGGCGGCTGGGCGACGCGATGGTGGGCCGGCTGCGGGCAGCCCACCTGCCGGTGTGGAGCAATCGGTTGCGCACGCTCGCCGCCGGGTGCGCGGGCATGGTCGGCGCGTGGCTGGCGGTGCGCTTCGCCGTGCAGGCAGGCGGGCCCATCACGCCGTGGCTGGCGGTCATCGCCGGCGCGGTGGGTGTCGTGACCCTGGTGCTGGCCGAACGGCGGGTCGCGCCCATCTGGTTGATGTACGGGCTGGCGGCGATGGCGGTGGTGGCGGGCATGGCCCTGGGCTGATGCGAGCCGAAAGGCGTGGTTCGTGTGGCTCGCGATGCCGCCCCGCGGGGTCGTCTCCGCTCCTCGATGGTGTCGATCGGGTCTGCACGAGTTCACTGAGGGTGCGACCGCGAGGGGCGCCCCACCGACGGTGCGACTGCGACTGGCGACCTCACCGACGGTGTCCCCGCGATGGATGACCGAATCACTGCCTGCGGTCGATCACCGGTTGGCCAACAGACGCCGCGCCGCGAAGCTGCCGACCACACAGCCCGCGGCCAGGGCGACCGAACGTATCGCGACCGACTCGGCGCCGTTCCCTCTCGCCAGTTGCCACACGGCGAGGCCGAGCAGCGGGAGCAGCACCGCCAGCAGCGCGAACTGGCGAGCCACGGCCTGGGCCATCGAGTTCGTCGGCGTGCGGTCGTTCCTCACCCGCACCAGCACGGCCCCGAGCATGGCGGCCGGCGCGTACGCGTAGATGAAGTCGTCGGTCGGCCCGGCCGCGACGAAGTTCTCGGGGCGCGGCGGCAGCAGCGTGATGAGCCAGGTCGCCAGCGCGAATGATGCCAACGCCTCGTCGAGCAGTTGGTCCCGGCCCAGGTCGAACGAGAGCGCCCGAATGCCCAGCACGCCGTACATCGCTCCCGCTGCGAGCATCACGCCGACCAGGTCGGTCACCGCCGCCGCGCCATCGGTCTGGAACAGGTGCGTTCGAAACGAGATGCGCGCGAGCGCCAGCACCAGGCCGACGCCGATCGACCACCCCAGAGCCCGGGTCTGCGCACGCATCGGCGTGACGCTACGGCCTCTGGCTCCTGCAGGCGACGAAGATTCAGGTTCCGCTGGGGCCCTGCTTCACCCCGCCCAGACGATGTCCCAATCGACCGGCTCGCCCTTCACCATCACCTCGACCTGGTCGCCCACCTTCTTGCCCAGGAGCGCCTTGCCCAGCGGGGCCCCCGGGGTGACCACCATCAGGAACCCGTCTCCGCCCGGCCCGGTCAGTTCTTCGCCCGCGCCTGCCGGGGCGATGAAGAGCGTCTTGCCGCCCTCTCCGTCCTCGACCTCGACCAGGGACCCCAGGCCGATGCGGTCGCCCTTCTTCATGGGGGCGGCCTTGAAGTCGGCCACCGCCATCCACGCGGCCTGAGCGCGCTCGAGCTGCAGGCGCGTGCCGGTGGCGAGGTTGAGCGCCCGCTGCGCTCCGGTCTTCGCGTCGGTACGGGCGTCTTCGTCGAAGCGCAGCGCCTGCTCGGAGGCGGTCTTCAGCTTCGAGGTCAACTGGGCGATGAGGAAGGCCTTGTCCATGGCCGCGAACGGTAGGGCCGCCGCGCTGTGGGGCAAGATTTTGCCCGACCTCGCTCAGCCCTCGTCGCGTTCCTGCTGCCACAGCTCTCGCAGCAACAGGGTGCGGCGCACCAGCGGCCCGAACCCGACCGCCAGGAGCACCATGCCCAGGAAGACGCCGAAGATCGCATTGGCCCGCCGTGGTGCCCGGTTCTGCTCGAGCACCACCGCGCCTTCGCGAGTGATGAGGTTCAGCGCCTTGCGCGACGCGAGCGACGCGACCGGTTCGACGTAGCCGGTCAGTTCAGCCGGCTCGAGCTTGCTGGCCAGCTCGTCGCGGTGCGCGTCGATGAAGGTGTCGACCTGCTCGGCCGGCTGCCGCGCCAGGTCGTCGACCAGCCCCAGCAACCCCGCCTCGGTGGTGGCCACCACCGCGCGCGGCGGCACTTCGCGCTCGGCAGTGGCCGAGACCGGAATGAACAGCTCGAGCGTGCGCGGGGCCACGCCGCCGTCGACGGGGGTGGCGCCCACACCCCGCCAGTTTCGCGAGGCCGCCGAGGCCAGGTCGAGCCGGCACCCCCGCAACGTCACCCACCGGGCCTCGAGCGGGTGGCCCAGCCAGTGCGCACATTCCATCGAGCGCGGGCCCTCGAAGGCCGCCCGGGCATCGGTGGCGCTCATCGAAATCAGGCCCAGCCCCACCGCCATGAGCAGCAGCGACGTGGCCAGCGCGCTCAAGCCTCCGTCTTCGAACACCACTCGCGTGAACGCCGACACGCGCGGCATCATGACTCAACCGGCCAGCGGGCGCTCGAAGATGCGGTAGGTCTTGATGCGTTGGGCGCCAGTGGTCTGGATGGTGCGGTTGATCAACTTGTCGTCTTCGACCACCCAGCCCAGCTCGGCGCCGACGTAGCCGAGGGCCTTCGCCTTGAGGAAGATCTCCTGGGTCAGCAGCGCGTCGATGCCGCGCCGCCGCCACCCGTCCTTGATGCCGAAGAGCAGCCCACGCAGCCGGTCGATGCTCCGCGCCGCCCACAGCATCTTCGCCAGCCCGAAGGGGAAGAGGTACCCGCCGGCCGCGCGCTGGGCGATGTTGGTGTCGGGCACCACGATGCCGAAGGCGATGGCTTCGCCGTCGGCCTCGGCGATGAGCGAGAGCTCGGGCCGCAGCAGGATGATTGGGCGAAGCCGCTGCACCAGCGCGGTGAACTCGGCCTCGCTCATCGGCGCGAAGCCGAAGCCGGGCTTGAGCATGGCCTCGTAGATGCCCTTGATGCGGCGAATTTCGCTCTCGGGGTTGGCGGTGTCGACGCGGCGCACGCGCACCCGCCCGCTCAACCGCACCCGCTCGGCCAATCGCACCACCTTGTCGGGCAGACCCTGGCTGGTCAGCAATTCGTAGCTGAAGAGGTCTCGCGAGCGGGTGAAGCCATTGGCCTCGAAGAGCCGGGCGTAATAGCGGGGGTTGTACGGCATCATCATCGATGGGGGTCGCTCGAAGCCGTCGATGAGCACCCCGCAGTCGTGGTGGAAGGCCAGGTTCACCGGGCCGATGACCCGGCGCATGTGGCGCGCTTCGAGCCAGGCCGCGGCAGCCGAGAAGAGCGCCGAGGCGAGGCCGGGGTCGTTCTGTGACTCGAAGAGCCCCACCACGCCGTCGCTGGTGCCGTGAAAGCGGTTGTACCGCTCGTCGATCACCGCGGCGATGCGGCCGACCACCCGGCCATGGCGGCGGGCGATGAAGGTGGCGATTCGGGCCTGCTCGAAGAAGGGGTTGGTGCGGGGGTCGAGGAAGTCGCGGCGCTCGGCCACGATGGGGGGCACGAAGTTCGGGTCGCCCGCGTAATGATCGAGCTGGAAGCGGATGAATTCGTCACGAGCCCGCGGACTGGTGACCTCTTCGATGATCACGTCGTTCGCCCTGGCAGCGAAGCGCGGGGTTTCGACCGGAGTAGCCGTACGAGCGCGCCTGGGCATCGCGCGGTTTCTAGGGAAGCCACCTGGGGTCGTCAATTCGAGCAAGAACCGGCGCAGTCGACGCACGAAGCTTCAAGGGCCTGGAAAACGAAGCCTTCACCAGGCGAGTCCGATCGCCGTTCGGGGAGCCGTCTCCGGAGTGAATAATGAGCAATATATGGCTCACTTTTGAACCATTTCAGGTGCGTTGCGAGCTGCGCACTCGACCCATGAACATGGCTCAAGCCTTTGAATTCAATGCGTCATTACTGCGTCAATTGACCTCGGTCTTTTGTCTCGAGAATTCGAAACATGACGGTGACGGACCGGTCGCTTGCTTGACCCTCCGGCAACCAACCTTCTAGAGAGCCGACGCGTCCCGTCGCCCATTCGAAAGGAAGACCATGCCGCAGGTGTTCAACTTCCCCACCCTGGTTGCCGCGCTCGACGCTTGCCATGGCTGGACCGACAAGGGCTTCAGCTTCCTCGACCGCGACCAGAAGGATCAGTTCTTCAGCTTCGAGCAGCTGCGCAGCGAGGCCATGCGGCGCTCCGCGCACTTCCGCTCGCACGGCCTCAAGCAGGGTGACCGCATCGCGATGGTCATTCCCGATGGCGAGGACTTCGTGCCCACCTTCCTGGGCGCGGTGTGGGCCGGCCTGGTGCCGGTGCCCCTGTACCCGCCGCTGTCGCTGGGCAAGCTCGACAGCTACCTCGACACCATGGTCTCGATTCTGGTGCGGGCCAAGCCCACGCACCTGGTGACGATGGGCAAGCTGCAGCAGGTGCTCTGGAGCGGGCTGGCGAAGGTGCCCTCGCTCAAGGGCGTCATCACCACCGAAGAGCTCAAGACGCCCGCCCCCGAGGGCCTTTCGCAGGACGCGGCGGTGGTGAAGGAAGACGACGTGTGCTTCCTGCAGTTCACCTCGGGCTCGACTTCGACCCCCAAGGGTGTGGCGGTGACCCACGGCAACCTGCGGGCGAACGCCTGGGCCATCATGCGCGACGGGCTCGAGACCGACACCGAGGTCGATCGCGGCGTGTCGTGGCTGCCGCTCTACCACGACATGGGGCTCATCGGCTTCGTCATCGCCCCCATCTTCCACCGCGTGCAGGTGACCTTCATTCCCACCATGACGTTCGTGCGCAAGCCGACCTTGTGGATGGAGACCATCAACCGCACCCGCGCCACCATCACCTTCGCGCCGAACTTCGCGTACGCGCTGACGGTCAAGCGCACCAAGCCCGAGCAGTTGGCCAGCTGGGACCTCTCGTGCATGCGCCACTTCGGCTGCGGCGCCGAGCCCATCAACCCCACCACCATGCGCGCGTTCGTCGACACCTTCGCCAAGGCGAAGCTCAAGCCGACGACCCTGCTGCCTTGCTACGGCATGGCCGAGGCCACGCTGGCCATCAGCTTCATCGGGGTCGACGAGACGCTCTCGACCGACGTCATCGACGCCGACGCGTACCAGCAGCACCGGCGCGCCGACCCGGTCAGCGTCGAGAAGCTGACGGGCGGCAAGGCGCAGGAATTCGTGTGCTGCGGCAAGACCTTCCCCAACCACGAGGTCGCGGTGTTCGACGACCTGGGCAAGCGCCTGGGCGATCGCCACGTCGGTGAGCTGTGCGTGCGCGGACCTTCGGTGGCCAGCGGGTACTACCTGGACCCCGAGGCCACCGAGCGAACCTTCGGCGGCGGGTGGCTCAAGACCGGTGACTACGGCTACCTGGTGAACGGCAACGTCTACATCACGGGCCGCAAGAAGGACCTCATCATCATCAACGGGCGCAACTACGACCCGCAGCGCATCGAGTGGCTGGTCGACGACCTGCCCGAGGTTCGCAAGGGCAGCACGGTGGCCTTCTCGCGGCCGGGCGCGGGCAGCGAAGAGCTGATCGTCGTGCTCGAGGGCCGCACCCAGAACCCCGAAGCGCTCAAGGAACTGGTGCGCGGCGTGGTCACCGAGCAGACGCAGCTCATCGCCGCCGACGTGGTGGTCTGCCCCGTGGGCTCGCTGCCCAAGACCTCGAGCGGCAAGCTGCAGCGCGCGAAGACCCGCCAGCAGTACCTGGACGGCACCGTCGGCCAGGAAGGCAACCGCTCGCTGGGCTCGAACGGCGAGAAGCTGGTCGTCGCCCGTCACGTCGCGCGCTCGCTCATCGGCCGCGCGCAGCACCGCGCCAAGCGCGTGGTCGAACACACCCTCGAAATTCGCTCGGTCTCGGGCGCGCTCGAGAAGCTCCGTCTGGCCGGCAACTACGCACAGAAGCGCGTGTCGTCGCTGCTCGGCTGATTCCCACCCACCCACCGCAGCAAGGAAACGAAACCGACCATGGCTACCGTCAACGTCACCCAGCTCTTCGCGCAGGCCGCTCTCGAAGTGAACGGCAAGAAGCTCGAGAACCTCACCCAGAACACCGTCATCTCGAAGCTCGGCCTCGACTCGGTCGCGGTCATGGAGCTGGTCAGCTTCTTCGAAGAGAAGCTCAACATTCGCATGCCCGACGAAGAGCTGGCCAAGGTGCAGACCCTGGGTGACCTGGGCGGCCTGGTCAAGCGCCTGGTGCCCGCGGGCACCGAAGTCACGTTCTGAAGAGAAGCGCAGCACCGTCGGGCAGGTCCTTCCCCCGTGTGAGGTCGCCGTGAGCAAGCCGTCGTCGTCGGAACCGAATCACGACATCGCCGTCGTCGGCATGGCGTGCCGCTTTCCACACGCGAAAGACCTGCCCTCGCTCTGGCGCCTGGTGTCGACCGGCGAGGTGACCTTCGAGGACATCGGCGACACGCGGTGGAAGCATTCGGCCTTCTTCGACCCGACCGACGTGCGGGCCACCGACAAGACCTACGTGCGGAAGGGCGCCTTCATCGACGGCGTCGACGAGTTCGCGGCGCTGCACTACGGGCTCGCGCCCCGCCGCGTGCAGGTGATGGACCCCCAGCAGCGCCTGGCCATCGAATGCACCCGCCAGGCCCTGCAGGACGCGGGCTACGACAAGAAGCCGTTCGACCGCTCGCGCACGGGCGTGTTCATCGGCGCGTCGGTCAGCGAGTACAAGGACCTGATGACCGCGCGCCACCGCGCGGTGCAGATGGCGGCGGGCGAGTTCGGCGACACGTTGTCTGCGGGTGAGTTCGAGGCCGCGCGCGCTGCGGTGGCCGACGTGGCGCCGGCCCGCGCCTTCACCATCGCCGGCTCGCTGCTGAACATGATCGCCTGCAGCGTCTCGCAGACCTTCGACCTGAACGGCCCGGCGATGCAGATCGACGCCGCGTGCAGCTCGGCCCTGGTGGCGATTCACGAGGCGGCCATCAACCTGCGCGCGCGCCAGTGCAACGTGGCCCTGGCCGGCGGCGTGTACCTGAACCTGAACCCCGACAACCTCATCGGGTTCGCGCGCATCGGCGCCATCTCGCCCTCGGGGGCGTGCCGGCCGTTCGACGCGCACGCCGACGGCTTCGTGATGGGCGAGGGCGTGGGCCTGGTGGTGCTCAAGCGGCTCGACGACGCGGTGCGCGACGGCGACCGCATCTACGCGGTGATGCGCGGCTCGGGCTGCAACAACGACGGCCGCGGCGAAGGCCCGATGACCCCGCGGCCCGAAGGCCAGCGCGACGCGATGTGGAAGGCGCACACCGACCTCGACTTCCCCGTCGAGACCATCGGCTACGTCGAGACCCACGGCACGGCCCCCACCGTCGGTGACGTGGTCGAGGTGGGCGCGCTCAAGCACTTCTTCGCCGAGAAGGCGCAGCACGCCTTCACCGAGCCCTTCTGCTTCCTGGGCAGCATCAAGGCCAACATCGGCCACACCATGTCGGCAGCCGGCGTGGCGGGTTTCATGAAGACCTGCCTCATGCTGCACCACCGCGTGATTCCGCCGCAGCCGGCGGTCACCGAGCTCAACCCGAAGCTCGAGCTCGACCATTCGCCCTTCCGCATCTCGCAGCAGGCGCAACCGTGGACCGTGACGGGCGGCCGTCGTCGCCGCGCCGCGGTCTCGAGCTTCGGTTTCGGCGGCACCAACGCGCACGTGCTGGTCGAAGAGGCGCCCGAGCGCACCGAGGCGAAGGTCGAGCGCGACGAGCTGTTCCTGCTCTCGGCGCCCACGCCGGCGCTGTTGGCGTCACACGCCGCCGAGCTGGCGAACCTGGTCGAAGCGCAGGCGCTCTGGCCCGCCGACGTGGCCCGCACCCTGGCTGCCCGCACCGCGATGGACTCGCGCATCGCCTTCGTGGCGAAGGGCCGTACGGCGCTGGTGGCCGAGCTGCGCCTGGTGGCTGCGGGCCGTGAGCCCTCGACGCCATTGCCGGCCGAGCAGCGCCAGGTGGCCTTCCTCTTCCCCGGGCAGGGCGCGCAGCGCGTGGGTCTGCTCAAGGACCTGGTCGACCGGTGGCCCGCCCTGCGCCGTCGCCTCGAGTCGGCCGACGCGGCCTCGCGTGACGTGAGCGGCTCGCTGCTCGACGCGCTCTACCCGTCGGGCCCCGTCGATGCGGCGAAGGCCCAGGCGCACTTGACCCAGACCCACGTCTGCCAGCCGGCGATGGCCGCGCTGGGGGTGGCCCTGGGTGAATTGCTGGTGCAGGTGGGCGTGACGCCCTCGCACCTGCTGGGGCACTCGCTGGGTGAGTTCGCGGCGGCCTCGGTCGCGGGCCTGCTCGACGGGCCGACGGCGGTACGGCTGGTCGCGCAGCGCGGCCAGTTCATGAACGGCCTGGGTTTGACCGACCAGGGCGCGATGCTGGCGGTGATGAGCGACCGCACCACGGTCGAGCGCGCGGTGAAGGGCGTCGAGGGCGTGTGGTTCGCCAACGACAACCACCCGACCCAGGTGGTGCTCTCGGGTACCACGCGTGGCATCGAGCAGGCCAGCGCGGCGCTGACCCAGGCTGGGCTCAAGAGCACCCGGCTCGACGTCTCGCACGCCTTCCATTCTCCGTTGATGGCGGGCGTCGACGCGAAGATGGCGGCGCTGGTCGACTCGCTGCCGCTGGGCGAGCAGCGCGGCACGGTGGTCTCGTGCATCACCGGCAGCGCGTACCAGGGCAGCGCCGATGCGAAGGGCATCTGGGCGCGGCACGCCACCAGCGAGGTGCGCTTCGTCGACGCGCTGCAGACCTGCGTGGCCGACGGCGTGTCGACCTTCGTGCAGGTGGGCGCGGGCGGTGCGTTGCTCTCGTTCGCGCGCGGCGTGGCGCGCGGTGAAGGTGTGTCGTTCGCTTCGCTGGCTCCGGCCGACGGTGGCGACGGCGGCGCGCAGTTCCTCTCGACCCTGGGCCAGTTGTGGGTCAAGGGCGTGCCGGTCGACCTGGGGCCCCTGTGTGACGGGCAGCTCGTCGTTCTGCCGCCCACGCCGCTCGAGACGCAGCGCTACTGGGCCATGGAACGCACGCCCCGCGCTCCGCGCCCCCAACTCGTTCGTGCTGCCGCCGCTGGTGCCAGCGTGTCGTCGCAGCCCATTTCGTCGCACCCGAAGTCGAAGGGAGCCGTACCCATGGACAACCTGATTGCGCTGTTCCAGCAGCAGATGACCCTGCTGCAGAGCCAGGCCGAGATTCTCAAGGCGCAGGCGAACGCCATCGCGTCGATGACGGGCGGGCAGCCCGTCGAGCTGACCGCGGCGAGCTTCGCCCAGGTGCCGGTCGCGCAGGCGGCACCGCAGGGGCAGGTGGCGGTGGCGATGCAGTCGGTGGCGATGCCGACCCCGGCCGCGCAGCCGATGCCTCACGTCAATGGGAACGGCCACGCGAACGGCCACGCGCCGGTGGTGGCGAAGGCGCCCAACTTCTCGAACCTGGTCGGTCGTGCCGAAGCGCCCGAGAGTCCGCCCGCCCCGAAGGCCGACGTGCGGCCGCAGGTGCTCTCGAAGGTCCTCGCGTCGGTGGCGCGCATCAGCGCGTTCCCTGCGGCGACGCTCAAGCCCGAGCAGACGCTGGTGGGTGAGCTGGGCTTCGATTCGCTGATGCTGGTCGAGCTCGACGGCGACGTGGGCAAGGCCTGGCCGTCGCTCGGCGGGCTGCCGCGCGAGCTGTTCAGCAAGACCACCACGGTCACCACCATCGTCGACCACATCGTGGGGGTGCTCGAGGGCACCATTTCGACGGTGAAGGCGCCGGTGGCGAGCGCGGTCGATACCCTGCCCGTCGACCGGCACCTGCCGACCGTGACGGCGGCCCCGCTGATGACGGTGACCGAATCGGTCACCGCGTTCGCGCACCCGCTGCTGGTGACGAAGGACACGCACGGCGTGGCCGAAGCGGTGGTGGCGAAGCTGAAGGCGCGCGGCGTGGCGGCGGTGCTGGGCACGGTCGAGACCGAAGGCACCTTCAGCGGCGTGGTGGCGCTGGGGCTCGAGGGCGACCTGAAGGCGCCCACCCGCGCGCTGCTGGCGCTCGCGAAGAAGGTCGGCGCCGAGAAGGCCGAGGCCTTCGTGACGGTGACGACCCTGGGCGGTCGGTTCGGTTACGGCACGGTGGGCCGGGCGATGCTGGGCCAGGTGGGCGCGCTGGGCTTCACCAAGGCGTTGTCGGCCGAGTGGCCCGACGCGCGGGTCAAGGCCATCGACGTGGACCCGGTGCTGGGCGCCGAGAGCATCGCGGGGCACGTGGTCGACGAGCTGTGCTCGACCGACCGGCAGAGCGAGGTCGGCTACACCCGCGACGGGCGCGTGGCAGTCAGCCTGGTGAAGGCGGCGAAGGCGCCCTCGACGCTCTCGCTGGGCAAGGACAGCGTGGTGGTCATCACCGGCGGCGCGAAGGGGCTGGGCCTGTCGTTCGCGCGCACGCTGGGCAAGAAGTTCGGCGTGACGGTGGCGCTGGTGGGCCGCTCGGCACCTTCCGACGAGGTGGCGAAGGCCGCGTCGAGCGTGAAGGCCGCGGGCGCGAAGGGCTGCACGTATCACCAGGCCGACCTGCGTGACGCGGCGAGCGTGACGGCGTGCCTTTCGGCCATTCGCGGCACGCACGGGCGCATCGACGTGGTGGTGCACGCGGCGGGCGTGTTGGCAGACGCGCTGGTGGCGACCAAGACGACCGCGCAGGTCGACCAGGTGCTCGACACCAAGGTCACGGGTGCGCTGGCGCTGCTCGAGGCGACGAAGACCTCGTCGGTGCAGGCGCTGGCCTTCATCGGCTCGTGGGCGGGCCGGTTCGGCAACGCGGCGCAGACCGACTACTCGGCGGCGAACGAGATGATGGCTCGGTTGACCAGCGTGGCGCGCCCCGGTCAGCGCCTGCTGGCCATCGACTTCCCGCCGTGGGCCGAGTCGGAGATGGCGAAGAAGATTCCCGCGTTTCGCAAGGCCGAGCTGAAGGCCTCGGGCGTGACCTTCCTCACCAACGACGAAGGCCTCGAGGTCTTCGTGAACGAACTGCTGGGCGGCGAGGGCGAGGTGCTGGTGGGCCGCGACGTGCCCGAGCGCGTGCGCGCGCACGTCTCGAGCTTCCCGGTTTCGCGGCTCAACCACGTCTACCTGAACGACCACACCATGGCGGGCCAGCGGGTGGTGCCCTTCGCGTCGGCGCTCGACCACGTGGTGGCGGCGGCGCTCGAGGCCAGTGGCGCGGTGAGCGCGCCGGGCAGCACGCCGGCCTTCACGGTGTCGGACTTCACGCTCGAGCGCACGGTGATGGTGACTGACACCACCTGGCTCGAGGTCGCCGTGCGTCAGCCCCAGCGGCTGGGCCAGGCGGGCCCGATGAGCGTGGTGCTCAGCCAGGGCGCGGCGCGCTCGTACTCCGGCACGGTGACGCTGGGGGCCGACGCGGCTGCGGCTCCCGCAGTGAAGACCCTGACGGGCGGCACGCTGCCGCTCGCGCTCAGCGAGTTCTATGCGCGCTACACCTTCCACGGGCCGCGGCTGCAGGGCATCACCGGCATCGACGCGGTGGCGGCTGACGGCATCAGCGGTTGGGTGAAGACCTCGACTCCGGCTGATTGGATCAAGGAACCCCTGCGCCACGCGTGGGCGGTGGACCCGCTGCTCGTCGACGCCTCGTTCCAGTTGGCGGGCTATTGGGCCTGGGTGACGCACCAGCGCGCGGGTTTCCCCGTGTCGCTCGGCCGCTTCGTGCAGTTGGCGCCGTTCGGTCGCGGCCCGGTCAAGTGCACGGTGACCTTCGGCGAAGCGAAGGGCGACACCTTCGCCGGCACGCTGACCTGGCAGGACGCGAAGGGCACCCTGCTGGCGTACATGACCGGCATGCAGGCCGAGTTCACGAAGCGCGACCCGCAGTTCGTGGCCAACGAGACCGCGAAGGCCACGGCGCGGGCCTCGGCGCCGCGCGCGGTCGAGCCGAAGCTGGAAGCCGCGCCTCTGCCGTTGCCCGAAGCGGCCGAAGCGCCGGCGGCGGTGGTGCCGCTGGACGAAGCGGCCTGGAACCCGGAGAAGTTCCCCGAGTACCTCGAGCTGCAGGAGCGCATTCAGATGGCCGAAGCGTTCGGCCTGAAGAACCCGTACTTCTCGGTGCACGAGTCCATCGCTGGCGACACCACGGTGGTGGGCGGCAAGACGATGATCAACTTCTCGTCGTACAACTACGTGGGCAACTCGGGCGACCCGGTGGTCTCGAAGGCCGCCAGCGACGCCATCGCGAAGTACGGCACGTCGGTGTCGGCCAGCCGCGTGGCCTCGGGTGAGAAGCCGCTGACCCGCGAGCTCGAGCTGGCGCTGGCCGACTTCTTCGGCACTGAAGACTGCATCGTGATGGTGTCGGGGCACGCCACCAACGTGACGGTGGTGGGCCACGTGGTGGGCGCGGGCGACCTGATTCTGCACGACGCGCTGGCGCACGATTCCATCATCCAGGGGGCGAAGCTGTCGGGGGCCAAGCGTCGCCCCTTCCCGCACAACGACTGGGAAGCGGCCGACCGCATGCTGACCAGCCTGCGCCCGCACTACCGGCGCGTGCTCATCGCCATCGAAGGCACGTACTCGATGGACGGCGACATTCCCGACCTGCCGAAGTTCATCGAGCTCAAGAAGAAGCACAAGGCGCTGCTGCTGGTCGACGAGGCGCACTCGGCGGGCGTGGTGGGCGAGCAGGGCCGCGGCGTGGGCGAGTACTTCGACGTGAACCGCGCCGACGTCGACATGTGGATGGGGACCTTGTCGAAGTCGTTCGCCTCGTGTGGCGGCTACATCGCGGGCAGCCACGCGCTGGTCGAGTACCTCAAGTACACCGCGCCGGGCTTCGTGTACTCGGTGGGCATTCCGCCTCCGAGCGCGGCCGCGGCGCTGGCGGCCACCCGGCAGATTCTGGCCCACCCCGAGCGCGTGCGGCAGGCGAAGGTGAACGCCAGGCGCTTCATCTCGTTGCTCAACGAGCGCGGGGTGAACACCGGCATGTCGAAGGACAGCGCGGTGGTGCCGGCCATCATCGGCAACTCGGTGCTGGCGCTGCAGTTGTCCGACGCGATGAAGGACCGCGGCATCAACGTGCAGCCGATTCTGTACCCGGCGGTCGAAGAAGATCAGGCCCGCCTGCGCTTCTTCATGTCGTCGCTGCACAAGGACGAGCAACTGGTGACCGCCGCCACCGTGCTCCACGAAGAACTGACGCGGCTGACCCGAGCGATGAACGGCGACGCCGCCTGATTTCGAAAACCCTCAACGACGTACAAGGAACCTGAAGACCCATGACCTCGACGCGCGCAGAAGTTGAAATCGGCTACGACATCTCGAACGAGTTCTTCCGGCTCTGGCTGGACGAGCGCATGCACTACACCTCGGCGGTGTACGACGCCGAGCACACCACGCTCGAGCAGGCGCAGCGCAACAAGAGCCGCTGGCTGGCCGACTTCGCCGAAGTGACGCCCGAGAAGCTGGTGATGGACATCGGCTGCGGCTGGGGCGCGAACCTCGAGTACCTGGCGCTCGAGCGCAAGGTGGCGCGGGCGCACGGCGTGACGCTCTCGCGCGCGCAGCACGACGAGATCATGGCGCGCAAGCTGCCCGGCGTGCAGGTGTGGTGCGAAGACTACCGCGACTTCAAGCCGACCGAGAAGTACGACGCGCTGACCAGCATCGAGATGATCGACCACCTGGTCTCGCCGGCGCAGCAGCAGCAGGGCCTGGCGATTCCCATCTACCGCGAGTACTTCAACACCGTGGCCGGCTGGGTGAAGCCGGGCGCGTGCTTCGGCTTCCAGGCGATTCTGCGCGATCGCGTCCCGCGCACCCGGAAGGACCTCGAGGACCTCAAGTTCACCGCCGACGTCATCTTCCCCGGCGGCCTGAACCCGCGCCTCGAAGAGCTGGTCGCGGCCTGCGGTCAGTCGTGGGAAATCGTGCAACTGAACACCCGCCGCGTCGATTACGGCAAGACCACCGCCGAGTGGCTGCGCCGCTTCCGCGCGAACAAGGAGAAGATCATGGCCTCGGGCTGGGGCACGCGCGTGATGTCGAACGGCGAGACGGTCTGGACCAACTACGACCGCTACCTGTCGACCTGCGTGAAGGCCTTCGCCAACCACTGGTCGAGCGACGTGCAGATGAAGCTGCGCCTGAAGGACTGACGAAGGCGCTCATTTTGCTCGTCTGACCGGGGGGACGGCCGCTACATGCGGCTGTCCCTCTTCTTTTTTCTGGAGTCGCATGAATCGCTTCGCCCTCGTCCTCGCACTCGCTGCCGTGCCCTCGTCGTTCGCTGCCGAGCCCACGCTCGAAGAGCAGGCGAAGGGCCTCTTCAAGCCGCTCTCGAAGCAGTTCGACTCGAAGGACAACGCGATCACCAGGGACAAGGTCGAGCTTGGCAAGCTGCTCTTCTTCGACAAGCGCCTGTCGAAGAACCAGGACGTCAGCTGCAACAGTTGCCACGGCCTGAGCACGTACGGTGTCGACGGCCAGCCCACCTCGAGCGGCCACAAGAAGCAGAGGGGCGACCGCAATTCGCCCAGCGTCTTCAACGCCGGCGCGCACTTCGTGCAGTTCTGGGACGGCCGGGCGGCGACGCTGGAAGACCAGGCCAAGGGCCCGGTGCTCAACCCCGTCGAGATGGCCATGCCCGATGCGGCGACCGTCGAGAAGGTCATCGCCTCGATTCCCGGCTACGAGCCGCTCTTCAAGAAGGCCTTCCCCGGGGAAACCAGGCCCATCACCTACGACAGCATCGCGAAGGCCATCGGCGCGTTCGAGCGCACGCTGGCCACGCCATCACGTTTCGACGCCTGGCTGGCGGGTGACCCGAAGGCGCTGACCGACGCCGAGAAGGCGGGCCTGAAGACCTTCATGACGGTGGGTTGCACGGCGTGCCACAACGGCGAAGGCGTGGGCGGCGGCATGTACCAGAAGCTGGGGCTGGTGGCGGCGGTGCCCGGCCTGAAGGACGAAGGCCGTGCGAAGGTGACGAAGAACGCGGCCGACCAGTACTTCTTCAAGGTGCCCTCGCTGCGCAACTGCGAGAAGACCGGCCCCTACCTGCACGACGGCTCGCTGACCTCGCTCGAGGACACGGTGAAGTTCATGGGCAAGTACCAGTTGGGGCGTGACCTCAAGGCCGACGAGGTCGCCAGCATCGTCACCTTCCTCAAGTCGCTGACCGGCACGCTGCCGAAGGACGCCATCGTCGAGCCGAAGGCGTTGGCGTCGGGCAAGAGCACGCCCAGGCCCGACCCGACCTGATCATTCCGGGTCCCACCGCGGGGGCTTCCAGGCCCCCGTCGGCGCGTCGAAGAACTCGTCGGCGTCGACCAGCACCTTCTCGAAGGGCGCGCGGTCGAAGCGAATGCGGCCCAGGGCCAACGGTTCGCCTCGCACCTTCTCTTCGACCGCGACCAGGTTGGTGTGACCGCGCGCGGCCAGCTTGCCGGTGGTGAGGTTCTCGACGCGGTAGTGGAAGTCGCAGGCCACGCGGCCCAGCTTGGTGAGCGCCACCCGCACCGAGAGGTGGTCGTCGTAGGCGATGAAGCTCTCGTAGCGCACGTTGAGCTGGCGCATGGCCAGGTACGCACCCTGCTTGAGCAGGTCGGCGGCGGGCGTGCCGAAGCGGCGGAAGAAGACCTCGCGCGCCTGCTCGAACCACACCGCGGCGTTCTTGTGGTGCACGAAGCCCAGGCCGTCGGTCTCGGAAAAGGTGACCCGGTGCTCGAAGTGCGCGGTGACGTCGTCCCAGCGTGACATGGCGGCTGATGTACGCGGTTTGCCCGTCACGCAGTAGCGTTCGTCACATGTCGAAGGCCTTCACCGACGAAGAGTCGCTCGCGGCGACGGTGCCTGGTCGGCTGGTGCAGCGCGCAGCCCCGGGGCAGGAGCGCCCGGTGACGCCCGGCGGTTGGGCCACGCTGCAGGCGAAGGTGGCGCAGGCCAGGGCGGCGCTGGCGACGGCGAGCGCCGACACGAAGCTCGAGCACGAGCACCGCCTGGCCCTGGCGCTGGCCACGCTCGAATCGGTGCGGGTGGTCGAGGTGTCGCCGGCCCAGGGCGTGGTGCGGTTCGGCCACCAGGTCGAAGTCCGATGGGACGACGGTCGCACCCAGGTGGTGCAGGTGGTGGGCCCCGACGAGGTGCTCGGGCGCGACCAGGTCTCGGTGCAGTCGCCGCTGGGGCAGGCCCTGCTGGGCAAGGACGTGGGCTCGCTGGTCGAGCTCGAGCGGCCCCGGGGCGTGGTGACGGGCACCATCGGTGCGGTGCGTCAGGTGGCGGGCTGAAGGCGCGCGACGGGGGCGCAGTTGGAGGTAGAGTGCTCGAACGCGTGGCCACCTCGAAGCGAAACAAGGGTGAGAAAGACGAAGGCGCGCCGCTGTTGCCGCTGCTGACGCCCCAGCTTCGCCCGAACGCCGACCGGCGCGGCTCGCAGGGTGATTCGGTGGTGAAGTTGTTCGAGCGCATTCAGAAGGGCGAGAAGGAACGGCGCAGCTTCCGCGAGCGCCGCGCCACGCGCCGGGTGTCGGTGTCACTCGACCTCGAGGGCAACACCACCGGCGGTGAGGCCTTCGCGCAGCGCACCCACGACCTGTCGACCTTCGGGCTGTCGGTGAAGCTGGGGCCGACGCCGAAGAAGGGGTCGCTGGTGACCTTGCGGGTCTTCCTGCCCGACGAGCCCGACGCGCCGCTCGAGTTGACGGCGGTGGTGGTGGGCTCGTTCGACGCCGTGGGGGGCATGCGGGTGCGCTTCGTCGACCCTCCGCTCGAAGCGGTTCGTCGCATTCACCGGCTCGTGAAGTAGAGTCGACGGTTCCATGGTCGACGCACTCGAACGGCGGCGCGCAGTTCGTGTCAGCGTGGTCATTCCCGTCGAGGTTCACGACGGGCGTGGGTTCCTGCTGCACGGCACGCGCGACATTTCCACGGCGGGCGTGTTCTTCGACCGGGCCATTCCCCATGCGGTGGGCGCGAAGGTGACGCTGACCTTCACGTTGCCCGGAGACGAGCTGACCATTCGCTGTGATGGCGAGGTGGCCAACGTGCCCGACGCGAAGGGCTACGGTATGGGCATTCGCTTCGTGGGGTTGACGGCCGATGATTCGGCCCGAATCGAAGCATTCACGAAGGACCTGCTTTCCGAGGAGCACCAATGAAGACGAAGTCGGTCGTACTGGCGACGGTGGCGGTGTCGATGCTGGCGGGGTGTTCGCATTCCGAGCGCGAGCGCGGCCGCCTGTGGGACGAGGTGCCGGTCTACAAGGCGCCCACGGCCGATCGCTGCGCGAAGTACCCCCAGGGCAAGAAGCTGGCCGACTGTGCCGAGGCCCGGTACCTGGCCGAAATCTACGTGCGCAAGTTGTCGAGCGGCGACGAGGTCTGCCTCGACGGTGGGTTCGGCGACGTGGCGGGCGCAGCGTGCAAGGCGCGGGCGGCGGTCAGCGATTCGGGCAAGAACCGCACGCTGCTCGACGTGCGCGAGCCGCACCCCGACTCGAAGTGGTTCAACATGGAGCGCCACGAGTTCTGGTTCGAGGAAGGCGCGCTGGTCGACCTGTACCTGGCCGACCACGGGTACTGACGCGGTGACCGACCCCAGGCTGCGCGGTCTGTTGCTCGCGCTCGAGCCGGGGCAGACCCTGTGGCTGTCGGCGGCGGGCCAGAGCCTGTGGCCGCTGGTGCTCGACGGCGACTCGCTGAAGGTCGAGCGTTGTGACGAGACGGGCGTGGCGGCGGGAGACGTCGCGGTCATCGACGCGGCGCGCAGCCTGGTCGCGCACATCGTGGTGCAGGTGGGGCCGGTGGTGACGGCCTCGAGCGTGGGCGTGCGTGACGCGCTCGCACCGGTGGTGGGGCGGGTGGTGGCGGTGCGGCGGGCGGGGCGAACGGTGTCGCTGCCCCGAAGCGCGCGGCACGCGGTGCGACTGGTCCCGGGGCTGGCATTGGTGCTCAAGCGCTCCACGGTGCTGCGCGCGGTGGTGCGGCGGCTGCGGTGAAGGACCTGCCGGGGTGGGGTCGCACCCGGGGGCGTGGCGCTGGTTCCTTCGTTGCCGATCATCGTCGCCGGCCACTACGCTTTTGACCCTTCCCCGAGGTTCCCGGAGCCGTTCATGAAGATTGGCAACACCAAGCCTGGCGTCGTCGAGACTGGCCTCAAGAAGTTCGCGAATGACGTGGACGCGAACGTGAACAAGGTGAAGGCCGACGTGAAGCAGGGCTGGGGCCCGGCGACGGGCGGCGCGGTGCTCAAGGACCTGGGCGATTCGTTCAAGAGCCTGGGCGCCGAGACGGTGGGCGTGGCCGAGCTGGCAGGCCTTCGCTACCCGGTGTCGGCGTACGAATCGAAGGTCGACGGCGGCCTGACGCGTGGCTCGCGCATCGACGACCCGCAGGGGTACACCAAGCTCAAGCAGCAGGGCTTCAAGGGCATCGTCGACCTGACGCTCGAGGGCACCAACGACGCGAAGGGCGCACCGGCGGCGGGCCTGAATGCGCTCAACGTGAAGATTCTCGACAACTCGGCGCCGACCACCGCGCAGATGAAGCAGTTCCTCGACTTCGCCACCAACCCGGCCAATTCGCCCTGCTACGTGCACTGCGAGGCGGGCAAGGGCCGCACCGGCGTGGCGACCGCGTGCTACCGCATGGCGGTCGACGGCTTCACGCCCGAGCAGGCCATCGCCGAGGGGAAGAAGTTCGGCCTGGCGCTGCCCAACCAGATTGCGTTCCTGCAGCAGTTCGGAGCGGACCTGGCGGCGGGCAAGATCGAGGGCTACCCGAAGAAGTAGTCTCAGCGGTCGACTGCGACCGCGGGCCGGCCCTGTTCACGCAGCGTGGCCAGCAGGGCCATCACCTGGGCGACGGTCGAGCCCAGGCCTTCGGTTGCGCCGCCGATGGACACCGCGCGCAGCTCGTCGGGCCGGGGCAGCTTCTCGACGATGCCGGGCAGCGCTTCGAGCGTGCGCGCGTGCAGGGCGGCCGGTGAGAGCTCGTTCTCGAGCCGCTGGCGCAAGGCGGTGGCGGCCACCTCGAGCTCCTGCTGCTTGAACTGGTGCTGGGCGCGGGCCAGGTCGAGCAGCAGCGCGGCCTCGGTCTTCAACCGCTCGAGCGCGGCGTCGGATTCGGCCTGGAGCGTCGCGAGGTGGGCCTCCTTCGCGTGGCGGGCCTGCTGCAGCTCGAGCGCGGCGAGGGTGGTCGTGTGCTGCTCCCCAGCCAGGGCGCGGGCACTTTCCTGGGCGGCCCTGGCGCGGCGAATGCGCTCGGCCTCGGTCCGGTCGAAGGCCTCGACCTCGGCCGCGGCGCGGGTGGTGGCGAGCTCGCGGTCGACCTGCACCTGCGCGGTGTCACGGGCGCGCGTGGCCTCGAGCTCGCGCGAGGCGATGGACTCGTCGGCTTCGATTTCGGCCAGCCGCGCCACCCGGGCCCGCTCGGCGCGGAAGGGCTTCTGCAGGCTTTCCCAGAGGCGCGAGCTCGAGACGACGGCTTCTTTGATCTGCACGGTGACGATGCGCAGGCCCAGGCCCTTGTCGCTGCCGCCCGCGCCCTCGGCCACGCTGCGCAGCCGGGTGGTCAATTCTTCGATGATGGGCTGCTTGTCGGCCAGCACGTCGTCGATGCTCATGGTGGCCACCTTGTCCTTGATGGCGGCCTCGGCCTGCTCCTTGAGCTGCAGGTTCACCAGGCGCATCGGCTCTTGGAGGTCGCTGAAGTCGAGCTTGCGGTAGGCGGTCGCGAAGTCCTGAACGATCCACTGCACGTAGCCTTGCACCAGCACGCCCTGCCGTTCGCGGCAGCTGCTCTTGGCGTTGATGAGAATGGTCTGCATCGCCCCGGGCACCACCAGGAACGCGTCGGTGGCGGGGTCGTAGGGGAACGAAACGCCCAGGCCCAGGTGCAGGGGTTCGGCGTGGCCGCGGCGGGTGTGCACCACGTGCGCGTTGGGCGGCACGATGACCGTCTTCCACCGCCAGAACCCGGTGCTGCGCACGTCGACCGCGTTGCCTGAGGGCGACTCGGGCTCGGCGGGCCCGGCGTGGCCGGCGGCGGCCCGGCCCATCGGCGCGGCGAGGGACATCGGCGCCTTCTGCCGTCGGGCCTTGAGGTTCTGCTCGAGCGCCTGTTGCTGCTGGACGACCTGGTCGAGGTACGAATTGCTGCCGCTGGGCTGGTCTGACGACATGAGTGGCTCTCCGTGCGTGTGCTGCGTCAACGTCGGTGCGGCGACATCGGTGACAGTCGAGTGGTTCCCTCAGGCCTCGAGGGCGCCCACCAGCAGCGCGAGCACCTGCTGCATGAAGTCGAAGTCGAGCGTCTGGGGCTGGTCGCTGAAGCGATGGTAGTGCGGGTTGCGGAAGTCGGCGGTGTCGGTCCACATCACGGCGGGCAGGCCGCGGTCCCAGAACGGGGCGTGGTCGCTGCGGCGCAGGTCGGGCAGCAGCCGGTCGAGGGGGCCGAAGGTGCGCGCGCCGAGCACCCGCAGCCCGGGTGCGGCCTTCGAGCGCAGCACCCGGCTGACCGCGCGGTTCGACGCGCCCTTGCCCAGCACGCCCAGGAAGTCGGCGTGCGCGAACCACCGCCAGGCGAAGGGCAGCGGGCAGCGCTGGCGCGCGCGTGCGCTCACGCCCACCATCTCGAGCACGTGCACCACCTCGAGCAGCCCCAGCCCGTGCAAGGTGGCTCGACGAAGTCGCGGCTGCCGAGCAACCCCTCTTCCTCGGCGTTGAAGGCGACGAAGCCCACGCTCGCGTCGTTGGGCGTCTCGCGCGCGCAGGCCAGCATCACCGCCACCCCGCTGGCGTTGTCGTCGGCCCCCGGGCAGTCGGGCACCGCGTCGAAGTGGGCACCCACCAGGGTCAGCGGTCGGCCGCGTGGCACTCGGGGCCGCGCCACCACGTTGCCGAACGGGCCCTCGACCCGCACGTGAAAGCCGAGCTGCGCCAGGTGGTCGCACACCAGTTCGCGGGTCGCGGCGTTGCCCCGCGGGTTCGCCACCCGGTGCCGGGGCACGGCCAGCGCCTGCACGAGGGCCCGCAGTCCCCGGTCGTCGTCACCACCAGCACTTCCCGCCGCGCGGCGCTCGTCGATGAGGAGCATGGCTCGAAGAGTAACCTTACATTGTAAGGTGTCAAGGTTAGCCATACGGTGTAAGGGTGTGGGCGTGACGCTCACGACGAAGCGGGCAGCGGTGACGAAGGAGCGCATCTTCCACGCGGCCTTTGGGCTGGCGCAGCGCGAGGGGCTCGAGGCGGGTCGATGCGGCGGGTGGCGCAGGCGCTGGGCGTCGAGGCGATGTCGCTCTACCACCACGTCGAAGACAAGGCGGGGCTGCTCGACGGGGTGTTCGAGCTGGTGCTCGGCAAGCTGCCGCCGGCGCCTCGCCGCACCACCAGTTGGCAGCGGGCGGTGAAGGAGCGCGCCGAGTCGTTTCGTGCGGTGCTGCTGGCGCACCCGCGGCTGGTGCCGCTGTTCGCGACGCGGCCGGCGGTCACGGTGGAGTCGCTGCGCCACGTGGAGCACTCGCTCGAGCTGCTGAAGGCTGCGGGGCTGAGCGCGCGCGCGTCGCTCGACGCGTTCCAGGTGGTGGTGGCCTACGTGGTGGGCCACGCCATCTCGACGGTGCGCGACCCCGAGCTCGAGACGTCGGGGCCTGACTACGCGCAGCTCGACGCCGCCGACTTTCCGCGGGTGACCGAGCTGGTGGCGCTGCTGCCCACGCACGACCTCGACGCCGAGTTTCAGTTCGGGCTCGAGCTCTTGATCTCAGGGCTGGAGCGTCGGCTCGAAACCAGCCGCCGCTAACCCTTCGTATTCAGGTTCGAGCTGGAGTCAGGTGGCGCAGCCGACGTGCACCAGCGCGCCTGTCGACGCCCCCCTGCCCACCTTGCGGTTCCGGGCACTTGGCAGCGACGCTCTCGGTGGTCCCCGACTTGCTCTGGAGCAGCACCATGTCCGAGTTCACCTCGACGAAGAGCAGGAACACCCCGCAATCGCGTCCTCTCGGGGGGGACAGGTGTTCACTCGGGTGGGCAGGAGTGTTGACGCTCGCCCTCACCATGGGCTGCGAGGGCCAGATTCTCTCGCCCGGCAGCGACCCGCTCGACCCGCCCGAGGTCGCCAACCTGACCTGCGACCCCTCGCAGTACGCCAACGTGAAGCTGGAAGACGCGCTGCGTGAATTCACCAGCAACGTCTACCCCGCGCTGACCCAGGGCCAGAGCACGTGCCTCGGCTGCCACAACGCCTCGAGCAAGCGTCGCTTCCTCACTACTGGCGACGCGTCAGAGACCTTCTACCTGGCGCGCGAGGGCGGGTACTTCAAGGCGCAGCCGGGCTCGTTGCTCGACCGGGTGACGGCCGCCGACCCGATGACCATCATGCCCTCGGGCGGAGAAGCGCCGCTGCCCACCACGGTCATCGAAGCCCTCGCGCGCACCGCGTGCATGGTGCAGACCTTCGAAGCCAATGGTGGCCCGGCGGCCGACGAGGTCTTCCCGCCCGAGCTGCTCACGCCGTACACGGGCGCGGCGAACACCGACTACGACAACCCCTTCATCAACTACCTGCAGCTCAAGGCCAAGGTGAAGTCGGTCTTCAACGACGGCTGGGTGCGCTCGGGCGTCGACAACTTCGCGAAGAACATCGGCATGTTCGGCGGCGTCGATTTCACCTCGCACTTCGTCGAGGCGCGGGTGGCGACCAGCGACTTCCTGCTGGGGCTCGACCTGCTGGCGCCCGACGTCTGCCGCCAGGCGGCGACCAACAAGACCGGCCCCTTCGCGGGCCTCAACGTGACCCAGTCGCTGACCGACAGCAGTGGCACCACCAACCAGACGGCGGCGAAGGCGGGCATCACGCAGGTGTACCAGCGCATGCTCTACCGCGACCCCACGGCCGCCGAGCTGAGCAGCACCTACACGCTGATGACCGACCTGGTGACGCTGGACACGGTGACCGGTGCGTGGAGCGGCGCGTGCGAGGCGCTGATGCGGCACCCCGACTTCCTCTTCACCCTGCCGCCCTCGTACGCGACGGCCACCGACCCCACGAAGTCGATGCTGGTCTCGCTCTCGCAGCAGTTGCTGGGCCGCCCTCCGACCCAGGCCGAGTTCACCCAACTGGCGACTGCTGGCTTGTCGGGCCTGGTCGACGCGTACCTGAAGAGCCCCGACTTCCAGGCCTACTTCTTCACCCGCATGCAGTTGCGCGTCGAGAGCCAGGGCACGCCCGACAGCGACGAGTCGGCCCGCCTGTGGACCTGGCTGGTGGTCAACGGGCAGAACTTCGAAGAGCTCTTCACCGGCGACTATTCCATCGACCCGTCGTTCACCAAGCAGCCCCGCGCGGCCGAGCACGGCAAGACCGGCGTGTTGACCATGAAGGGCTACGTGAGCAACAAGCCTGGCCTGCCGCACTACAACTACCCGGCGCGGGTGCTCTCGGGTTTCATGGGCAGCGTCTTCGAGATTCCGCCCGAGGTCTTCGCGATGCGCGCGGCGGCCACCGCGGCCTCGACGGTCGACCCCACCAGCATCTGCTTCAACTGCCACCAGTTGCTCACGCCCATGGCGCACCAACGCCTGAAGTGGGACGACAACGGCGATTACCGCACGGTCGACGCGTCGGGCGCGCCCATCGACGACAGCGACCGCGGGCTGGTGCCGACCTACCCGTACAAGGGCGTGGGCATGGAAGCGTTCGCCACCCGCGCGGTGAAGAAGGAAGCCTTCGTGCGCCGCATGCTCAACACCGAGTTCGTGTTGTTGATGGGCCGCGAGATGCGCTCGCGCGACGACGAACGCGTCATCTACAAGCAGTTGTGGGACACGGCCTTCGCCAATGGCGGAGACCTTCGCCAGGTCATCAAGGCCGTGGCGCTCTCGAACACCTTCCAGAGGAAGTCGCCATGAAGCGTCGTCAATTCCTGCAGGGCGCAGCCGCCGGTTCCGCCATCAGCATGCTCGACTGGCTGGGCTTCTTCCGCCGCTTCGGGGTGCCGGGCACGGCGAAGACGCTGGGCATCGCCGACGCGGTGGCGGCGGGCACCGAGCCGCGCTTCCTCGTCTATTGGTTCCAGGAAGGTGGGTGGGACAGCTATTCGATGTTCGGGCCGCTCGACACGCCCAACCACGCGACGCTCACCATTCCCGCGGGCACGCTCAACCCCACGCCGGCCTGGAGCGACCAGTTCTACCGCCCGAAGAGCTTCGGCCTCGACGCGGCACACGCGCTGCAGCAGACGCGGGGCAACGTGTCGTACGGCTACCTGGCGGCCGACGCGGGCAACCTGCTCGACGACATGAACGTCATCTCGTCGCACACCGGCAGCACGTTCCATTCGGGCGGCCGGTGGGACTACCACTACGGCAACTACGCCAACTACGCGCCGCTGACCGCGCAGCGCGGGCCCAACGAGCGCACCGTCACCCAGGCCTTCTGCGAGGTGTTCGGCTCGAACTACCCCCTGGCGAACGTGAGCTGGCACCGCTGGCTGGCCGATGGCGAGCTCGACGAATCGAACTACCCCGAAGGCACGGGGTACTACGAGAAGCTGGGCCCGGCGTACGCGCACACCAACTACGGCAACACCCCGGCGGACATGCGCAGCCGGCTCTCGCAGTTGGGCAACCTGACCACCGCCGCGCGCACGGCGCGCATTCGCACCTTCGTCGACGACCTCCACCAGAACTTCATGAAGGACAAGAACGGCGAGACGGTGACGGCGTTCAAGTCGGCGGTCGACATCTACAAGCAACTGACCAACAACACCGGCGTGGTGGTGAACCCCTCGCAGTTGTTCACCGACGCGGCCCTGCGCCAGGAGTTCAACGTGCAGGCGGCCGACGAGCAGACCAATTCGACCTCGGTCAACGGCAACCCGGCGCGCTCGAAGAACAGCCCGATGACCAACGTGCAGGCGATGATGGCCTACGAGCTGATGACCAAGGGCCTCTCGTGCGCCTTCTGGATCGAGAACCGCCAGATTCGCGGCTTCGATTCGCACAGCGACCGCTCGAGCGTCTTCAACCGCAAGGGGCAGAGCGACCAGTTGGCCAACATGCAGCGCGATTTGTGGAACCCGCTCAAGGCCCTGGTGAACCGGCTGAAGAACACGCCCTACGGCACCAGCGGCCGCACCTATTGGGACCTGACCACCATCGTGCTGGCCAGCGAAATGGGCCGCACCATGCAGGGCGACGTGGGCTCGATTCTGGCGAGCACCGACCCCGACGCCACCAAGTCGGCGGCCATCGCGTCGCAAGACGTCTGCCAGCACTGGAAGGTGAACTCGGTGGCGTTCCTGGGCGGCACGGTGGTGCCCAACCGGCAGTACGGCCGCGTCGGTACCAGCACGCTCGAGGGCATTCCCATCAAGCTCTCGGACGGCACGCTCGACCCGGCTTACGACCCCACCACCGGGGTGCTCAACGGCACCCAGAGCGCGAACTCGGCCGTCACCAACGCGGGCCACGTGTTCTCGACGGCGCTGTACTGCGCGGGCATCGACCCTTCGGGCAAGGGGCTCAACAAGGAACCGGCGCTGACCTTCGTGAAGAAGTAGTCAGCGCTTGAGCAGCTCGAGCTCGCGGCGCGCTTCGTCGCGCTGGTCGAGCAGCACCAGCATTTCCTTGTGGAGCTGCTCGTACTGGCGGTCGACGTGTCGCCATTCGCTGGTGGCGTGCTCGAGCTGACCCTGCAGGGCGGCCAGGTTCTGCAGCAAGGTGGCGTTGGCCTGCTCGTTCGCCTGTTGCTGGGCGGCGAGGGCCGTGCGCTGCTCGTCGCGTGCGCGCTGCAGGGCGGCGCGGTGCTCGTCGTTGGCGCGCTGCAGCTCTGCGTTGGCCGCGCGGGCGGTGCCGATGGACTTCTCGAGCTCGACTTCGAGGTCGCGCAGGCGGCCCTTGAGGTCGAGCACCTTCTGCGCCTGGGCCTGGTGCCGTTCCTTTTCCTTCGCCAGTTCGGTCTCGAGCTCGGTGCGGCGGGCGAGCGAGGCATCGAGCTCGGCGCGGTGGGCGGCCTGCGCCTGGTCGAAGCGGGCCTGGTCGTCGTCGCGGGCGGCGGCGAGCACCGCGTCGGCCTCGGCGACGCGGGTGCGCAGGGCGTTGCGTTCCTTTTCGACGTGGCCCAGTTCGACGTTGAGCTCGTCGCGCCGGGCACGCAGGCTGGCGCCCTCGGTCTCGAGGTGGGCGATGCGGGCGGTGGCCTCGTCGAGCGCGCGCTGGGTGGTGGCGGTCGCGGCGAGCGACTCGGCGAGCTGGGTCTCGAAGGCCTGCAGCCGCGCGGTGGTGCCGGTCAATTCGGCATCGAGCTTCGAGTTCTGGGTGGCCAGCGCGTCGCGGGCGGCCAGCTCGTTGCGCTCCTGGCCCAGCAACTGCTCGAGCTCGGCGGTGCGGGCTTCCCAGGTCGCGAGGCGGCTGCGCAGCTCGGCCGAGGTGCGCTGTTCGGCTTCGAGCCCGCCCTCGAGTTCTTCGACCAGGCGCTGCAGTTCACCGGCCCCTGCCTCGAGCCGACCTCGCAGGTCGGCCGAAGTGCGCTGCTCGGCTTCGAGCGCGCTCTGCAGCTCGTCGATGGCCAGGCGGGCGTCGGCGCTGACGCGCTGTTCGGCCTCGAGCGCGGTCTGCAGTTCGTCGATGGCGTGGCGGGCCTCGGCGCTGGCGCGCTGTTCGGCTTCGAGCCCGGCCTCGAGCTCGTCGATGGCGTGGCGGGCCTGGGCCGAGTCGCGCACCTGCTCGTCGGCGCGAACCTCGGCGCTCTCCTGCGCAGCGACGGCGGCGCCCTGGGTGCGCTCGAGCGTCGAGGCGCGGGCGGTGGCGGCGGCGAGCTCGGTCTCGAGCGCCCGGACCTGGTCCTTGAGCGCGCGGCGCTCGTCGTCGACCAGGCCCAGCTCTTCCTGCAGGGCCTGCAGTCGCTGCTCGACCAGCTCGGGCGTGCCGGGTGTGACGTTGGTGCGCTCGTCGGTCGGGGGCGGCGCGACCGAGGGGGCCCGCTCGAGCACCGCGGTGGTGAGCGCGATTTCGCGATTCACCGGCGGCAGGGTGCGGGTGCCGAACTCGTCGACGGTGCGCTGCAGCGCGTGCACCTTCGCGCGCTCGTCGGACAGCTCGCCCTCGAGGCGCACCAGCTTGCGGGCCAGGCTCTCGGCGTCGGCGCGCGCGGCGGTGGTCTCCTGCTGCGAGCTCTTGAGCTCGTCGGCGGCGCGCTTGAGCAGCTCGAGCAACTGCCTGGAGTCGGGACCCGCAGCCATCGGAGTGGCTTCGGGGTCTAGCACTGTTTTTCCCGTCGACCTCGGCCTGCTGCCTGTTTCCGGGGCGAACGCTTGGGTGCTAGACGAAGGCCCCATGCGCTGGTTCGCCCTCGCCGTGGTGTCGTTGGTCTCGATGAAGGCTCGTGCCGACGACGGCGGCCAGGGCGCTGACGCCTCGGTGTCGGTCGACGGCGGGCTCCAACTGCCCGACGCGTCGGTCGATCAAGGCAGCGCGCAGGGCGGCTCGGAAGAGAACGACACCCCGACGACGTGCATGAGCGACACCGACTGCGACAACGGGTCGGCGTGCAGCAACCACGTGTGCGTGTACCGCCCGTCGCGCACGGCGACCAACGAAGGGTGCAGCACCGCGGGGGCGTGGCTGATGGGCCCGCTCGCGGTGCTGGCGTTGCGCCGCTACCGCTTCGGCTTGTCGAAGCGCACGAAGTAGTTGTTCACCGCCGCGTCGAGCAGGTCGCCGGTCAGCGCCGGGGTCTCTCCGCGGTAGTGGGCGATGTCGATGACCTGGTCGAGCAGGTCGCGCGGCTGGCACGCGGCGAAAGGCCGGTTGGTGGGCTTGTAGTGCGCGGCGATGAGCCAGGTGATGGCCGACTCGTCGTACTCGACGTTGCGCTTCTTGCAGACCGCTTCCCAGATGGCCTGGAACTGCGCTTCGTCGGGCGGCTGCACGGCCAGCTTGTAGCGAACGCGGCGCAGGAAGGCGTCGTCGACCAGGTCGCCGGGGTCCAGGTTGGTCGAGAAGGCCACGAAGACGTTGAAGGGCACCTGCAGCTTCTTGCCGGTGTGCATGGTGAGGTAGTCGACCTCACTTTCCAGAGGCACGATCCACCGGTTGAGCAGGTCCTTCGGGCTGACCTTCTGACGGCCGAAGTCGTCGATGAGCAGCATGCCGTTGGTGGCTTTGAGCTGGAAGGGCGCCTCGTAGTACTTCACGTCGGGCGAATAGATGAGGTCGAGCGTCTCGAGGGTGAGCTCGCCGCCGACCACCACCAGCGGTCGCTTGACCCGCACCCAGCGCGCGTCGTGGGCGGGCGCGTCGGGGTCTTCGGGCAGTGGCTTGTGCAGCGTGGGGTCGTAGACGCGAATGATGAAGTCGTCGACCAGCAGCGCGTGCGGCACGTAGATGTCGCCGTCGTAGCACTGCACCAGTGACTGGCAGAGCGCGGTCTTGCCGTTACCGGGAGGCCCGTAGAAGAAGACGGCCTTGCCCGAGTTCAGCGCGGGGCCCAGGCCGTCGAAGATGTAGTCCTTCACCACCAGGTCGCCGAAGCGCGACTCCATCTTCGCGCGGTTGATGCGCATGCCTCGCACGGTCTGCACGTTGACCGCTTCCATCCAGTCTTCCATGCGCACCGGGGCGGGGCCGTTGTACCGGTTGCGATCGAGAATCTGGCGAATGAGGTCGGTGGCGTAGGTGGTGAGCGTGAAGATCATGCCCGACTTGCCCACGCCCATGCCGCCGCCGCCCTTCAGGTCGACGTACTTCTGCTTGCGCAGGTTCTCGATGATTTCGTCGATGATCAGCTGCGGCAGCTTGATCTTCTGGCTCAGCTCGGACCCGCGCAGCTCGCCTGCGAAGAAGAGCGCCTTGAGCAACAGCTCTTCGGCCATGCTGTTCGACAGGCCCGTCTCGGACAACGAGCGCGGTTGAGGCGGGAAGAACTTGGCGGCCTTGCCCTGCGGGTTCGAGCGGGCGCCCGCGACGGGGGGCCTGGCACCCATGCCGGGCTGGCGGGGCGGCTGGGCCTGCGCGGGCGGAGACGAACCCGAGGGCACGCGGCCGAACCCGTTCGAGCTCTGCCCGGGTGCGCGGCGCTGCGGAATGCCGGTCACCGGCGGCGCGGAGGAGCGGGGGCGCGGGTTCTGATCGTCGTCGTCGATGGGCATGGGCTTTGGGGTCGTCCTCGTCAGGCGTGGTGGGGTGACCGAACGGTGGCGCTCACCCCGGTACCAGTCGACAGCGTACCCTACACGCGGCACTGGCACACCCAACACAAACTGGCTACTCCGACTGGCAGGCATGACCCCCGTCGCCCTCATTCCCGTCTACAACCACGAGCACGCCATCGGCGCGGTGGTCTCGCAGGTGCGCGCCAAGGGGCTGCCGGTGCTGCTGGTCGACGACGGCAGCACGCCCCCGTGTGCGAAGGTGCTCGACGGGCTGGTGGGCGAGGGCGTGATGCTGGTGCGCCTGCCGCAGAACCAGGGCAAGGGCGGCGCGGTGATGGCGGGCTTTCGCGAAGCGGCGGCCCGCGGCTACACCCACGCGTTGCAGGTCGACGCCGACGGGCAGCACACGCTGGGCGACGTGGCGACCTTCCTCGCGGCGGCCGAAGCGAACCCCGGCGCGCTGGTGACCGGCTACCCGGTGTACGACGAGTCGGTGCCGAAGGCGCGGCTCTACGGCCGGCTGCTCACGCACGTGTGGGTGTGGATCAACACGCTGTCCTTCGCCATCAAGGACAGCATGTGCGGCTTTCGCGTCTACCCGCTCGAGCGCGCGCTGTCGGTCATCGACCGCGCGTGGCTGCTGGGCCGCCGAATGGACTTCGACCCCGAAATCGCCGTGCGCCTGGTGTGGGCCGGCGTGCCGGTGGTCAACCTGCCCACCAAGGTCAGCTACCCCACCGACGGGGTGAGCCACTTCGACGTGCTGTGGGACAACGTTCGCATCTCGGGCATGCACACCCGGTTGTTCTTCGGAATGCTGGCCCGCCTGCCCGTGCTGCTCTGGCGCAAGGTGGCTGCGTGAGCGCGGGCTGGGCCCAGGCCAGCGAGGTCGGCGCCGTCACCGGCATGTGGCTGATGTACCAGGTCAACCGCGTGCTGGGCCGCTGGCCCTTCCGCGTGGTGCTGGCGCCGGTGGTGCTCTACTACGTGCTCAAGCAGCGACTGGCCCGCTCGGCCTCGCGCACGTACCTCACGCGGCTCGAAGTGCGCACCGGAGCGCTGGGGCACCAGCCTGGCTGGCTCGACACCTTCCGCCACGTGCGGCTCTTCGCCGAGACGCTGCTCGACAAGGCCCTGGCCGTCTCGGGGCGCTACCGCTTCGAGGCCATGACCTTCGAAGGCCGCGAGGTGATGGTCGACTCGCTGGCGCAGAAGCGCGGCGGCTTGTTGCTGACCTCGCACCTGGGCTGTCTCGAGGTGCTGCGCACCGCGGCCGAGCGGCGGGTGGGCCTCAAGCTCAACGTGCTGGTGCACACCCGCCACGCCGAGCGCTTCAATTCCGTGCTCCGCCGCCTCGACCCCAGCACCGAGGTCAACCTGCTGCAGGTGACCGACTTCAACCCGGCGGTGGCGGCGATGCTGGCCGAGCGCGTGGGCCGGGGCGAGTTCATCGTCATCGCTGGAGACCGGGTGCCGGTCGACGGGCGCAACGTGGTCAAGGCACCCTTCCTGGGCCACGAGGCGTCGTTTCCGGTGGGGCCGTGGGTGCTGGCGCACGCGCTCAAGTGCCAGGTCATCTTCCTGGCCACCCTGCACCGCGGTGCCTCGTACCACGTGCGCTTCGAGCGCTTCCGCGACAAGGTCGAACTGCCGCGGGCCAGCCGTGACGCGGCGGTGCGCGAGCTGGTGGTGGACTACGCGCAGCGGCTCGAAGCGCTCTGTCGCCAGTCGCCCTACGACTGGTTCAATTTCTACGACTTCTGGGCCGACGAATGACGCTCCCCTCGCACGAAATCGAAGTGGTGCCGTCGTTCTACGACGTCGACCCGATGTGGGTGGTCTGGCACGGGCATTACGTGCGCTACCTCGAGCTCGCGCGCTCGGCGCTGATGACCCGCCTGGGCTACGACTACGAGGAAATGGCGGCCAGTGGGTACGCCTGGCCCATCGTCGACCTGCGCCTGAAGTACGTGAAGAGCGCGCGGCTCAAGGTGCCGCTCAAGGTGCGGGTCGAAGTCATCGAATACGAGAACCGGCTCAAGATGGAATACGTCATCTCGGACGCGGCGACGGGCGAAAAAGTCACCACCGGTTTCACCATTCAGGTCGCGGTCGACGTGAAGACGGGCGAGATGCAGTACGTCACGCCCCAGGTGCTGTGGAAGGCCCTGGGAGTCACGCCATGAATTCGCTGCTCGTGTTGGTGCTGGTGGTGTCGGCGACGCCCGACGTGGCCGCCCAGGTCAAGGAACGGCTCGACACCGGCGCGGTGGTGCACGGCAGGTTCGAGCAGCAGAAGCAGGTGAAGGGTTTCAAGCGACCGCTGGTGAGCACCGGTGACTTCGTGGTCGCCCGGGGCCACGGCGTGCGCTGGCACACCGCCAGCCCGTTCGACAGCGTGCTGACCGTGCGGCCCGACGACATTCGCTCGACGCAGGGCGGCGCCGAGGTCTTCTCGCTGTCGGCCTCGAAGGAACCGACGGTGCGGGTCATCAACCAGGTGCTCTTCGCGCTGCTCGCCGGCGACGTCGAGGTGCTGCGCACGCACTTCGAGGTCAAAGGCACCATCGACGCGAAGGCCTGGCACCTGGAACTGACGCCGAAGGCGAAGGCGCTCGAGAAGGTGCTGGCCCGAATCGCGCTCGAGGGCGACGGCTTCGTGCGCTCGCTCGAGCTGACCGAAGGGTCGGGTGACGTGACCCGCATTCGCGTCGACGAGCCGAGCTCGGCGCAGGCCCTGTCGGCCGAAGAGCAGGCAGGCTTCTCGAAGTGAGCACGTCGTCGCCGGTTCCCCGCAGGGCCTGGCTGGTCTTCACCCTGGGGTGGACGGTGCTGGTGGTCGCGCTGCTCGCGCACCAGACGTTTCTGTGGAACGGGGGGCTGAAGGTCGATTCCGACGTGCTGGCGCTGTTGCCGCGCGACGAGCAGGACGACGTGGCGCAGGAAGCGCTCAAGCAGCTCTCGGAGCGCGCTTCCCGCAGAGTGGTGGTGCTGGTCGGCGCGCCGTCGGTGGCGCAGGCGGGGAAGGCGGCCGACGCCCTGGTGTCGGCGCTCGGCGAGCAGGTGACGGTGGTCGACGAGGCCAGCTCGCTCGAGGGGTTCGTGGGCGCGCTGACGCCCTTCCGTGACGGCCTGCTCACCCCGTCCGACCGCGCCTTTCTCGAGCACGCCTCACCCCAGTTGTTGACCGCGCGCGCCCTGGCGTTGCTGCACCAGCCGGTGGGTCGGCGGGTGGGTGAGTGGCGCGACGACCCGCTGCAGCTCTTCACGGCGTTCCTCGAGGCGCGGGCGCAGGGCACGCGGGTGCGCCCCCTCGACGGGCGGCTGGTCATCGACGACGGCGCCACCCAGTTCGTGGTGGTGCAGGTCGACTCGAAGGCGCCGGCCTTCTCGTTCGACGGCACGCGGCGGCTCGAGCCGGTGTTGGAAGTGGCGCTCGCGAAGGCCCGCACCGCCGGTGCGACCGAGGTGCTGGCCGCGGGCATTCCCCGCTTCGCCGAGGCTGCGGCCGCCAGCGCCAGCCAGGAAGTGTCCACGGTCGGCGTGGGCTCGATGCTGGCCATTCTCATCGTGATGTGGCTCGCCTTCCGCTCGGTGCGCCCGCTGCTGCTGGTGACGGCCACCGTGGGGCTGGGCGTGGCGGCGGGGCTGTCGGCCTGCGTGCTGGTGTTCGGCAGCGTGCACGTGGTGACCCTGGTGTTCGGCGCCAGCCTGGTGGGCGTGGCCGAGGACTACGGCATTCACTACTTCGCCTCGCGGCAGGCCGCGCCCGACACCGACCGGCTCGAGCTGCTCTGGCATCACCTGCCTGGACTCTCGCTGGCGCTGCTGACCAGCATCGCCGGCTACGCGATGTTGGCGGTGGCGCCGTTCCCCGGGCTTCGACAGGTGGCGCTCTTCTCGGGCGTCGGGCTGGCGGCGGCCTTCCTGGGCGCGGTGGCGTACTTTCCGTTCCTCGACGCCAAGCAGGTGAAACAGACCGCGTTCGCCACGAAGTGGTCGGCCTCGCGGCAGTGGTGGCCGGTGGTGCGGGGCGGGCGCGCGGTGGTGGCGACGCTGGTGGTGCTGGCGCTCTGCGGCGTGGGCTTCGCGCGGCTCACGGTGGAAGACGACGTGCGCGAGCTGTCGAGCGCACCGAAGGCCCTGCTCGACGAGCAACTCAAGGTGGGCAAGTTGATGGGGCTGGCCAGCCCGGCGCAGGTCTTCGTGGTGCGCGGGCGCGACGAGGCCGAGGTGCTCGAGCGCGAAGAGGCGCTGACGGCGCGGCTCGACGGTCTGGTCGGCAAGGGGGTCATCTCGGGCTACGACGCGGTGTCGTCGTGGGTGCCGTCGGTGCCCCGTCAGACGGAAGACCGCGCGCGCTCGGTCGCGGCCCGTACTGCCATCGAGCACGAATTGGCCGACGAGCTCGACGCGGCTCCCGTTGCGACAGGGCAGCCGTGGCGTCCGCTCACGGTGGAGGACGTGCTGGCCACGCCGCTGGGCACGCGGTTGCTGGCGCTGTGGGTGCCGAGCGGGCACGCCAGCCTGGTGATGTTGCGTGGCGTGACGCGCGCTTCCCTCCCTGAAGTCGCCTCGCTGGACGACGCGGCCAGGGGCGTGCGCTTCGTCGACCGCACTGGAACCTTGTCGGCGCTGCTCGGCCGCACGCGGGTCAGCATGACGTGGCTGCTGGTGGCCGGCTACGCGCTGGTCTTCGCCGCGTTGTGGGCACGGTTTCGCGGTCGGGCCTGGCGGGCGCTGGCGCCGACGGTGGTGGGCTCGCTGCTGGCGATGGCCTCGGTGGGTCTGCTGGGCGAGAAGCTCGAGCTCTTCCACGTGCTCTCGCTGTGGCTGCTGCTGGGCATGGGTGTCGATTACGGCATCTTCCTGCTCGAGCACCCCTCGCGACAGGCCGGCGAAGCGTGGTTGGCGGTGGGCCTGGGCGCGGTCAGCACCCTGCTCTCGTTCGGGTTGCTCGCGCTCTCGAGCACGCCGGCGATTCACGCCTTCGGCCTGGCGATGGCGGTGGGCATTGCGTCGGTGTGGGCGCTTTCACCACTCTTCTGCGACGAGCCGGCGTAAAGCCCCAGCGGAAGAATTCGACGACACGAGACGTCGGGTTAGCCTGACGCCCGCCTCACTTCCCCCCTTTCTGGAGTCACTGTGAACCTCGTTCGTTGGAGTTGTGCCGTCGCGGCGCTCGTCGCGGTGTTTCTCGTTCTGCCAGCCCGGGCCTCCGACCATCTCGACGGGCCGGCCGTCATCGCTCAACCCGAAGCCGACATCAGCGACCTCTACACGTGGATGGACGGGAACAACGTGGTGCTGGTGATGGGGGTCACGCCGCTGGCGACCCCGATGACGACGTTCTCGGACAAGATTCAGTACGTCTTCCACACCCAGAGCCAGCAGATGTTCTTCGGCGCCTCGACCGGCGTCGACATCATCTGCACCTTCGACCTGGCGCAGCACGCCAGTTGCTGGGTGGGCACCGCCGACTACGTGACCGGTGACGCCAGCGCCACC
>CAIWFK010000762.1 GCA_903911905.1 uncultured Myxococcales bacterium
CACGCCGATGGCCATGACCGCGCCCATCAGCGACGAAACACTGAAGGTGGTGCCGGTGAGGAAGAGCGAGAGCACGATGCCGATGGCCGCTCCGGGCAGCGCGAGCAACATCACGAACGGGTCGAGCCACGACTGGAAATTGATGACCATCAGCCCGTACACGAGGAAGACGGCCAGGAAAAAGCCCAGGAAGAGCCCGCTGAAGGCCTGGCGCATGCCGTCGATTTGACCGCGCACGGTGATGGTCGAGCCCGCAGGCAGCCTGGGCCGAACCTCGTCGACCAGCGCTTCGACCTTCGGGGCGACCGAGCCCAGGTCCAGCCAGGCGAGGTCGGCGCGCACTTCCCAGGTGGGCTGCACGTCGACGTGCGAGGTGAAGACCGGCGTCGAGCGGCGGTCGATGGTGGCGAGATCTCCCAGGAGCTGCACGCCCTTCGCCGACGAGAGGCCGACCGAGGTCAGCGATTCGATCGATTCGATCTTCAATTCCGGGGTCTGCACCACGACCGGGTACGAGTTGAGGGTCACCGGGTCGGTCCAGAAGTTCGGCGCCACCTGACCACTCGAGCTGACGGTCAGCAGCACGTCGTTGGCCACGTCACGCAGGGTGAGGCCCGCTTCCGACGCGCGCTGGCGATCGACTTCGAGGTGCAGGCGAGGCGCGTCGAGCACCTGGTGCAGGCGCACGTCGACGATGCCCGGCACGGTCTGCAGCTTGCGGACCAGCGCGCGCGCCTGCTCGAGCCCTTCGGCCCGCTTGGCGCCAGAGATCTGCACCGAGATGGGGGAAGGCAGGCCGAAGTTGATCACCTGGGTCACGATGTCGCCTGGCGCGAAGTACGAGGTCAGCTCGGGGAAACGGTCGGCCATCAGCTCGCGCAGCTGCGCCTGGTAGTGCGCGGTGGTCTGGTGCCGATGCGACGCGAACCGAATGAGGATCTCGCCGTCGCTCGACGAGGTGTTGGTCGAGTCGGTCACCGCCAGCGAATACCCCTGGGGCAGGCCGAGCTGCGAGACGATGGTCTCGAGATCTTCCGGCGGTACGAGCTGCCGAATGGCGTCTTCGACCTGCGCGAACTCGGCCTCGGTCTGCTCGATGCGGGTCCCCGCGGGAGCCGACACGTGCAGTCGCAATTGCCCACCGTCGACCCTGGGGAAGAAGTCGCGACCCACGCGGGTGGCCAGGGCGGTCGCCAGCATCACCGCCACCGAGAAGATGGCGAGCACCGTTCGACGCCGGCTCAGCGCGGTCTTGAGCAGCGCCACGTACCCTTCACGGAAGCGTTCCCACCCGCGCTCGAAGCCGGCGTGGAAGCGCGAGAAGAAGCCCGTGCCCGGCTCGTGCGACTCGTTGGCGATGAGGTACTTCACCAGCGTCGGCACGATGGTGCGAGAGAGCAGGTAGCTGGCCATCACCGACAGACCGACCGAGAGGCCCAGCGGCTGGAAGAGGTACTTGGCCGGCCCTTCCAGGAAGAACACCGCCGCGAAGACCAGGCCGATGGCCAGAGAGGCCACGAAGGCGGGCACGGCGACCTGCTGCGCGCCGTCCAGAATGGCCCGGGTCAGGCGTTTCCCCATCGCGCGGTTGCGGTGAATGTTCTCGATTTCCACCGTGGCGTCGTCGACCAGAATGCCGACCGCCAGCGCCAGCCCGCCCAGCACCATGGTGTTGATCGACTGCCCCATGGCGCGCAGCACCAGCAGCGCACAGAGCACGCTCAGGGGAATCGACACGAACACGATGATCGTGCTGCGCCAACTGCCCAGGAAGACGAGGATCATGGTCGCCGTCAGCAGCGCGGCGATGAGCCCTTCTTCCAGCAGCGAGGTGATGGCGTTGCGCACGAAGATCGACTCGTCGGCCAACAGCGACAGCGTCATGCCCTTGGGCGCCGAGGCGCGCAGGCCGGGGAGCATGGCCTTGATGCGATCGGCGGTCTCGGTGGTCGACGCATCGCCGGTCTTGAGCACCGAGAGCACCACCGCGCGGCGCCCGTCGACCCGGGCGATGGTGGTCTGCGGCGCGAAGCCGTCGTGGGCCCACGCCACGTCGCGCACTCGCACCGAGGTGCCGTCGCGCAGTCGCACCGGCAGCTCGTTGATGGCTTCGATGGCCTCGGGGCTGGCGTTGGTGCTGACCCGGAACTCGGTGTCGCCCAGCTTGGCGGTGCCGGTGG
>CAIWFK010000763.1 GCA_903911905.1 uncultured Myxococcales bacterium
AAGACCACCCTGCTCAACGTGCTCAGCTCGCTGATTCCCGACGAAGAGCGCATTCTCACCATCGAAGACTCGGCCGAACTGCAGCTCAACCAGACGCACCTGGTGCCCTTCGAATCGCGCCCGCCCGACAAGTTCGGCAAGGGCGAGGTCAGCATGGGTCACCTGCTGCAGTCGGCGCTGCGGCTTCGCCCCGACCGCATCGTGGTCGGCGAAGTGCGGTCCGGTGAAGCGTTCGACCTGATGCAGGCCATGAATACCGGCCACGGCGGCTCGATGGCCACCGTGCACGCCAACACCCCCAACGACACCCTGCGCCGCCTCGAGTCCCTGTGTCTGATGGCCGGCATCGAAATGCCCCTGGTCGCCATTCGCGCGCAGGTGGCCAGCGCCATCAACTTCGTCGTCATCTGCGAGCGCTTGCACGACGGCTCGCGCAAGACCATCGCCATCAGCGAAGTGCTGCCGCTCAACGAGAAGGGCGAGTACCGCACCCAGGACCTGTTCCTCTACATTCCGGTCGCCAAGGACGAAGACGGCCACATTCTGGGCTACCACGCGCCGACCGGCATTCTGCCCACCTTCCTCGCCAAAGCGAAGGCGTACGGCTTCGACGACCTCACCCCCGCCTTCTTCGACCCGGCGACCTACGGCGTGCCGCCTCCGCCGTTGATTCACGGCCTCGGTGAAAACGTGGCGACGCACTGGGCCCCGTCGCTCAAGCACCGCGACGGCGGCGCACCAGACCCCGAGCACTTCGCCGAAGACTGGCGCGCGTGGGAAGAGAAGCTGAAGGCTGACGCGCGCGCGAAGAAGGCGGCCGCGGCCGCCAAGGGTCCTGCCCAGGTACAGGTGCCTGCGCCGCCTCCGCCGGCCCCGGCCAAGCCTGCGGCACCGCCTGTTGCCGCCGCGGCGCCTCCCGCTCCCGCTCGGCCCGCCGCGCCTGCTGCTGCGCGCCCGGCCACCACGCCGGCCAACCGCGACGACGCGACGCCTCCGCCCACCAGAAACCCGATGATGCGCAAGCCCGAGCCGGTCGACGACGAGCCCAGCGTCGAGGTCGATGCGGGCCTGGTCGACGACGGCAGCACCAACATTCGCGAGAACCCGCTCAACCGGCCTCCGCCGGCCCGAGCCGCTCCACCCAGACCAGGTGGCGTGCCGCGACCGCCGCCTCCGCGAAAGCCGGGGACCTGATGCGCGCGCTCTTCGTCGCCGTGCTGGTGGGGTCGATGACGGCCTCGGCGCAGTTCACCGCCGAGGTCCCGAAGCCCTTGCCGGTTGGAAAGTACCTGGCCCCCAGCGGCACCCGCGAACCGCGCACCATCGGCCCCGTGGGCACGCTGCCCGCCGAGGTGTACCGCAAGCGCCGCCGCGCGCTGATGGACAAGCTGAAGACCGGCGCCACGCTGGTGGTGAACGAGGCGCGCTTCGACGGCCTGCGCGAGGGAATGGACTTCTACTACCTGACCGGCATCGACGAGCCGGGCGCGGCGCTGCTGCTCGACCCGGCCTCGCCCGAGGTGGAAATGCTGTTGCTGGCGCCGCTCGACGTCGAGCGCGGTCGGTGGGAAGGCGAGCGGGCGATTCTCCCTTCGCTCGCGCTCGAGCTGACCTCGGGCATCGCGCACGTTCACCGAACCCAGTCATTGCCGGGCTTGCTGGTGCAGGCCTGCGGTCATGGGCCGCTGAACTTCGTGGGTGACTTCGCCGCCGCGCCGGCGCCGAAGCCGCAGGTGATGCAGCGCTACGCCGAGGCGGTCGACCGCACCTACGGCTGTACGGTGGTCGACAAACACGGGCTGCTGGGCCGCATGCGGGAAGTGAAGGACGCCGACGAGCAGAAGTTGCTGCGCAAGGGCGTCGAGCACACCGCGGCCGGTCACGCGGCGGTGGTGGCGATGCTCAAGCCAGGCGTGCGCGAGTTCGAGGTGAAGGACGTGGTCGAGGCGGGCTTCCGCAAGTCGGGCTCGCGACACGTGGCCTACGACTCCATCGTCGGCTCGGGGCCCAACGGCGCGGTGCTGCATTACCCGAAGGATGACCGGGTGATGAAGGACGGCGAGCTGCTGGTGCTCGATGCCGGCGCAGAGGCCGAGTACTACGCGACCGACGTCACCCGCACCTACCCGGTCAACGGCAAGTTCTCGCCTGAGCAGCGCGAGGTGTACGACGTCGTGCTCAAGGCGCAGGCAGCCGGCATCGCCGCCGCGAAGGCCGGCGTCACCGAGCACACCATCGAGCTGGCAGTGAAGAAGGTCATCGACGAGGCCGGGTACCACGACGCCATGCTGCACGGGTGCTGTCACTTCGTGGGGCTCGAGGTGCACGACGCGGGTGACTACGAAGCGCCGCTGCCCGCCGGAGCCGTCATCACCGTCGAGCCCGGCATCTACCTGCCGCAGCGGGGGTTCGGCGTGCGCATCGAAGACGAGATTCTCCTCACCGCGACCGGGGCCGAGGTCATCACCAGGGGCATTCCGAAGGACCCGGACGAGCTCGAGCGGTTGATGGCGGCCGCGAAGAAGTAGACCTGACCGAGGGCGTCCAGACGGTTGATGCGGTCGGTCGACGACCTCCTCGCGCGCGGCGGTTGGCGGGCACCCTCGAGGCGACTGCGGTCAGGAAGAGCAGTTCGTTCAGGTCGCTGGTCAGTCGAGTGAGGGTGCGCTTCCTGACGGCCCACGCTGGGTACACGAGCGCTGGTCGCCGTCCCTCCCCCGCCATTGCCCGGCGCCAGCGTACCTCGACTCGACCGGGGTTCGCGAAGCGCCAGGCGCGTCACGCCTCGGGCAGCCGGTCGACCGTCGTTCGCCGCGCCCGGCCGAAGCGTTGCTTCGCGCGCTCGAGCGCCAGTCGAAGGGGTACGGCCTCGAGCACCTGGCGCCACGGAAGCCTGACGTTCAGCGTCTCGCGAAGGGCTTCGAAGTCGCGCTTCGCCAGCGCCGCCGAACGCGACGTCAGCCGTTTCCCCGACGTGAGCCATTTCGCCTGCGCCTCGGTGAAGCCGCGCTCGTACGAATGCGTCAGGGTTCCCAGCGGAATCAGCAGGGCGCGGCGGTCCGACCCCAGGCGCGTCATGAAGGTCATCAACGCCTGCACTTCTTCGGTGAGGTCGATGGTCGGTCGCAGCGCTGCCTGCACGTCGTCGAGCAACGTGAGCGCGACCGCGAGCGCTTCGGCGTTCGCCAGTTCGCTCGAGGTCGGCATCACGGGCGCTTCGACCGGCGCGCGCAGGCGTTGGCGCTCAGCGGCCACGAACGACTCGAGATACTGACGCGGCGACATCGCGCCCTCGGCACGAACCTGCGCCTCGAAGGTGACCTGCAGGGGGCCCTGCTCTCTTCCGAGCGCGGCGAACGACAGCGCCCGGGCCGCGCGGCGCGCCCAGGCGAGGTGGGCGAACTCCAGGACCACCACGCTGCTCGTCGAGGTGATGGACACGACCCCTTCGAGCGCCCCGTCGATGACGAGCGTGCGGAGCCGACCGTCGACCTCGGCGGTGGTCAACGGCCAGGGAAGCTCGTCGATGAGCAAGCGCGAGCGCCCAGTCGACTCGTCGGAGTGCTGCTTCACCCGCGCCAGCACCCGCACCCTTGCGCGCTGCCCGTGCCGCAGCGCACCGAGCGTGCGGAGGTCGACGATGCCGCCGGTCGGCAAGTCGGGCAGCAGGTCGGGCTGGTGGTCGTTTTGCCCTGACGCCAGCGCGATCGCCGCGTCGAGCACCTCGATGACAGGGCGACGACGTGAAGCGCTTCTGCGGTGACTGCCGGCTCTTCGTCTACGACGTCTCGAAGCTGACCACCCTCGAGGCCTGGCACCTGCTGCGCCAAGGTGAAGGCCGCACCTGCGTTCGCCTCTACACCCGCGCCGACGGCACCGTGCTCACCCGCGACTGCCCCACGGGGCTGCGCCTGGCGCGACAGAAGGTCGTGCGCAGCGCGCTCGCCGCCGCCGCGATGATGGCCGCGGCCGTGGCCTTCGTGCTCCAGAGCCTCGTCGACGTCGCGCCCGGTCCATTGGCCAGCGTGGTGGCGCCAGTGCCACGCGCGGCCACCGCCACGGCCGTGCAACTGACCCAGCAGGTCGCCACCGTGTCTGAGCCGATGCCGGTGCTGCGCAGCGCGAACCCGCCCCGCAGCCTGCTCGCTGGCGGCATGCCGGCGCCCGTGGTGACGGCACCGAGTCGCTGATTACTCGGCGAATTCTTCCCGACCGTCGACGTGCCGCGCAAAGCGCTTCGGCACCGCGCCGTGCACCGGGTCGTCGGCTTCCCACGGCCAGCCACCGAACTGCGTGCGCTGGTAGTCCTGGAACGCCTGGCACAGCTCGGCCTGCGTGTTCATCACGAAGGGCCCATAGCTGGCGACCGGCTCGCCGATGGGCCGGCCCTGCAGCACCAGCAGCTCGCTGGTGGTCGGGCCGTTCTCGAGGCGCACCTCGCGGTCCGCACGAACCTGCGCGGCGACCTTCACCGGCACCTGCTCACCAGCGAGGCGCAGCGACTCGCCGGCGAAGAAGAAGAGCATGCGGTTGGTGCCAGGCTGCGCGGCGGGCATCGTCCACGTCGCGTTCGGCTCGAGCTCGATGGTCCAGATGGCCACGTCGCTGCCCGGCATCGAGGCCCACGACTTCGGCGGCGGCGCCAGCGGCTGCGTGCTACCCAGCGCTCCGGCGATGACGGTGACGGTGGTGGTGCGGCCCGCGTCGTCCAACCGTTTGACCACCGGAAGCTTCGGAGCCCAGAGCATCGAGAAGTGCGGCTCGACCATCTTGTTGGCCGCCGGCAGGTTGAGCCAGATCTGGAAGAGCTCGGCCGGGTTGGGCCGCTCGGTGTCGAGCAACGGGAACATCTCGGAATGCACGATGCCCTTGCCCGCCGTCAGCCACTGCACGTCGCCCTGGCCGAAGCGCGCCCGCGCCCCCAGCGAATCGGAATGGTCGATGAGCCCCTTGCGCACGATGGTCACCGTCTCGAACCCCCGGTGCGGGTGCTGCGGAAAGCCGGGCACCGTGGTGCCGTGGTACATGTTCCAGCCGTCGACGTTGGCGAAGTCCTGCCCCAGGTCTCGCCCGGTGAGCGGTGCAGCCGGCCCGAACCTTCCGTTGCCGCGCGGGTAGCCATCGACGTGGTGCACGCAGAACAGGAACGGGTCGAGCGGCTGCCAGGGAAAGCCGAGCTGCTGCACGCGCACCAGGGTGTCGTTCGCCATGGGCCATGGCCTAGCAGCCCCACTCGGCGGGCGCATTCCCCAGAACGGCCGGTGCGCTCGCGAAAATCGTGCGTCGCCCCACGTCGATCCGCCCGGTTCGCCGCGACAGAGAAATGACGACCCGCAGCCGCTCGGGCGCTCGCCGCGATCACCCGTTACGCGTTCAGGTGATGGCACCGACCACGCACTCGCCGCTCGAAAACCTGGCCGAACTGAGCGAAGCGGCGAAGTCCGTCGCCTTCGCCGCCTTCAACCTGCACCTGCTCGGGCTCAACGCCCGCGTGCTGGCCACCAAGCTCGGAGACAAGGGGCGCGCCTTCTCGGTGCTGTCCAACGAATGGGTGGTGCTGGGCACGCTCTTCGAGACCTCGATGCACCGCCTGCAGACCCTGACCGAGAAGCTGCTCCAGGGGCTCAGCCATTCCATGGTGCGCCGCAAACGCGCCCGGCTGCTGCGGGAATGCGCGGCCGACTTCACCAGGCTCGGCATTCAGCTCGACGAGGAACCGCCCACCAGCGCGACGCAGGTGCGTACCGCGCGCGTCGAACTGCAGTCGGTGGTCGACGAGGCCATGCGCGGCTGCCTGCTGGGCCGGGTCATCGCCCGCTCGGCGAAGATCGAAGCGGGCTGGAGCGACGATTCGCGCGAGGTGCTGACCGCGCTGGCCAACGACTTCGAACAGCAACTGGCGTCCATTCTTCCATCGCTGCGCACGCTCGACGTGCTCCAACGAGAGGGCCTGACATGAAGACCACCGTCGAACTGTTCCGCGAAGGCGACCACGCGTGGGTGGCCGTGACCCGCGACCCGCTCAAGGCCTCGCACCTCATCGACACCAACGAGTACCTGGTCACCTCGGGCAACCAGACGCTCATCACCGACCCCGGGGGCATCGAAATCTTCCCGTCGGTCTTCTCGGCGGTCTGCCGCGCCATCGACCCCCGAACGCTGATCGGCATCTTCGCCTCGCACCAGGACCCCGACATCATCTCGAGCCTCTCGCTGTGGCTCGAGCTCAACCCGAAGCTGCCGCTGTACACCAGTTGGCTGTGGTCCAGCTTCCTGCCCCACTTCGGCGGAGAGGCGTCGACCTTCGTCTCGATTCCCGACGAGGGCCGCGACATTTCCCTGGGCGCCATCACCCTGCGCGCGGTGCCCGCCCACTACCTGCACTCGTCGGGCAACTTCCACCTCTACGACCCGAAGGCCAGGCTGCTCTTCTCGGGCGACGTGGGCGCCGCCATGCTCCCGCTCGACGCGCCGCTCATCGTGAAGGACTTCGACGCCCACATCACCCACGCCGAAGGCTTCCACCGGAGGTGGATGGGGTCGAACGAGGCCAGGCGCGACTGGTGCGAGCGGGTCTCGAAGCTGGCCATCGACCAGCTCTGCCCGCAGCACGGAGCGGTGTACCAGGGCGCCGACGTGGGCCGCTTCATCAACTGGTTCGCCGAGCTCGAGGTGGGCGTGCTCAAGACGCCCGAAGCACTGCGCCAGGCGGCCTGAAGCGACTACGCTCATTGGCTCGAATGCCGACCTGGTCGCGAGCGGCGCTGCTGGTTCTGCTCGCGTGTGGCAGCGCTTCGGCTCCGCCTTCGTCGCAGCGCGAGGGCCTTCGGGGCGGCGCCACCGACGACGGCGGCTTCCCCCAGGTCTTCATGGTGCGCATGCGCTTCGACACCGGCGACCAGTTCGTGTGCAGCGCCACCCTGGTCACCTCGCGCACGCTGGTGACCGCCGCGCACTGCTTCGACTTCCACGCGGCCCCCAACGCGACCGCGCTGACCGACGTGTGGGTGCAGGACGACGTCTTCGCGCCCGACGCTGCCTCGCCCAGGCGGCTGCGCATCGACCCCGCGCACACCCGCATTCACCCCCAGTGGAACGTGAGCGACCGGCTCTCGTTCGACCTCGCCGCGGCGCTGATGCCCTCGCCCTCGACGGTCACCCCATCGCCACCCTCTCTGCGAACGCTCGGCGCGGGTGACGTGGGCGCGCCGCTCACCGTGGTCGGCTTCGGCATCACCGCGGCTGGCAACACGGACTACGGCGTGCGCCGCGTCACCACCCTGCCCATCACCTCGGTCTCGGCTCAGCACCTGGGCCTGGGCGACGGCGCAAGCCACGGCCTCTGCAACGGCGACTCGGGAGGCCCCTCGTTCCTCACCGGCCGTGACGGCATTCGCCGCGTGGCCGGCGTGCATTCGTACGACAGCTCACTGCAGTGCAACGACGGGCTCGATTCGCGGGTCGACGTGTTCGAGGACTTCCTCACCGGCTTCATCAGCGACGAGGAGGGCGCGACCTGCTTCGAAGACGGGCTGTGCCGCCAGGGCTGCAGCCCCGCCGACGTCGACTGCGCCTGCCTGCCCGACGGCGTGTGCACCGCCGCGTGCCCCAACCTGCTGACCGACCCCGACTGCCCCGCCGACTGCGCGGCGAATGGCGTGTGCCTGCGCGACTGCCCGGTGCCCGACCCCGACTGCCCGCCGCAGGTGGGCGAGGCCTGCGTCATCGGCGGCGTCACCTGCCCGTCGGGAACGGTGTGCACCGGGCTCGAAGGGCAACCCACCACCTGCACCGTGCCCTGCGCCGCCGCCTCGAGCTGCACCAGCGGCCGCTGTGTGCCGGGGCAGAACGGGGCCACGGTCTGCGCTCCCAGCGACGGGCCGGTCGACGTGAAGGGGAGTTGCTCGACCAGCGGGGCGGGGCCGCTCCTCGCCCTGGCCGGGTGGGTGGCACACCGACGCCGACGTGGTTGGTGATCGCCGGGAAGGCCTGACCTAAGGTCGCACACCCGATGGAAGCGTTCGTTTTCCCCAGTGTGGAGGCGCTGCAGGTCGCCCTCACCTCGGGCCTCGTCCCCGAAGAGCTCCAGCGCGCGCCCGCGCAGTACGGCGTGGCCCCTGATGGCGTGGTCGAGGTCGCGCCGTCCATCGCCCCCACCGTCAAGGCGAAGAAGGCGCTCAAGAGCGCGGGCGTCGACAGCCGCGACCCTTCCGGGCCCCTGACCCAGGCCTCGTGCTGGGCCGAAGTGCTGCCGCCTCGCCGCGTCGGCGAGCCCGAGGGCGCGCTGCCCCAGGTGCTCTTCACCCTCGGCGCTGGCCACACCCTGCTCGAGCTGTGCGGTGAGCTGTTGCGCCTGGGCTGCGACCGCCAGGAGCTGCGCATGCTGGGCCCCGGTGGCCCCGCCAGCGCCCTGGTGCGGGTGGTCGACCCGCCCTGGTTCGTGCTCTCTCGCGCGCTCGACCACCTCGACGGCTTGCACGCCTTCGTGCCCACCCCCACGGGGCAGGACCGGGTGTGGACCGAGGTCGGCTTCACCCACCCGCTCGACACCTCGCTCGATTCCCCCGCCGACACCACCCTGCTGGTCACCGGCACCGGCGCCTGGTGGCGGCTGCCCGAGGGCGAGTGGACCGACGTCGACTCGCTGCTGGTTCCCGCTGGCCTGCCCGTGGCGCAGAAGCAGACCGCGCGCACCGACCTGCCCCGGGTGCAGGTCACGCTCAGCCTGGCCCGCGCCGCGCGGCCCGAGCAGCCCTCGCTCTTCGTGCTCGAGCACGGGCGCGGGCCGGTCGAAGCGCTGGTGCGCGGTACGCCCGAAGCGCAGCTCGAGAACATCCTCTTCGTGGTGGCTGGCGAGACGGTCGTGCTGCGCGCGCGGCCCGGGCGTGAAGCCAACACCGGCGCGCTGCCGGGCGAGGCCTTCGCCCGCGTGCTCGACATGCCCAACCTCTTCGCGCCGGTGGGCCTGACCGTCGAGCCGCCCCTGCGCCGCGACCGCCTGCGCACCTGGCTGGCACCCGACCCCGACCTGGTGACCTGGCTCTCGCCCACGGCCAACGGCTTCGCGCGGCTCTCGGTGCTCGAGGCCTCGTTCCGCCCGCTGACCGACTGGGTCGAATACGTCATCGACGGCGCGGCGCCGACGCTGTCGACCTGGGCCCGCTCGGCCACCTTCGACTTCGAGCCCTTCGTGGCGCTCGAAGACGCGGTCGCGGCCCCGCGCACCCGCGAAGAGGAAGAAGACGACAAGAAGTCGCGCACCAAGCGGCCGCGACCGGCCGAACCGCGCGCGCCGTCGCAACCCTCGCGAGAGACCCGCCCCGGCGACGACGCCCCGACCCGCACTGCGGCGCCAGTGGTGACCATCGACCTGCCGGGCAGCCCCACCGAGGCCGAGGCCATGCTGGCGCGGGAAGAAGCCTCGTTCCTCGAGCTCGACGCGCCCGCCGATTCGCCCACGCGGCGCACGGCCTGGGTGCGGTTGGCCGAAATGTACGCCCGGCTGCAGCGGCCCCGCGACGCGGGCATGGCCTGGGCGCACGCCATCTGGGAATGCCCCGAGGCCGAAGCGCCGCAACTGGCGCGTCGCTGGGCCGAGACCTCGGGCGTGCGCTTCGAGCAGTTGCTGACCCAGAGCGTGCCCAACGTCGAGCAGACCCGTGGCGGCGTGGCCCACCTGCTGACCGCCTCGCTCGAGCCCTCGAGCCCGGTCGCCGGGCGCGTGGCCGAATGGGTCGCCTTCCTCGACCGCTACGCCGACGACCTCGACGTGCGCAGCTACTGGCTGGCGCGCTACGCCACCTCGCGGCTGGCCGGCGGCGACCAGTTGGGCCTGGCCCGCGCGCGCGACCGCGTGCTGGCGCGCCTGCAGAGCGGGCTCTCGCTCGACCGCGACGTGCCGCGGCTGCTGCGGGTGATGGGGCAGTCGAACGCCGCGGGCGTGGGCACCGACCGCGCCATTCGGGTCGCCAACCAGCTCGAGGCGCTGCTCAAGGCCTTCGAAGACACGCCGCGCAAGCGCTCGGCCGTCGAAGCGCCGCCCACGCTGACGCGCGCCTACGTGAACCTCGAGTTCGCCTGGGGCTTCGCCCGCCTGGCCAGCGCCGAACGCGCGCGGGCCCTGCGCGACCAGGCCCTCGCCGCGCTCGACCGCAAGGACCCCGTCCACCACTTCCTCACCCGCGCGTACGTGGCGCGCATCGACCAGGCGCTGGAAGGCGCCGCGCCCGACACCCCGCTGCCGCCCGAGGTGAACGGGCTGCTCAACGGGCTCGAGCCCTACATGCGGTACAAGGTCGACCGCCTGCGCCAGTTCTCGCTGGTGCTCGAGCCCCAGGAACGACTCGACCCCTGGGCAGCTTCTGGCGCTCGAGACAGAACGCGCGCGGCGAAGAGCTGGCGGCGCTGCGCGGCCTGAAGGACCCCTCCGAGCTGCTCAAGGCCATTCAGGCCCGCATGGGCGTGGCGGCCGACACCCAGTTGGCGGTCGACGAGCGGGTTCGGCTGATCGACGGGTTGCTCGACTTCCTGCCGCAGCTGCCCGAGTCGCAGGCCCTGCCGCTGCTGCAGCGCTTCCTCACCATGGGCGAGAGCATGGCCCCGCGCCAACGCGCGATGGTGCTCGAAGACGCGCTCAAGGTGGCCGGGCACTTCGGCCGCACCGCGCTGGTCAAGCAACTGGTCGGGCAGTTGGGCAACGTCATCAAGGAACTGGGCGCCGAGGGCGTCAGCGAGGTCGGGCAGATGCTGGTGGCCGGCGTGCGCAGCCTGCGGCGCGTGGGCCTGCGCGACGAGGCGGGTGAGTTGCTCGCCCGCGCCAGCACCGTGCTCAAGGGCGAAGACACCCGCACCCTGCAGGCCCGCCTCGCGCTGGCCTCGGGCTTCGCCTACCTGGGCGCGATGCCGCAGGCCGAACCCATCATCAACGAAGTGCAGCAGCGGCTGGCGCGCGAATCGGGCCTCATCATTCCCGATCGCCTGCGCTTGACCCGGGCCGTGGCGCAGGCCTTGTCGCACGCCTCGACCGAGGTGGCCTTGCCGGGCCTGCTGCGCATCGCCCAGCAACTGCCCTTCGTCACCGACAGCTACAACACCAATTCGCACTTTTGCCTCTCGCTGGTCGACTTCGCCGACGCCCTGGTGCTCGGCCACGTCGGCGACGACCTCACCCTGAACGAAACGACCCGGCGCTTCCTCGACGAAGACGAATACCTCGTGCGCCGCCGGGTGCACCGCGATGTCGGAGGCGATTGAATGACGCAAGCCGTGAAGAACGACCCGCTCGAGGCCATTGCGGACCTCACGCTCGAGCAGTTGCAGAAGGAAGCGCAGCCGCTGCGCGAGCGCATCAACCGGTTCCGGCTGGGGCTGGGGCGGCACTTCGTCGACAAGCAGCCGCTGGTCGACCTGATGACCATCGCCGCGGTGGCGCAGGAGCCCTTGTTGCTGGTGGGGCCTCCCGGCACCGCCAAGAGCGACCTGGTCATCAAGTTCAAGGACGCGCTGGGCATCGGCGGCAGCGATTACTTCGAGTACCTGCTGACCCGCTTCACCGAGCCCAGTGAAGTGCTGGGGCCCATCGACATCAACGAGCTGCGCAGCGGCCGCTACATTCGGCGTGAACGCGGCAAGCTGCCCACCGCCCGCCTGGTGTTCCTCGACGAAATCTTCAAGGCCAGCTCGGCCATCTTGAACGCGCTGCTGACCGTCATCAACGAGCGCAAGTTCTACCAGGACGGCGTGCCCACCCCGGTGCGGCTGAAGATTCTGTTCGCCGCGACCAACGAGATTCCCGAGCATTCCGAGCTCGGTGCGCTCAAGGACCGCTACGTGCTCAAGGCCGCCTGCCGCTCGGTGCAGGAAACGCACTTCGTCGAGCTGCTCGACGCGGGCCTCGAGTCGCAGACCAACAAGGACCTCAACCAGAAGCCCTGGGCCGAGAACCACGCCAGCCTCGAAGACCTGCTCAAGGCCCACCGCTACCTGACGCTGCTGATGGCGCGCCGCGAACCGAAGGACCGCGAGCTGTTCTTCCGCGACGAGGTGATGCGCGAGTTCCGCCGCGTCATTCGCACCCTGGTGCGCGAAGACGAGGTGTTCGTCAGCGACCGCAAGCTCATCAAGCTCTACCGCCTGCTGCGCACCCGCGCGTGGATCGTGCATGGCGGCGCGGTCGAGCGCGAAGACCTGCAGTTGCTGGCCTACCTGGGCGACACGCGAGAGGAAATCGACCTGCTCGAGGAAAAGGTGCCCCGGCTGCTGGGCATCACCTGATGCTGCTCTCGACGCTGCTGGCGGTGGCGCTGCACGCCGACCCCTTCGCGGTGCTCGAGGTACCCGACGCCGGGTGGACCTACGTCGAGCGCGGCCCCGACGCCGGCACCGCCACCCACCTCTGGAGGACGACCGCCGTCACCCGCGTGGGGCCCTACACCAGCGTCTGGCTGCAGGGAGACGACGTGCTGCCCACGGTGCGCCTCTTCGTGGGCCCCAGAGGCCTGAGCGCCGTGGTCGACCCGATGGCCCGTGCGCTCGACACCGCTGCGGCCATCGGCAAGGCCTGGTCGAGAGCCGATTGGGGCCTCTTCCTGCCCGCGAAGCTCGCGCCCGGAACGAAGGTCAGCTACCAGTTCGCCGACCCGCAGTTGGCCGGCACCATGAGGGGCACGCTGAAGGCCCGCGCCGATGGCGGCGTCGACGTCACGTACGGCGGCAGCGTGTGCTTCCTGGGCGAAAATTGCGAAGCGCATACCGTCGAGCTGGCCTTCCAACCTGGCGTCGGCTTCACGCACCTCTGTCTGGACGGCGCGCCCGCGTGCTTCGAGCTCTCGTCGCGCTGACGCGGTCGACGTGCGGCCTTCAGCGGGCGCTCGCGGCGCACGCCAACGCGTCGACCACCAGCGAGGGGTCCGACTCGGCCTCGAGCGCCAGCCCTTCGGCGTCGACCTTCATGAGGTGCCGCTGGCTGAAGACGCCGACCACGTGCCCGCGCGCGTCGAGCAGCGGCCCCCCGCTGAAGCCGCGCGGGTCCATCGGCGGCACCACCGAGTACCGCAACAACCCATCCTCCATGGCCGTGACCTGACCGACGCGGACGGCCTGCACGCAGTCGCGCTCGGCGTACTCGCAGCCGACCAGGAACACCCGCGACCCGACCCGGGGGACCTCGTCGGCCAACTGAAGCACGCGCAGCGACGACGGCACCGGGCCTGCCTTCAGCAGCAGCCAGTCACGGTGGACAGACGGAGCGGCCAGGCCCAGCCCCGCGACGCGCTCTCGAGGCCGGGTCCGCGGAAAGGCCCACCAGCGCTCGAGCGCCTGACCGAAGCGCTCGGCGTCGACCAGCTCGCGGCGCGTCAGCGGCGGCAACACGCCCCCGGGCTCGCCCGTCAGGTGCGCCGCGGTCGCCAGCACCACGCCCTGGCGGGTCTGCAGCAGGAACGAGGCGGCGCCCTCGAGCGAGGTGCGACCGGCGAAGTGCGCCTCGTTCGTGAGCAGGAACTGGGGCCAGGTCAGTTGGTCGACCCAGGGCTCGGCGGTCGGCGGCGCGAAGGTGCGGGACTGCTGACACTGCACCCGGTCCAGCACCCGCCCGCCGCGCAGCACCAGCGCGCCGCCCAGACAACACAGCAGACCCGCCGCCACCGGCAGCAGGGCCAGCACCACCACCCATCTCGACCTCGCCATGGCCACCCCCGTCGTTCACCACACCCCGACTCGGCGGCGAAGACCAGCCCTTCCCGAAGCGTCCGCGCGTCACCTGACCGCGCGCACCAGCGCGTCGACCGCCACCCGCACGTCTTCCCGCTCGTCGGAGCTGGTGCGCGCCAGCTCGACCCGGCCGGCGCACACCGAGGCGCCGGTGGTCAGGTCGAAGAGCTCGACGTCGGCGACCTCGCGCGTGGGGAACGCGTCACGCACCACCACCACCGCGCCCAGCGCCGCGTCGACCGGCATCGCCAGCACCTGCTGTCCCACGCCGCGCGCCATCACCCCGGCCCAGCGCCGTGAGGGCACGAGCGAGACCTTGCACGAATAGTCGAAGCGCTCCCAGGTGCGCACCGCGCGCGCGCGGGCGCCGAGCTGCTGCTGCACCCGCGCTTCGGGAGCGACCGGCGAATCGGGCTCGGCGGCCACGTAGGCGGCGACCGGCAGGCTGAGGAGGACGACCACGACGAGGGCGGGCTTGAGGGTCTGGTTCATGCCGTGTCGCCAATGCACCGACACGGCCAGCGGAAACGCCCCGATTTCATTCGGGCTCGTCGGGGCCCGCGGCGTCCACCGTCTCGCCGGGTGGACGGCGGTTCAGGCCGGCGCGACGAAGTTGAGGCGGTACCCGTCGGGGTCGACCACCACCAGTTCCCTGGTGTGCCAGGGCTGGGTCTCGGGTCCCGAGACTGGCGCGTTCAACCCGCGCGCCTTCTGGGCGATGGGCTCGAGGTCACCGGTGGTGGTGAAGCAGAACAACGCGCCCCAGCCACGCTTGCCTTCCAGGTTCACGCCGGTCGGGGCCGAGACCAGGAAGAGGTTGCCGTGCTCGGCCCAGCGCAGGTGCGCGAAGGTGACGTCGCTGGCCACTCGGGTGAAGCCCAGGCCTTCGTAGAAACGCGCCGACGCTTCGCGGTCGAGCACGAGGAGTTTGACGAACGAGTCCATGCGGTCCTTCGAAGAGAAACTAGAACTTCACGCTCTCGAGCGCGGCGTGGCCGTCGGCCGACAGCACGCTCAGGCGCAGGTTCAATTCCTTGCCGCGCCAGACCTCGATGACCCGCGGCAACCAGTCGCCGGTGGCCTGCGAGGTGTAGTCGACGAAGCGCACGTCCCACGCGCCGGCGGGGTCGGGCAGGTGCACGCGCGCGGGCAGGAAGCGGTCCTTGTAGACCTCGAACCAGGCGCTGGTCTCGCTCTTGTCTCCGAGCACGAAGACCACCGCGCCTTCGAAGCGGCCGAGCGCGACCTGCCGGGTGTCGACCTTGAGCGAGGCCAGGTGCCGCTCGAGCGCCGAGCGCGTCTCGCCTTCGGTCGACGACTTGAGCGCCAGGGTCGCGCACAGTTGCTCGACCGCCACCTCGAGCGCGGGCAGCGAAGGGCCCTCGCTGCGCTTCTTGCCGTTGGCCCAGGCCACGGTGGCCGTCTTGCCGCCGTCGGTGGGCGAGAGGTCGATGCGGCAGCGGCCGGGGTAGCGCACCTGGATGGTGGCCGACAGCGAGAGCTCTCCCGACGACCACGAGGTGCCCAGCGCGGGCGCGAGCTGGCGGGCCAGCACCGGCGCCACCGCGGCCAGCCCCTCGGTCTTCACCGCCGTCACGTTCAGCTCGTCGCGGTTGTTCGCCACGCGCTTGAGCACGCTGTACGACGGCATGATGTAGGTGAGCACCAACGCCAACAGCACGTGTTTCACGGGAATACTCCTCGGGGGCCCGGCAGTTGGGGCCACCATACCCGCCCTTCTTCACAGGACAACCGAACTGATGAGCCAGACCGGGGCTGCCGGGTCTCCGCCTTCGTGGTCAAAAACAGGCTCGCGGCCGAAACGGTAGTAGACCTGATGCTCGTGAAGGCGAAGCTGATCTGGCTGGTGGTGGCTCTGGGCGCGACGACCGCACTGGGGCAGGCCGCGACCGCGGTGACTCCCGACCTGCGTGACCTGGGCTCGGGCCGCTCGGTCGCGATGGGCGGCGCGTACGAAGCGGTGGGCTTCGGGGTGGAGTCCATCGGCGGCAACCCGGCGGCCATTTCCATCTTCAAGCGCTACCAGATCGAAGCCTCGGGCATGTGGGACATTCCCCAGGCCTTCGGCAACGCGGCCATCGGGCTCATCGATTCGACCAACCCGCTGGCCACCGGCGTCTCGTACAACTTCACCACCTTCGGCGGCTTCGACCGGCGCTGGGCGCACGTCACCACCCTGGGCTTCTCGTACGCGCTCGGCGACCTGCTGCACATCGGCGTGGCGGGGCGTCAGCAGGTCATCGTCGGCGCGGCCAACACCAATTCCATCACCATGAACGCGGGGCTCATCTTCCGACCGGCCGACTGGCTGTCGCTGGGCTTCTCGGGGCACAACCTGATTCCGGTCTACAACGTCGACACCAGCCGCTACTTCGTGGCCTCGGTGGCCAGCACCGTGGCCAGCCAGTTGACCGGCGCCTTCGACGTGCGGCTCGACTTCAACCAGCCGGTGGCGCGCTACGCCCTGCACGGCGGCCTGGAATGGCTGATCGCCCAGTTCCTGCCCATTCGCGCGGGCTACCAGTACGACGGCATCGGCAACCACCACTACGTGTCGGGGGGGCTGGGCTACTTCAGCGACGGCAGCGGCGTCGACCTCGCCTACCGCCACGAACTGGGCGGTCAGGCAGGGCGCATGCTGACGCTCTCGCTCAAGCTGCAGCTGCACTGACCCACGTCGCGCGTTTTGGGGCATGCTCTGGCTCGTGCAGCTGCGCGTGGCCCAGACCATCGACGACACCGAAGCCGAGGGCCCCGGCCGGCGCTTCGCGCTCTGGGTGCAGGGCTGCTCGCTGCGCTGCCCGGGCTGCTGCAACCCCGAGATGTTCGCCGCCGACCGCCAGGGCACCCTGCAGGACCCGGCCGAGCTCGCCGCGCGCATCCTCGCCGCCCCGGGCCTCGAAGGCCTGTCGGTGCTGGGAGGCGAGCCCACCGAGCAGGCCGAGGGCGTCGCCCAGGTCTGCCGGCTGGTGCGCGCCGCGGGACTGAGCGTGATGGTCTATTCGGGCTACACGCTGGCCGAGCTGCAGGCCCGCCGCGACCCGCACGTCGACGCGCTGCTCACGCACACCGACCTGCTGGTCGACGGCCGGTATGATCAGACCCGCCCCGAGCGCGCGCGCCGCTGGCTGGGCTCGAGCAACCAGGTCATGCACTTCCTGTCGAACCGTTACCGCCCCGACGACCCGCGCTTCCAGGCGCCCAACACCGTCGAACTGCGCATGGTGAACGGGCAGCTGACCATCAACGGGTGGCCCCAGGCCGCCGACGCCTTCCGCCGCCGATGATTGAGGTCTCTGCTGCCGAAGCGAACCTGCTCACCATCGCGCGCACCGCGGTGGGGCTGGTGCCGCCCGCCGACGTGATGCGGCTCATCGTCACCAGCGTCACGCCGCCGCCGAAGCTGGGGCCCACCGCGCGCCAGGTGCTCTCGGACACCCTGGCCCGTGGCACGGTGCTGGGGCTGGCGCGCCAGGGCGGGTGGTTGCCGGGGCTCGGTGGCCGCGGGTGGGAACGCCACGCGCTGATGCCGCTGACCTTCACCTCGAACACCGTGCGCCTGCTGCAGTGGGTGTTGCGCACGCCCCTGGGCGAGACCGAGGTGACGCCGCTGACCCTTCGCGGCGAGTTCACGCTCGCCGAGCAGGTGCTGGTCACCCTGCTGCTCGACGCGCTGCGAGGCACCGGCTGCGACGGCGCCCTGGCCCGTCAGGCGCCCGTGCGCGAGAGCCCGCTGGTGGTGCTGGCCCACGCCGCCGAGCTGGCGCGCGTCGCGCCCCTCGAGGCCCTGCCGACGTTCGACGTGAAGGCCCTGGCCGGCCCCATCGACGGGCTGCGCTCGCTGCTGGGGCGCTCGTGGCTCGCCGCCGAGAAGGCCAAGCGCGACCTCGACCAGCCCGAGGTCTTGCGCCGCATCGGCGCGGCCCAGGGTGCGGTGCTCCACTCGTTCCTCGAGGCCATTGGCGAGGTGCCGAACCGGCCGCTGGCCGCCTTCCTGGTCGATGCCGCAGCGGGCTTCTTCGCCGTGCGCCGCTCGAGCGAAGACCTGGTGCGGGCGCTCTCACCCGACGCCCCGTTGCGCGAGCGGGTCGAGGCCCGACGCGCGGCCGGCGCCTTCCAGCGCGGGCTCTTGCAGCTGCGCACGTGGGACCAGGAGCACCGGTCGATTCGCTTCATCGACGACGGGTACGACGTGGCCCAGGCCCTGGTGAAGGACTGGGAGCGCCTGGGTGAACAGGGCTTCACCGCCGCCGCGCAACTGGTGGCCGAGCTCGACGCGCTGTGAAAGAAGCCGCGTTGCTCGACCCGCCCTTCGAGCAGTGAGAGGCTGGGGGCCCGTGACGTCGTCCGCCCTCATCGCGCTGTTGGTGTGCAGCCCCCCGGCCGACGCGCCGTTGGTGGGCCGGCTGTCGAGCCCCGAGCGGCTGGTGCTGCAGGCCGCCAGTTCCACCCCGGCCAGCTTGATCGAGGCCCGCAAGCTGGGCGAGGCGCTGCGGTACGAAGAAGCGGTCGTCGAATACCAGCGCTACCTCGCCGTGCCCGAGCGCCCCTTGAAGGAGCGAGCCGCAGCGCTGATGGAGCTGGCCTTCATTCACCTGGTGCTGGGCGACCAACCCAACGCCGAGGCCCGCGCGCTCGAGGCCTTCGAGCTCGACCCGAAGTTCACGCCCGGGCCCGCGGCGCCCGGCAAGCAGGTCGACTTCGTGGACAAGCAGCGCAAGGCCTTCCTCTCGCGTGCGCGGCTCGAGCTCGAACCGAAGGACAGCGACCCGCCCTTCGTGGTGCGGGTGAAGGTGCTCGACCCCGACCGGCAGATTGCGCGGGTGCTGCTGCGCCACGCCCTGACCGCCACCGGCCCCTTCTATTCGACCGAGATGACCTGTTCGGCCGAAGGCGAGTCGTGCAGCGCCGCCATTCCGCCTCCCAAAGGGGCCGACCGCTTCACCGCCTGGTACTTCGTCGAAGGGCTCGACCCCAAGCAGGTCTCGGTGGCGCGCGTGGCGGCGCCCGACAGCGCGCTGCAACTGACGGTGGTCGACCAGCGAGCCTGGTACTCGAGCCCGGTGGTGTGGGGCGTGGCGGGTGCGGCGCTGGTGGGCATCGCCACCGTCATCTACTTCCTGGCGCCGCAGCCTCCGAAGTGAGGGTTACTTCTTGTCCTTCACGGTGACCGAGGTCGCGGTCATCTTGTACTCGACGGTGACCTTCGCGCCCTTCTTGAGCTCACCCTCGGCCTTGACCTCGCCACGGGCGATTTCGTACTTCTCCTTGCCCTTGAGCACGGTGACCACGTCGTCGGTGAGGTCCACGACCTCGCCGGTCACCTGGTAGGACTTGGGGCCCGCAGCAACGGCGGACAGCGCGAACGACGACGAGAGCAGGGCGATGCGAAGGGTGTGCATGGCGCGGGAGCGTGCGTCCACCCGGGGCTCGACGCAACCCCTTTTGCGTCGGCGCTCCTAGCGAATGCCCGAGATGCGCTTCTCGCGGTTGACGATGACTGGCGCGAGCGTGACCGCATCGAGGCGGGTCAGCCCTTCGCGCAGCACCACACTCCACCCCTGTTCGAGCGGCAGGGCCAGCGCCGCCACGTCAGGTTGGGCCACCAGCTCGAGTGCGTCGAGCAGGGTCAACAGGGGAGGCACCTCCATCACGTACTGGGTGGGGAGCAGCCGCACCGGCGCGTCAGGAATGCGGGCGGCCATGCGCAGCACCGAGTCGCCCGGCACCACGCCCCGCAGCCCTCCGCCTTCGAGGTCTTCCATCAACACCACCTCGAGCCCGCCACCGCGCACCAGGTCGGCCACCACCCGCAGCGGCGTGGTCTCGTTCACCACGGCACAGGGGGCGAAAGGCACGTCGCGCAACTGGAAGCCTTCGAGCATGACGCCAGAGGATCCACGCCGCGTGCCGCGTTGACTCGCCAGTCAATTCGCCGGGCTGGCATCTCGAACGCCATTTCACTTTCGAAACCGAACTGCAGGGCTGCAATGCCGGTGCCGAGTGCAGGTCTGGCCTGACCTCATTCGAGGGGCCACCGGGTTGGCTTCACCCTCGGCTCGGGTATGGTGCCCGGCATGCCCGTGCCCCTTTCGAACACCGTGCGCCGTGCGCTGACGGACGGCCGACTGACCACCGACGAGGTCTCGCAGCTCAAGGCCGCCGTGGCCGCAGGTCAGGTCAAACCCGAAGAGCTGGCCACCCTGGCCCAGAAGTTCGGCGACCTGTTCGACGTGGGCGCGGGCAAGGCGCTGGCCGCCATTTCGCCGCCCCAGGCGCACGTGGTCATCGCGCCGCCCATTCGCTCGCTGGGCGACTCGCGGGCCGGGGCCGAGGTGCTCGACGGCGAGCTCACCCTGGCCCAGGGCACCCCCGCGCCAAAGGAAGCGGTGCTGGCCTTTCAGCACGGGCTCGCCGCGCTCTCGAGCCGACTGGGCAAGCCGGCGTGGGGGCTGCCGAACTCGGGCGTCGACGGTGGCTTCGGCAACGAGACCACCGCCGCGGTGAAGGCCTTCCAGCAGGACCAGGGGCTGCCCGTCACCGGGGTCATCGACCAGCGCACCGCGCTCGAGCTCGAGCACCAGTTGGTGCTGCACGGCCCGCCCGACATCGGCGGCCTCACGGGCCCCGCGCTGAAGGTGCCCGACGGCGCCAGAATCGCCCAGGCCGCGAAGGACCTCATCGCCTCGCGCGGTGTGGACTACGGCATCGCTCCGGCGTGGAAGAGCCCCAACCCGTCGGTGCCGGGGAACGTGTCACCGGGCAAGACGGCGCTGGGCGCGACCGACCACTGGAAGTGCAACCTCTTCGGCATGGACTCGCTCTACGCCGGCGGCGCGAAGCCTCCGCAGTACCCGGGCGGCAGCTACCCCATCGCCATCGAGATTCCGAACTACGCGAAGGGCCCCAACGCGCCCTTCATCAAGCTGGGCGAGGTGTGGCCCGAGAAGACCGCCAGCGCGCAGGACAAGATCGACGCGCTGCTGAAGATTGCCAGGCCCGGTGACGTCATCATCGTCAAGCATCACGGCGGTGCGACGGCCGACGGTGGTCACACCCGCGTGGTGGTAGGCAACAGCTACGACACGAACGGCAGCGTCGACTGCGCGCAGGCCTCGTTCGACGCGGCGGTGGTGCGGCCCGAGCAACTGGGCAGCTTCACCGGCGAGGTCGCGTTCTATCTGCTGCGCCCGGCCGTGAGCCGGTAGTGCGCGCGCGCCCGGTTCGTGTGCTCCTCGGGCTGGTGGGGAGCGTACTCGTGCTCGCGCTGGCCTTCGTCGGCGCCACGAGCGACCGCTGCGGGGTCTGGGCCAGCGCCGCACCACAGGTGCTGGGCCTGGGCGGCTCGTCCGGCGAGCTGAAGGTCGGCGCGGCGGTGGCCCCCATCACCGTGCAGTTGCCCGCCACCGTGGCCGGCTATGCGCCGATGCGGCCGACGGCCACCAGCAGCCACCCGCTCTCGGCGCGCGCCACCACGCTCGACTTCGGCGGCGGCCTCTTCACCCTGGTCACGCTCGACACGCTGCTGGTGCCGGCGCGGCTGCAGGTGGCCATCGCGCAGGGCTTCGAGGGTCGGGTCTGGGTCAGCGCCACGCACACCCATTCCTCGCTCGGCGGCTACGACACCCGGCCTGCGGTGGAGGTCGCGGCGCTCGGTCGGTATTCGGCACCAGACGAAGCGGCCCTGGTCGACGCAGCCCGCAGCGCCATCGAGCACTCACGCGCCGGCACGGTGCCGGTGCGGGTCGAGGTCGGGCACGGCACCCTCGGCGGACTCGCGGTGCCTCGCAGCGGGGCGACGGTCGACGACCGGCTGACGGTGGTGCGCTTCGTGGGTGAGCGGCCGGTGGCGCAGTGGGTGGTGGCCTCGGCGCACCCCACCTTGAATGCGCCTGCGGCGACGGTGCTCGACGGCGACTGGCCAGCGCAGGTCGCGATGCAGAGCGAAGCGGACCACGGCCCGGTGACCCAGGTGCTGCAGGGTGCCGGGGGCAACGCCACGCCAGACCGCGCGCGCGCGGGAACGGCCGAGGCCTTCGCCCACGAGCTGCTCGCTCGCCTCGCCGCCACGCCGCTGGCGGTCGAAGCGCCGCGGGTGCGGTGGACCGAGGTCGGCTACGCCCTTCCCCACCCCGACGCGTCACGGCTGGTCGGTCGCTGGGCCCAGCCCGTCATCGAGAACGCGCTGTGCGAGAACGCCGAGCACGACGCGATGGTGTCGGTGCTGCAGTTGGGGTCGCTGCGGTTGCTCTTCACCACGCTCGAGCCGTCGGCCACCGCAGGCGCGTTCCTCGAAGAGCAGGCGCACGTCGACCGCGTGGTGGGGCTGGTCAACGGGTACCACGGCTACCTCGAGCTGAACCACGAGGTCGCGGCAGGCACCGGCGAAGCGAAGCGGCAGTATTTCCCCGGCTCGTTCGCGCAGACGGTGGGCGAGGCGGCGAAGCTGGCAGGGAACCTCAGCTCGCGCTGAAGGCCGGGCACCGGGCTCACGGGGCAGGTGACGGCGCCGGCGAGGTCTTCCTGGTCGCGAACTGGTGCCACTGCAGCATGTCCCCGGCCTGAAGCGCCACCAGGCATTGCTGGCCGAGAATGTAGGCCACGGCCTCTGGCCTGATGACCGAGGTGGTGACGTACGTCGCGGGCATGGTTCGCTGCGCGAGCATGGCGGCGGTCACCTCGCTGCCCTCGGCAATGTCGACGGCGGCAATCACCACGTCGACCTGCGCGGGGGCCAACGCGCGCTCGACACCCCACCCCGCCCCCAGGGCCACCAGGGCGAGCGCCAGCCCCAGCACGAGGCGTGGTCGGCGCTGGGCCGCAGTGAGGGCCGCGAAGAGCGCCTCCATCGACGGGAAGCGCCGGTCGCGGTCCAGCGAAAGGCCACGTTGCAGCACGGGGCGCAGTTGGCGGGGAACCCCGTCGAGCAGGGGTGGGTGTCTCATGGCCTGCACCAATTCCCCTCGGGAGTTCGCCGCGAAGGGCCGCCGGCCGGTCAGCGCTTCGACCAGCGTGACGCAGAACGAGAACTGGTCGCTGCGCGCGTCGGTCGGCTCGCCCGCCAACTGCTCGGGCGACATGTAGGCGGGTGTTCCGAGGAGCGCGCCGGCCTGGGTCTCGACGAGGGAGCCCGACCCGGAGCCCACCCCTTCGCCCCTCGGCGCCCGGGCGAGCCCGAAGTCGGTCACCCAGACCCGCCCGCTGCGCCCGACCAGCACGTTGCCGGGCTTGAAGTCGCGATGCACCACGCCGGCCGCGTGTGCGGCGGCCAGCCCCCGCCCAGCCTCGAGCAGCACGCGAAGCACCTCGGCCCGGCCAGGTTCGCGCGCCCGGCGCCAGGAATCGAGTGAGAGCCCGTCGATGAGCTCCATGGCCAGGTACACGCGGCCTTGCCAGTCGCCGAGCTCGAAGACGGGCACGAGGTTCGGGTGCGAGAGCTGCGCCATGGTCTGCGCTTCGCGGGCCAGGCGCGCGTTGCTCTGCTCGTCATGCCCACTGCGCAGCACCTTGAGCGCCACCGGCCTGCCCAGGGCCGGGTCGCGAACGGCGTAGACGATGCCCATGCCTCCGACGCCCAGCAGCCCTTCCACCACGTACCGGCCAATCACCGTGCCGGGGGCGATGGCCGGGTAGCTCTCGGCCGAGGGAAGGGTCTGCTCGCTGGTGGCCGCCGCCACCACCCGACGACAGGAAACGCACTGGTCGAGGTGCGCTTCCAGCGAGTCGAATTCCTGCTCGGTGCGCTCGCCCAGGCTGATGCGAACCAGCGTGGCTTCGTCGAGGCAGGGGGTCATCGTCTCACTTCGGGGCGGTGGTGCTCTTCGCGGCGACCAGGGACCACAGCAGCATATCGCCCGCCTGAATCGGCGCCTGCACGCGCTGATGAAGCACGTAGTTCACCGCCTCGGGCGTGACGACGCTCGTGGTCACCACGAACGCCGGCACGCTGCGCTGCTCGAGGTTCTCCGGCGTCAGCTCGGTGCCCTCGGCGAGGTCCCTGGCGGCCACCACCACCGGCGTCAACTTCCACCCCGACGCCTGCACCTCGACCGACAACGCTTCGGTGGCGCCGCCCCGGTGCGTGACGGTGATGGTGGTTCGACCTTCCTTCTTGCCGGTCACCGTGAGCTTCTGCCCCGTCAGGGTGGTGGTGGCGACCGCCGGGTCGGCGCTGGTGGCGCGCTCGGCTTCGCCGATGGCCACCGGCCACCCGGGAAAGAGCTTGAGCGGCTCGGCACCGCGCGCGGTCAACGACAGGACGAACGACAGCATCACCAGGGTCTTCGACATGTGCATGCAGCCTCCTGCTTCAGAAGACACAGGTCGAAAGCCGACTTTGCGGTCGTTCGTTCACGAATCGGCGAGCAGGCGCTGCAAGCTGACCGACATCTCGGAGTCGGCGGCCCGCATCACGCTGTCGAGTTCACCGTCCTTCAGGCCCAGGCGGGCGGCCAGTTCGCGACGGGTCGAAGCCAGGAGGGACCGGCGCACCTGCTCGAGCCACCGCGAAACGGTCGAGGTGTCCTTCTGGTAGAGCGCGCCGATTCGCACCAGCGGCACGCCGTCGAGCGTGTGCAGCCGCAGCACGTTGCGTTGACGCGGGCTGAGCGCGGCGACCGCCACCGCGAAGGCCGCGCGAAAGGACTCGCGATGGCGCGCCCGCAGCAGGGCCAGCTCGGGGTCGGCCGCCGACGCGGCCAGGTCGGGAGCCTGCGAGACCACCTGCTCGACCACGAGCCCCCGGCGGGCGTTGAGCGCGGTGCGCACCGCCACGGCGCGAACCCAGGCCCGAAGCGGCGCCTCGCCCCGAAAGCCCTCGAGCCGACACCGGCCGTTCGGCTCGGGCAGCAGCACGTGGGCTCGCACCACCTGCGTCAGTTCGTCGACTGCGCTCGGGTCGATGGGGCGCACCACCCGCGCCACCTCCTGACGCAGCAGCGCATCGAACGCCTCGAGGGCGGCCACCTCACCCAACGCGCAGGCGATGGTCAGCGACACCTCGGCGCTTCGCTCGGGTGAGAGGAGGCGCTCGCCCACGACGTCAGCGAGCCGTCGCTGCAGCTCGACCGAGGGGTTTGCAGGCATGGAGCGAGTGTAGCGTGGGCGCGTGGTCACGGGGTACCAGGGGTCTGGCACCTCATTGGCGGCGGCGGCGGGCGAGCACCAGCAGCGCGAGCGCCATCACCTGCCCGGGCGTCGCGGCGCAGCCACCCTTCACGTCTTCGACTGGCGTGGGGCCGGTGGGCGTCAGCCCCGCGCCGCTCGACTGGCCAGCATCGGTGGGGTCGGTCATCACCACCCCACTGCCGCCGTCACTCAGGCCAATGGGCAGGCCTCCGTCGACGAGCGTGGTGGGCAGCCCGCCGTCGGTGGGCGCCGGCGTCGGCACCCCCGCGTCGAGGGTGACGGGACCGCCGGGCGTGGTGCAGGCGCCCCGGTCGCACCCGGCGTCGAGCGCCTGGCAGTCGAGCGTCTGGCGAGGCGTGCACCCGGTGGTGGCGGTGCAGGCGCCGCCGCCGCACACCTCGTCGGCGCAGCCACAGCCCATGGCGGCACAGTCTGCGGTCTGCTTCCCGGTGCAGCCGGTGCCGGGGCAGAAGCCGCCGCTGCAGGTCGCGTCGACCGAGTGACAGCCGAAGCCGCCGCAGTCGAGGCCGTTGCGCGCGGTGCTGCCCGAGCCCGCGCAGTGGTCTCCGCCGCTGCAGGCGTGGTCGACGCAGCCGCAGCCCTGCGCGGAGCAGTCGGCGGTCTCCTTGCCGGTGCAGCCATTGCCGGGGCCATAGCCGCCCGAGCACTGGTGGTCGGCGCAGTTCACGCCGAAGGCGCCGCAGTCGTGGGTCTCGCGCCAGGTGCAGCCGGTGCCCGCGCAGTGGTCGCCGCCGTTGCAGGCGTGGTCGACGCAGCCACAGCCGACCTTCGAGCAGTCGAGCGTCTCCCTGGCCGTGCAGCCGCTGCCCGGTGAGGTGCCGCCGTTGCACGCCCCGTCGACGCAGCCCGAGCCGTACATGCCGCAGGCCGCGGTGTGCGCCGCGGTACAGCCCGTGCCGGGGCAGAAGCCGCCGTTGCACTGGTGGTCGACGCAGCCGCAGCCGTAGTTGCCGCACGCCGCGACCTCGTTGCCGTAGCAGTTCTCGCCCGACAGGCCGTCGGCCAGCACCTGCAGCGCGGCCAGGTCGCCGTTGAAGAGGCTCTTGTCGACGTTGGCGTTGATGCCGGGCACCGAGCCGACCGACGAGTACTGCCAGAAGGTCCACTGGTCCCAGCCCATGGGGGTGTTGGGGCAGTAGTTGCTCGGCACGCCGCCGGTGTTGGCGCCGTAGGCGGCGATCCACAGCGGGTAGCTGCCGTAATTGGCCGACTGCACCGACGGGTCCCACGCGTACTTGCCGGTGTAGATGAGCGGCTTCTTGCCGGTGCCGGCCTCGACCCGCGAGAGCCAGATGTTCATCTGCGAGACGATGTCGCCGGGGCTCAGGCCCCCCATGCTGGCGCCTTCGATGTCGAGCATGACCGGCAGGTCGCCCGGGCCCAGGCGGCCCACCGCATTGATGACGAGGTCCGAGAGCTGGTTCTGGTCGTCGCCCGCGCGCCAGAACTGGTACGCGCCGCGAATCATGCCGGCCGCCTTGATGTCGGCCCAGTTGCGCTGGAAGGTGCCGTCGAGGCCGGTGCCGTCGCCGATGCGGGCGATGCCGAAGTCCCAGCCGTCGCCGTGCACCGCGTTCCAGTCGATGACGCCCTGGTAGACCGAGACGTCGACGCCGCGGACCGTGGGGCCATTGGCGCAGGCCACCACCGCCTGGTCGATGGACTCGACCTGGGCATTCGAGGGAGCCGGGCTCGGGGCACAGCCGGCGATCACCACGGTCACGGCAGCGAGGAGGGCGCGAGTCATCACCCCTGATCATCGGCCGACCCGCCTACCCGAGCGCACCGCCGGTCTGCCAAGGCGGCTGACAAAACCAGCCCCTTTTCGGGCCGAATTACGCCTTCGGCTTCTTCCTCGCGACGACGTCGGCCTCGGGCTGCTTGCGCGCGTCTTCCGCTTCCGCGAGCAGGTCGGGCCCGGCCTTGCGCACCGTCGCGCGTGGCCCCTTCTTCTTCTGAGGCAACTTCGCCTGCACGGGCTGGCCATCGTCCTTGAACAGGGCGCTGAACTTCGACTTCTTGGCGCGCTTGCGGAACAGCAGCGCGGTGCGGCCGAGCACCTGGGCCACTTCGCTGCCGGTCTGCTCGGCGATGGCGGCGATGGCCTCGGCGCGGCCGTCGCGCTCGTCGGCGACCTTCAGCTTGATCAGCTCGTGGTCTTCGAGCGCCTGCTCGACCGCGCCCACCACACCCTCGGTGACGCCGTTGTTGCCCACCTGCACCACGACGCCCAGGGTGTGACCCAGGGCCCGCAGCCGACGCTTCTGTTTTCCGGTCAATGGCACGAGGCCGTCTGTAGCACTACTTGCCGGCCATGGTGCGCAGCTCGCGCTGAGCGTCGATGTGGCGGGGGTCGAGCTCGACGCACTTCTTGAAGCTGGCCTTGGCCTTGGCCAGGTCGCCCTTGAGCTTCCACAGGAAGCCATGGAAGTAGTGCACCGCCGCCGCGTTGGGGTTGGCCTTGAGCGAGGCCTCGATGTCGCGCATGGCGTCGATGTGGGCCTTCGACTTGTCGGCAGCTTCGAGGGTGAAGTACTTCGCCCAGCCGCGCCAGCCGTAATACTCGCCTTCCTTGTCGTTGGCCTTGATGGCGTCGTCGAGCACCTTGACCGCTTCGACCCACTTGCGGTTCTTCACCAGCACCTGGCCGCGCTGGAAGAATTCTTCGGCCTGCAGCAGCGTGGTGATGTCGACCTTCTCACCCTTCTTGCCGCCCGCATCGAGCTCGGCCAGGTAGTCGGCCTTCAGCTTCGGGTCGGACAGGGTGCGGTTGGCCTCGCCGATGAGCGCGAAGATGTCGGCCTTGGCCTGCGCCAGCGCCTCGGGCGACCCTGGCGGCACGGTGTCGGGGTGGTAGCTCTTGGCCAGCTTGAAGTAGGCGATCTTCACCTTGCCGGCGTCGGCGTCGCGCGGCACCCCGAGCACCTCGAGGACGTTCTGCTGCTTCATCTTCTCGAGCAGCGCGAGCGCTTCCTTGACCTCGGCGCCACCCGACGCGGCCGGCGCGGGCGGGCTCAGCGGCTGGGTCACCGCCCTCGAGGGCGCGACGGGCGGGTTGACGGGCCCGGTGACCGGGCGCGCGGGGGCGGCGGCCGCCGGAGCCTTCACCGCGGTCGCGCTCTGCGGCGTGATGACCGGGCGCAAGGGAGCGGCCGGCGCCGCGGGCGCAGCGGGCGGCGGGGCCGGAGGCGCCACCGTCGGAGGCGGCGGGCGAGCCTTGGCCTGGGGGTACGGCACCGAAGTGCGGGGGGCTGCGGCCCCCGGAGGCATGCCCGGTGCCACGGCGCGAGGAGGCGGCCCCGGCACGCCGGCGGCGGGCGCGGGCGGAGCCACCGGTGCTGGCGCAGGCGCGGCCTCCAGGGGCTGGTCGGGCGGCGGGGTCGGCGCCGCCGAGAGGTCGGCTCCCGAGAAGGTGACCAGCTCGAGGCTGGCCAGCATCCACGCGGTGCGCATGGCCACGTCGGCGTCGAGCGGCGATTCGAGCAGCACCTGCGCGAGTGAGCGCGCGCCGTCGAAGCCGTTGAGCGCCCGCACTTCCTGCGGCTGCAGCTTGAGCTCGGCCAGGTTCACCCAACTGTTGGCCCGCACCACCGGCGCATCGAAGACCGAATTGAGCCGGCGGCGAACGTCGCTGGCCGGAATGCGGCGCAATTGCTCGAGGTAGACCGACCACTTGTTGCCCAGCGGCATCGCCTTCGCGCCGGGCAGTTCGACGTGTTCGACGGTGAAGGTGCCACGCTCGGCCGCCAGCGCCTTCGAGACCAGCAGCGCGCTGCGTTCGGTCAGTTGCTGGAAGGCCATCGACGGGTTCAGCAGGCCGAGGCCGAAGAGCGCAGGCAGCAGTTCACCGCCGAAGCGGGCCTTCTGCGCATCGGCCAGGCCAATCTGCTGCGGCGTGGCCAGACCCGAGGTCAGCAGGAAGGCCTGGAGCGAGTCTTCGGGGTGGGTCGAATCGACGAAGTCGGGCGCGCCCTTCTTGAAGTGAATCGAGATGGCCCGGTCGGACAACTGCAGGGTCACCAGCGCATTGGCGTCGCCCGCCGCGCACACGCCGTACAGCCGCAGCGGCGAGACCTCGGCCAGCGAGCCCGAACCGGGCACGGAAGGCACGGCGATCTGCTCCACGTCGCCAGCCGGCGCGGTCGGTGGCGGCGGCGGTGCGCTCACCGCCGAGGGGCGGCTGACCGCGGCCGTGTTGCCAGTGACGGTCGACGGTCGGCTGGCGAACCCCGCGGGCGGCCCTGCCGGCGGCCTCACCGCTGCGGTCGAGCCGGTCACCGGTGCACGCGCGGCGGGCGCGACGGGCGCCGAGGGCACGTCGTCGAAGAGCGAGGCGGCGGTCGCGGGCACCGAGCCGCCCGACGAAAAGGGCGGCGGGGGCCGGGCCGCGACTGGCGCGGTGGGCTGGCGAATGGCGGGGGCGACCCGG
>CAIWFK010000764.1 GCA_903911905.1 uncultured Myxococcales bacterium
CCGTCGTCGAGGAGCCATCCTCGAGCTGCTTCACCTCGCCGAACACCAGCAACCGGTCGAGCTCTTCGTAGGGAATCAGCGGCGCTTCCGCCTTGCGTGGACGGCCAGGCCGCCGCCGCGACTTGGGTGAAACCGCAGGCAGGGGCGGCACAACTTCAGCCACCTCAACGCTCGGCTTGGGAGGCGGGGTGGCCTCGGGCTCGGCCATAGGCGCCGGCTCCGGCACCTCGCCGCGCGCCTTGAACTCTGCACGACGACGAGTGCACTCGTGCTGGCTGGCGAACAACGCCACGAGGCTGGGCGCGACGCCGTAGCGGCTGGCCACCGCTCGCTGCGAGGGCCATACCCGCACGTCGTCGACAAACTCCCCTTCGACGAGGAGCTGGTCGACCTCGTGGTACGGCATCTTCGGGCCGGCCTCGCCACGAGGGCGGCCAGCTCGCTTGCCGGCTGTCGGTGGCTCGCGCTTCACCATGGGTCAATTCGGGAGCACGCGCCCGGTGGCCAGGGTGCGCAGGCGTTGCATGACCCGACTCCGCTGCCGCTTGAGCCGCTCATACAGGCGTGCCCTCTCGCCATCGTCGGCGGGCCCGACGAGGGCAACGTAGTTGCGGAGCGGCTCCGAGCTCAGCGCCGTCGCCGTCAGGACCTCGAGCGAGGCGCACGGCACGCCCTCCATCGCGGCGCGCTCGAGTAGCCGCGCGAGGTCGACCCGGTCTTCGCATAGCGACTGCTCGAGCCGAGTGGCTTTGGCCCGCTCGACGTCCTCATGGCGAGCGTCGTCGAGACTGTCGTGCTGCTGATCGCGCTCACGTCGGAGGCTCCGGAACACCAGCCGCTGCGTGCGCTGGCGCAGCCGCATAGGCAGTCGGTCGCTGCCTCGGCCATGCACGGGCAGCTCCGCGAGCGCCTCCCAGAAGGAGGCCAGCACCAGTTGGTCGAGCTCATCTCGCGGCACTGCGTCGCCGACGATGCGGTGTCGCAGTCGACTCAGCATCGGAAAGAAGGCAACCGCCAGTGCGGACGACCAGAGCGGGGACCTCGTGGTGCGATGCATCTCCAGTAGCGCGTTCGTCAGCGCCTCGCGAGCCGGGTAGCTGGACTCGCGCTCATCTGAGAGCGCCACCAGCACTGCCGAGAAGTCCTGGTAGACGGCCAGCACCGGGTGCCTGCTCCGGCCAGCCTCAAAAGCGGCCGACGATGCGCTGAGCACCTGCGCGCGAAGCTGCTCGATGAGCGCCTTGAGCTTGCTCATCGGGGCCGCCTCTCCCACCACTCCCGGGCGAGCTCGAGGAAGTCCTCGAGCTGCATGGTGACGAGCGCCGGCTGGTTGTCGTCCTTGCACACGGCGAGCGGCCACTTGCCGGGCGGGGCGCACTCGATGGCCTGGCGCATGGCCGCGCGGACGTTGGTGCGGTGGTGGTGCTTCGCCTCGAGCCAGAAGCACGGCACCTCGACGTCGGGCACCTCTTCGCCCGAGCGGTACTGCAGCCCGCGCCGAATGCCGGCGTCGGGCATGACCTCGCGAAAGCGCTGCACCAGCAGCCGCTCGAACTCCGCG
>CAIWFK010000765.1 GCA_903911905.1 uncultured Myxococcales bacterium
CCCGAAGGGCGTGGCGGCGTTGCCCAGGCCCAGCAGGTTGGCCGACATGTTGAGGATCATCGACGACATCGCCGGGTGATCGGCAGGCACCTGGGGGAAGAGCCGGGTCATGACCGGGCGTACGGCGTGGGCGAACGAGCGCAGCAGGCCGGCCTCGCGCAGCACGCCCACGAAGCCCAGCCAGAGCGTCATCTGCCCGACGAGCATCAGGGCCAGTTCGACGGCGCTCTTCGCCGAGGCGATGCTCGCGTCGGTCACCGCCTGCATGGTGCCGGTGAAGGCGGCAGTCAGCACCGAGCCGACGACGAGGACGAGGAAGATCCAATTCACGAGTGGACTCACTTGAGCCCGCACGGCCGCCCTGATCCAGTTTCTCTGCTCGACCGGGCTGCCGTGGTACGAAGGACGTACCTATGTCGGACAAAGGGCGGAGCGTGGGCATCGACCTCGGCACGACGAACACGCTCGTGGCGTCGGTGCGAAACCGCGTGCCCCGCATCGTGCCCACCGACCGCGGCAACCTGATTCTGCCCTCGGTGGTCGCGCTCTCGCCCCGCGGTGAGATGGTGGTCGGCAACGTGGCGAAGGACCAGATCGTCACCAACCCGAAGAACACCATCTACGGCGCCAAGCGACTGATCGGCCGCAAGTTCGAGTCGAAGGTCGTGCAGGAGATGCGCGACTACTACAGCTACGACATCGTGCCCGGGCCCGACGGCGAGGCGGCGGTGTCGGTCGGCGGGCGCGTGTACCGGCTGCCCGAGATCTCGGCCATGGTGCTCTCGCAGGCCCGCACCATCGCCGAGCAGTTCCTGGGCGGGCCCATCGGTGACGTGGTCATCACCGTGCCCGCCTATTACACCGACAGCCAGCGCCAGGCGGTGAAGGAAGCGGGGCTGATCGCCGGCCTCAACGTGGTGAAGATCGTCAACGAGCCCACCGCGGCCGCGATCGCGTACGGCTTCAACCGCTCGCTCGACCAGAAGGTGCTGGTCTACGACCTGGGCGGCGGTACGTTCGACGTCTCGGTGCTGCAGTTGACCGGCAATGTGTTCGAGGTGCTGGCCACCGGCGGCGACACGTTCCTGGGCGGCATCGACTTCGACAACCGCATCATCGACTTCGTGCTCGAGCGCTTCAAGGCCGACACCAGGGTCGACCTGCTGACCAGCCCCATCGCCATGCAGCGGGTGAAGAACGCGTCGGAAGCGGCGAAGATCGACCTCTCGTTGATGCAGAACGTGACGCTCGAATTGCCCTTCATCGAAGAGCGCAAGGGCAAGCCGGTGGACCTGCGGGTGGCGCTCAGCCGCGAGCAGCTCAACGCGCTGACCGGCGACCTGGTCGACCGCACCTTCGCCATCTGCGATCGGGTGTTGTCGGAAAAAGGCATCACCCGGCAGATGATCGACGAGATCATCCTCGTCGGTGGGCAGAGCCGCATGCCGCTGGTGCAGCAGCGCCTGCAACAGCACTTCGGCAAGCCGCCGCGCAAGGGCGTGCACCCCGACGAATGCGTGGCGCTGGGCGCGGCGTTGCTGGCCGAGTCGATCGACACCTCGATTCGGTGACCCTGCTCGACGCGCTGTCGATGCCCATCGGCTTCGGGCTGCCCACCGGCCGCTTCCGCCGCATCATCGACAAGAACCACCGGGTGCCGCTGACCAAGTCGTTCCGCGTGCCGCCGCCGGCGAAGCCCGGGCCCTTCATCGAGCTCGACATCTACCAGGGCGACAGCGAGTTCATCGTCGACAACGAATACCTGGGCACGGTGAAGCTGCCCGGCAACGCCACCGGCAAACGCATCGACTTCAAGGTCGACGAAGAGCAGTTGCTGCACGTGTTCGTCGAAGATGCGGGCGACCCGCGCGAAGTGAAGCTGGCGACCCGTGACACTCCCGAGCCGCTGAAGAAGGCGCTGGCCGAAGAGCAGGCGCGCCGCACCGCGATCGACGAGCGCACGG
>CAIWFK010000766.1 GCA_903911905.1 uncultured Myxococcales bacterium
CTCCATCATCATCGACCCCGAGCAGTCGAGTGCGAGGCCGAGCTCGACGGGGTGAGGCGGTGCTGCTTCCTGCGCCGCAGCCGCGCCGACTTCCACCCGCAACGAGCGACGGTTCTCGACGTCGGGGCGAAGCAGGCTGCGATCGCGGTGGACACTCAGGGTCGGGGTCATGCCCACCAGACAGCAGCGTACGGCCGTCTTTCGGTGGGACCTGGGCTGTCACACCCAGCGCGTACGGTGCCTTCACCTCAACGTCAGCTGTCAGGAATAATCGCACCGCTCCTCTTGGCTTTACCCGGCACGCATCGAGGTGCTCGGACCCAAAGCAGCCCCGTCGCCAGAAGAGCCTCACCCTCACGCTTCACCTGTCCACCAAACCTCACCCGTTGCCGGAGGCGTATGCCCTCGTTTCGAACTGCCGTGCCCAATCCCGCTCACGTGAAGGTCCGTGAGTTCCTGCTCTCGCTGTTTCGCGGTGGCGTCGTCGGTGCGCCCCCAACGATCCTCACTCGTCTCGCTGCGGGTGTGCTTCGCGAGGTCTCGGGCGGGCGTCTGAATGACGCCGAGCAGGCCGCCGATTTGACCCAGGAGTTTCTGGTCAGGGTGCTGTCGCTGCGGGTCACTCACCCGACCGCGCCCTTCGAAAGCTCCAGCCCCGGCGAGACCGTCGGGTGGGCGCGCGCCACGTTGCGCTCCCTGGCCGTCGACTCCAATCCTTTCTGGAACACGCAGCGCGCGCTGCGTGCGGTGGTGAACTCGGCCATCTCGAAGCCGCTGCCCGCGCCCACGGGCCTCCCTTCGACGCTCGAGGCTCACAGCCGCTTCTCACAGCGACTCGTCGCGGCCGCGTGCGCGCAGTTGGTCGCCAATGGACGTGCCCTGGACGCCAGGACCCTCACCACCTCCTTGATGGCCGAGTACCAGTACGGAGGCACCAGCGTGAACGACACCGAGGTCGCGCGGCTCGAAGCCGAAGGTGACGCCGACAATCAGTTGGCGGTTCGCGAGGTCGTACGCGTGTTCCTCCACGAGGCCGGGGTCGAGGGGCAGCAGTTGCTGGCCCGCCGTGCGCTGGGCTTCAAGCGAATGGCAGAGCTGTACGGCGTGGCGGTCGCGACCGTTCATCAGCGATACGCGCGCCTGGTGAACTTGCTGCGCCGCATCGCCCGTCGGGTCGGCGCGGGGCTCGACGCCGTGGCTGAGGCCGTCGACACGTTGATTTCGTCGGTTCCGAAAATGGAGCCGGTGCTGCTGTCTGTGTGAAGGAAGCCCGACGGGGCGCGCCTGGGTCCATCCCGCTTCGGCGCATCTCCCCACGTCCGCCCCGTCGGGCCTTTTGCTGTGACCTCTGCTGTCAGACCATCACCGAAGCCTGTCAGTCGTCTCCTTGTCGGAAGTGGAGGTCGTGATGGACGTCACTCGCTACGTGAAGGTCTCGCAACTGGTCGAGCCGCACCGGGACCAGGGCAACACGCGGGTCGGTGGAGCGGGGCTGCTCCGGCCGCGCTCGCTGCGCGCGATCTTCGAGGAATCCCAACAGTCGATGGCTCGCTCGGTGCTGAACGAGAAGCGCTGCGGCCTCTACGTCTTCGCGGCCCATCGGCGTGCGGGCCAGGTCGCCGGACTCTGGCTCGAGTGCACCGAGCAGCCGCGCGCGGGAATGGTCGGCCGCCATGACATGGTCGACCTTCCACTCCCGCTCGACGAGCAGCTCTCGCTGCGGCACCTGCTGTTCGTCGTCAGGCGGGTGCAGGGCGAGGTTCGTACGACGGTCGTGAACCTGACGACCACCGGTGGACTCGAGGTCAGTCCTGGCGAGCCCCTTCGGCTGATCGAGAGCAATGGGTTTCTGGCGATGAGCGCGTCGAACTTCGCCTTCTTCTGCGTGCCAACGGGCGGGGTGCTGCCGTGGAAGCCCTACGCGAAGTCGGCCTGGGAGTCGTTGCCGCACTCTGCTCCGTCGCGGGTCGAAGCGGTCGAGCGCCCGAGCGTGGGAGCGCCGACTCTGGCCGTGGACCTCATGGGCCGAGATGGGCCGCAGCGCGCGAGCTTCGACACCGCGTCGTTGAGTCGAGGCGTGCTCATCGGTCGCGACACTCGCTGCGACCTGCGAGCCCACGACGACACGTTCTCCCGTGTCCATGCGGTCCTGGTCAACATCGACGGGCGCCCGTTCATCGTCGACGCGGGGAGCACCAACGGCATCCAATTCGAAGGCGAGGAAGTGAAGATCGCTCACCTCGACGGCCGCAAGAGCTTCGCTCTCGGCATGGACGTCATGCTGACGTGCCACCCACGGTGAACCTGCCAGCTGTCAGGTCTCGCTCGGCTTGGCATCAAGAGGGCATGAGTCGCTCAAACAATAGAGGTCAACGCGGTCACGGGAGCCACTGCTGCCCGTACCACGTGATGCTCCAGGTCAACTACGACGCCTCCCTCACCAAAGACGAACGGGCTCGCGCAACCCTCCACCTTCGCCGTCCGAACTACACTCGAAGTGCAGAGTCGCTCCTGGTGTTGGCCGATCAGCTCGAGGAGCGCGGCCGCCGCGAAGCAGCCGAGATGATTCGCACGAGGGTCGAACGCGAGCTCGACGAAGAAACGCCGCGCAGTCGTTGGTATAGAGGCTTGTGATGGTGTGACCTCTCCTGTCAGAGCGGTGCCAACCGCAACACAACCAGCTTCGACGAGCCGACGGCGACTGCTACGAAACCATGATGCCGACCTCCCCGAACCGGAAGGAACAGAAGCAGATCGCGAAGGAGGCGAAGCGGAACGCACGGGCCGAGCGCAAGGTCGAGCGGAAGCGCGCGCGTGAACTCCGCCGTCTCGAGCGCAAGCGCGCGAAGGAGCTCAAGACCGCCGAGAAGCGGGGCGCGAAGGGCAGCCAGTTCTGGGCTGACCGGGTCGTGGTCGACGACTGGCGGGTTCAGCTGCACGTGCGGCAGGGCCGCGCGCGGGTGCTCGACGCGAAGAACAAGAAGGTCTTCACCGGCACCGCGTACCAGGAGGCGTTCGACGCACTGACAGACGCCCATCGACCTGACGACGGCGGCCGAGACCACGTCGTGTTCTTCCTCCACGGCTTTGGTGGCAGGACCAAACGAATGACCGACCTGTGTCAGGCGGCTCGCGAAGCGGGGTTCCTGGCAGAGATGGTCGAGTACCCTTCACTGTTTCGCCGGGTCGACGAGATCGCGAACACCGTCGCTCAGCTCGTCATCGACTCCGTCGCGTTGAGGAAGCTTCACACGGCGAAGGTGTCGCTGGTCGCCTTCAGCATGGGTGGTCTCGTCGCGAGTTCGGTTGCCCACGCGCTGTTGTCCGCCAAGGACGCGCCGAAGCTCGCGCACATCATCACCATCGGAACACCGCACCTGGGTTCGCCCCTGGCGAACTACACCAAGTCGCTGACGCTGCTGGGGGGCCCGAACATCACCGAACTCACCACCACGAACACCACTCAGCTCACGCGGCTCAAGGCGATTCGGGGCCTGAGCTTCGGCGTCATCTGCGGCGACGGACACCAGAATGCCTGGACACGTCTGGGCCTCGTCGGCAGGGGCGACGGCGTCGTCGAGCTCGCCTCTGCGAACTGGGAGGGTGCTACGGACTCGTTGATCGTCGACAAGGTGAAGCACACGGCCTTGCCCTCGAACCGGCAGGTCATCGCCGGTGCGATCGAATTCCTGACGAGCGGTCGCTTCAAGAAGTGAGTCGCGTTGTCCGTTGTAGTCATTGGGGAAAGGACTCATTCTGGAGCACATGGACCGGGCGGGGATCATTCGAGCGTGGCTGCGTGGCAAGGGGGCCGTCGAACTCGCAGAGAGCTTTCACGTCCCCGAGTCGGACATTCTTCAGCTCCTCGCAGTCACGCGGCTCGTCAACCCCCGCGTAGCGCCTGGCGTCGCTCCAGAGGAGTACGGCGATGTCGATAGCCTCGCCAGCGCAGTCGACGCTGAGTACGCGCAGCAACGCCAGCGAGCGCCAGACCTGACCTGGAACCTGCTTTCGAATCGCATCGCCCGACTCAGGGCCATCTTCCGCACGTTTCCGGCCCTGTCGTTCGAGGAGTTCACCTCCCTCCTCGATGTCGCCAAATACAGCGGCCTCGATGAGACGAGTTTGAGGCGCTTCCTGGCGTTCGTCGTGGCGACGGCGCCCTGGACCCATGCAGGAGCAGACGCGAACTGGACCCGAGACACCGAGAAGGAATGGGCCGCCCTGCTCGCCCCCAGTGACCCGACCCCTTCCATCACGCTCGATGAAGCACCTGAGGCGGCGACCGGCACCGCGCATCGAATCACCAAGCTCATCGCCACCCAGCAACAAGAACATACCGAGCGCGCTGACATGTCGGCGTATCTCGGCATTGCTCCAGATGCGGTGCTGGTGGAAATGGAGAAGCCATTTCGCGCGTTCGAGATTCGCCAGGTCCCATTTCTCATCGGGCGCACCGGCGAGGCGGCGCTGGTCATCGCCGATGACGCCGTCTCACGAAGTCACGCCGTCATCACCAGGGAAGGCGAGCATCTCGTGCTCGAGGACAAGCAGTCCTCGAACGGCACCTACCTGAACGGTCGACAGATCAAGCGCGCCCAGTTGCAGCGCGGCGACCACCTCCAGATCGGCTACAAGCAACTGCGGTTCTACAACGGCATGAGCGCAGAGCTCGCCGTGCGCGAAGAGATCTATTCGAACCGCATTCGCGACCCGCTCACCCAGGTCATGACCGCGAGGCTCTTCGCCGAACGCCTCGAGTCAGAGTGCGAACGCGCTGACCATACCGACGGGAAGCTCTCACTCGTTCTCGTCGAGCTCGACGGGCTCAAGACCGCAAACGAACTTTTTACGAAGGACGCGGGCGATGGCCTGCTCCGGGAAGTCGCAACCCGCCTCAGCGCTCAACTCCCGGTGGGCGCGCTGGTCTCGAGACGACCGGCCGGGTTCGCGGTGCTGCTGCCCGAACTCGATGAGCGGGCCGTGTGGACGTACATCGAGTCGTGGTCCGGAATCGAGGTCATCGAGGTCAACCAGCGCTCGCTCCACCCCCGCTTGAGGACCGGCATCGCACACCGGCAGCCGGGAAGAAGACGTTCGGAAGACCTCGCCGGTGCAGGCGAGCTCGCGCTGTCGATCTCTCGCATGTGTGACGACGACGCTCCGACGGTGGCACCGATGAGCACCAGCGGCAAGCCGGGCCCGGTCCACTCCGGCGAGACGCTGATTCACCGGGTCCTCGCCGACCATTCGCCGCGCCGCCTGGTTGCTTTCACCGCGGTGGGCTCCGAGCACCCGAGGAACTGGCGAGAGGTGTTGGCGCTCGTCAGCTCGTCGCTCGTCGATGGCGAGTGGCTGGGAAGCATCAAACAGCGGTACCTCCTGGTCGCGACGCCCGACGGCGACCGAACTGACTCGCTCGCCGCCGTCTTGAGCGCGGCTGCAGCGAAGCTCGGGGCGACCTTCCTTCGCGTCGTCGTGATGCCAGAGGAGGTCCGGCAGCTCGGCCTTCGCGTCCTCGACGTGATCCCTGAGCGATTGATTCCAGCTGCCCCCGCAGCCCTCCAGGTGAACGACCGAATCGGGTCTCTTCCCTTCACTGTCGCCGCTCCGATCGCGCACATCGCGATGGCTGAAAACCTCGATCGACGGTTCGATGCCGCGCGCTTCGCGCTCGAGCGCTCGCTGTCGTTCGTGGTCGGCACCCAGTTGTCCGTGTTGCGGAAGGCCGGTACGAAGCAGCAGTGGAGCGACGTCGCGGGCAAGCTTCGCCTCTCGAACTCGAAGTCCATATCGATGGGCAAGTGGGTCGAGCTCGCCAGCACGCTCTCTCAGCAACTCCATGGTCTCGGGCTCAAGGGCCCGGCGCTCGCCCTGACACGCTTCGCCTCACCGACCGGCTCGAGGACCGCGATCGCCAATCGGCTCGAGAGCGTCACCACGGTCAGAAACCAGCAGGCACATGGTCGCCCGCAGGGGCAGGACGAGGTGAATGAAGCCGTGATTGCGATGATGGACGCGCTGCGGCAACTCCAGCAGAGCCTGCTGCCACTCTCCGAGGCCAGGCTGATTTCGCAGCAAGGCATTCGCCGTGAGCGTCGCGACGGGACCACCGAGTATTCCGTGCGTGAGCACGTCGGCGCCTCCGAGGTCTTCACGGTCGTCAACCAGCAGTTCCGCCACAAGCTGTTCGAGCGCGAGTGGTGCTATTTCGACCGGCTGCTCGGCGATGAGCCGGTGCTGCTGGCCCCCTGGGTCTATTCCTCCAGGTGCCCGCGTTGCGATCGCAATGAGGTCTTCGTCGCGCCCACCCTCAACCTGAACGAGCAGGGCGACGAGATCGACCTGCGCGGAGTGACGACGGATCACGAACTGACGGTCACGGTACCCGACGACCCCGAGCTCGCCGCGTTCATGAGCGCGGTGCTCAAGTAGCCCTCGACCCAGGCTCCGAAAATCGACTGCATCCTGACGTCACTCCCGCACAACACGGGAGTGCGTCATGTCAGTCGTCGCCGACTTCAGAATCTTCGTTGCCATGCTGCGCGCCAACAAGAACGCTCGCGTGGTGGCCCATGTCGGCCGCCCCGCGTCGGCCGAGTTGCTCGAACGGTGCAGCGGCGAACTCCACCCCGAGGTCCTGGCGTTGGCGGCGAAGGCCGATGGACTGTCGGTGCGCTGGCAGCCCAACGAGTCCACCGGTCACTTCTCGGAAGGCGCCTTCAAGCTCCCGACCCTGCGTCAGTTCCTGAGCCGTAACAAAGCGGAGAGCGGTTACGAAGACACCGAGTTCGTCGCCCAGCCGCTGGACCTGGAGGCGGTCGGCGACGTGCCCTCGATTCTCGGGACCTCCGACCTTCACGTCCTCGACCTTGATGGCTACGCGCAGCCCTGCACGGTCGGCTCGGTCGCAGCTGTCATTCACGAGGGCATCGCGTGTCTCTTCGTTGCGGACTGGGGCTCGTTGCTGAACGCCTCCACCGAGCCGAAGCCTGAACTGCTGGAACGCGTGCGCCAGAACGCGGCCTTGCTCAACCTGCCCATTCCCAGATTCGCCCGAGGAGCCTGATTTGCGGACCTTTCCTGACGTCAGAATGCGTGCGCTGGTCGAACAGGCGGCCTACGCCCAGAGGCTGATTCAAGAGCACGAGTACCCCGCGGCGCTGGTCGAACTCCGAGCGCTCGACGGTCGCCTTGCGCAGCTCGGCCTTCAGTCAGTCTGGGTGAAATGGGCGCTCTGCGTGGCCCACGACCTCTCGGACAACTCGCTGGCCGCACTCGACAAGATCAACGAAGCGCTGTCACTCGACCCCTTCAGCGAGGCCAACCACGTGTCCCACGAAACCGTCGTGAAGCGGCTGCGCACGTACCTGCTCGAGGCCACCGAGGGTGACCCCGAGGTTGCGCGCGTCTATCAACGGCTCCTGCAAGAGGACGAATGCGATGTCTCGTCGCACCTCGCCTGGGCGCGCTTCCTGATTCACGGGCGAAGGCACCACGAGGCCGAGGAGGTGCTGCAGGCGATCACGACGCTGGCTCCCGCTTCCCTGGACGCGTGGAACCTGCGAGCCCGGGTGGCTCGTGACCGCGGTGACGCCCACACCGCCGCGGGGTGTGAGGCCGAGTCGAAGCTGCGCGCCGCTCAGCCCGTTGCGCTTGGCATTCCCGTCAGCGGAGGTCGTTCATGAAACGCGTTCCAGACATCACGCCCATGGTGAACCAACTCCTCGAGGCCGCTGCGAAGGAATACGGGGAGCAGCACTTCGAGCGAGCGGTGGTCAAGGTCGAGAGCGCGCTGGCGTTGGCCCGCCGCGAGGGAGTCCGCTCGGTCAGCCTGCTGCAGACCCAGGCGCACTACCTGGCGGCGGCGAAGCAGTACGAGGCCTCGTTCGAGCTCATCTGTGACGCGGCGACCATCGATCCCGTCAACCCGAACGTCTGCGACCGCTTCATCGAGCTCTCGCGGAGGTTGCGCGCCATGCTCGAGGAAGCGTCACGCGGCGAGCCCAGTGAAACAGTCCCGCGGCTCTACACGATGCTGAGCACCGTTGGAGAGACCGACACGAGCAGTCACCTCGCGTTGGCCCGCCACCACTGCGCCAAGGGAGACTTCGCCGCTGCCGTCACGTTGGTTGACGCCGTCACACGTCTTCAGCCTGCCGTCAGCGAGGCCTGGGCGCTTCGCGCGACGCTCGCCGAAAGGATGGGCGACCTCGAGGGTTCGAAGCGCTTCTCCATGCGGAGCGCTGAGGCGCGCACGCAGCTTTCGACACCTCAGACCCACGCGTAGCCGAAAGACCAGCCGCTCCTGTCGTCCAGAGAGGCATGAACAACGGCAACTTCAGCAGCGAGGCAGTCTCGTGTGGTCACCCGGACAAGGTCGCTGACCGAATCTCGGACGAAATCGTGGACGCGTGCCTGCGGCAGAACCCGAAGGCCCGGGTCGCCGTGGAGACGTTGGTCACCGCGGGCAACGTCATCCTCGCGGGCGAGGTCAGCGGCGTCAGCGCCATCGACTACGACGGAATCACTCGTGCTGCGATTCGGGACATCGGCTACCTGTCGGGCAACTTCGCGGCAGATGACGTGAAGGTGCAGGTCCTGGTGCACGAGCAGTCGCCAGAGATCGCCACCGCAGTGAACACCAACGGCACCGACGAGGGCGCGGGCGATCAAGGGTTGATGTTCGGCTACGCGACGAGCGAGACCGAGTCGTGCATGCCGCTGGCGCTCAGCACCAGCCACGCGTTGCTCGAGGAGCTCACCAGGCTGCGCAAGGACGGCGCCACGTTCCTGGGGCCCGACGCGAAGTCGCAGGTCACGGTGACGTACGTGAACGGCGTTCCGACGATCGCCCGGGTCGTCGTGTCGCACCAGCACTCGGCAGGCCGCGGGGGCGAGGCGACGAAGTTGATTCGCGACGTGGTCGAGCGGCTCGCGCCGAAGGTGTCGGTGGTGGACATCAACCCGTCGGGCTCCTTCGTCAGTGGAGGGCCTGGCGCCGACACGGGGCTCACTGGCCGGAAGATCATCGTCGACACCTACGGCGGCTCAGCGCCCCACGGAGGTGGCGCGTTCTCGGGCAAGGACCCGACGAAGGTCGACCGCTCGGCGGCGTACATGGCGAGGTGGGTAGCGAAAAACATCGTCGGGGCTGGCCTCGCCGACCGCTGCCTCGTCCAGGTCGCGTACCTCATCGGCAAGGCGGAGCCGGCGTCGTTCCACATCGACACCTTCGGGACCTCGGTAGAGCCGACCTGGGTGATTCAGCGAGCGATCGACCGCTGCGTCTCGTTCAAGCCGAAAGACATCCGCGAGCGGCTACGCCTCGAGCGTCCGATCTACGCTCGCACCGCGTCGGGCGGACACTTCGGTCGGGCGCCACAGAGCGACGGTGGCTTCATCTGGGAGGATCATGATCTCGAGGAACTGCTGCTCGAGATGCTGCCTTGAACCAGCCTCAGCTGTGACCCTTCCTGTCACAGCTGAGCCATAGGCTTCTCTCATGAGCGACCCCAGCCAAGGCCCCACGCCGTTCCCCTCTGGCCGATCGGCGATCCTGCATTTCGAGCGGGGCGCTCCACGCGACCTCATTCGCGACGTCGTAACCGAGGTCGTCTGGGCAAATCGCGCCAGAAGGAACCCACGCTCGACCTGGGCGGCGCTCATCGGCGAGCTCCTGATGTTGGAGGGGCGCCCGGTGGTGGTGCTCTCTCCGGCCATTCCCGAGGACGTCATCGAGACGATTCGCGCCTCGCTCGAGATGTTCCCCTTCAGGCTCCAGCGAACACCGGCCTCGAAGCTCGTGTTCCGCGGAATGGGCATGGTCTGGGCGAGCAAGGATTTCGAGCAGATCTATCCAGCGAAGCTGCGAACTCCCGGATGACGAGACGCCAGCGAAGGACGCAGTCGCCCCTCACGCAACTGCAGGCGGCAGTCATCGACCCCCCGGGAGATGCCACCTCCTCGGCGTGAATGCCCCGATCCGAGTCACAGCCGGAGCGACAGTGACCTCAACTGTCATGGCTCCAAACGGCGCGCTCGACCAAGCCCTGGCGCCCGGGCAAGCTTTCCCTCCGTGGCCACGAAGCGAGCAAAGACGCCCCTGCTTGAGGTCGTTCCACCTGCCGAGGTCCAGGCGCTGGCAGCTCGAATCCGCGCCGAGCGCGCCGTTCTCCGCAAGAAGGCGTTGCCGTTCACGCTGTCACCGCGGGGAGAGGCCTGGCTTCGCGACGCGCTCGCTCGGGACAACCTCGACGCCGGCAAGCGCTTCTTCCGGGTTCGGCTGAGCGACCAGGTCACCCGCGTGCTCGAACAGCAGGCCTCTCTTCCAATCGCCGCGCTCAAGAAGGCCATCGTCGGCATCGAGTCCACGAGTGAACTTACCGAGCTCGTAAGTGAATTGGTGCGCGCGAAGACTGCGCGAGTCGTGCTCGAGAATGGCAAGCCGAGCCTGGTTCGATTCTCGACGGCGGTTGTCTCAACCCAGGGGCTCGCCGAGGCACTCGGGGTCAGCGAAGCGCTCGTGAAACTTCTCCGCGCGGGCAAGACAGGTTCGAAGAAGTCTCCTGCGCAAGCCGTTCTGCTCAGTGACGTGCGCTCGCTGTTACGCGCGGTCGAAGGAGCGGTCGGCGCGAACGCCATGACGAAGGACCTGCAGGTCCTCTCACGGCTCGCGGAGTTGACCTCGGCCCAGGAGCCCATCGTCTTCGTTCCGACGCTGGTCGACGCGCTTTCGGCGGACCTCGGCGCTGCTGCAGTCTCGGCCCTCCTCGTCGAAGCGCACCAGGCCGGTAAGCTCGAACTCCGACCCGACAG
>CAIWFK010000767.1 GCA_903911905.1 uncultured Myxococcales bacterium
CTTCGGGCTGCTGGGCACGCCATTGAGCGCGGCGGTGCAGCGCAAGGCCGAGCGCGAGGCCGACGCCTACGCCATCGCGCTGACCCACGACCCCGACACCTTCCGGTCGATGCTGGTGAAGCTGGCGCGGGTGAACTGGCTGGACCCCGACCCACCGCTGTGGGTCGAGCTGATGCAGGGTCACCCGCCCATCGTCGAGCGCATCGAGGCTTCGCGTTAGAAGAAGGCCACGCCGCCGCCGACCAGCGCGGTCAGGTGCGGCACTTCGCGGCAGCAGTCGCCCTGGCCCGGGCTGACGCGGTAGCGGGCCTCGGCCTCGATGAAGAAGTGCCGACCGAGCATCAGGTCGGCGCCCACCGCCGCCGAGACGCCCAGCTGGAACTTGCCCGGGGCGCTGTACGACTCGCTGCCGGCCACGCTGACGGACGCATAGGGCTTGATGACCCACGAGGGAATGAGCCAGACCTTGAGCCCCAGCATGTCCCACGAGCGGCCCTCGGGGCGCAGCTCGTAGTCGCTGCGCAGCGCGAACCACCGCGAGAGCCGCAGCTCGAGGCCGAGGCTCTGGCCAAAGCCGATGGCGCCGGTCTGCGGGCCGTTGGCGAAGCCGATCGCGGTGGAAATGCCAGGCAGGTACTTGATGCCGAAGCGGGAAGGCCCTTCGTCTTCATGGCGCTGGGGCCGCGCGACCACCACCGGCGCAGGTGCCACCACCACCGGCGGAGGGGCGTAATACCCGGGAGGCGCGGGCATCGGCGCGGGCACGAAGGGCAAAGCCTCGGGTGGCGGTGCGTACGCCGGGGGCGGCACCGGCACGTAGACCGGCGGCGCGGCGGCCACGTACTGCGGCGGCGGTGCGACCTGATCGGGACAGGGCGCGTTGACGATGCGGAACTTGTACGCCCGGGCGCCAGGCACCCAGACCTTGCCCTTCGCCGTGTAGGTGCACGCGAACACCGATGGGGCAAGCACGAGCGCCGCGACCAGCGCGGCACGGGTCAACCTGGTCATGTGAACTCCTCCTCGAGGGCATCTGTTGCCGGCCCCCGAAAAGGCGATCGACGAATTCGGCGCACCGTCCCGTCGGCGAGACGGTGGACGGCGGCGGGAGGCCCGCAGCGCCCGGCTTTCGGCCACTTGGGAACGGCCCGCGCCCTGCAAAACCGCCTCGGGTCACTCGCCAACGGCGAACCACCCAGGGAGCAACGCATGTCCGACGTTTCCGCAACCAACCTCCACGGCAACCAGCCGGTCACCACCACCGACGACACCCAGTCGACGCAATCGACGCAACAACTTCAGCAGACGCAGGCGCCGACCGCACCGCAGGTCGATCAGACGGCGCAGGTCATCGCCGCCGTGCTCACCGGCGGGCTCTCGGCGCTGCTCGGCAGCATCTTCGGGGCCAAGCCGCAGACCCAGCTGCAGCAACCGCCTCCTCCGACGACCTCGAACCAGCAGCAGGCCGCGACCGGCTACGCCGTGCCTGCTCCACAGGTGGACCCCGACTGGGCGGTGATGAGCAACCTGAGCCATCGGCTCGACGCTGAGCTGGCCAAGGGCGGCAAGGCCGACCCCTCGATGGTCGCCAGCCTGCAGAAGCAGATCGCCGAGGTCGAAGCGCGTCACCAGGCGGGCGCCACCCCGAGTCACCCGGCGGGCATGAGCGTCGACTATGGCTCGGCGACGCCGCCCCCGCGCACCGGGGCCAGTACGACGACCGACTCGACCACGACCAACTCGCCCACTGGCGACAGCGTCGACCAGACCAAGACCGAGACGACGAGCAGTGGCGAGCCGCTCGAAGATGCACGCGACCACATCGAGGCCGGCAAGGAGAACATCGAGAACCAGATCGACGATCTGTCTTCGAAGATCGACGTGGAAGTCGCGAAGGGAGACAAGGCGAGCCAGCAGGTGATCGACCAGTACAAGCGGAAGATCGAGAAGTTGAGCAACACCGAGACCTCGCTCAACCAACTGTCGAACCAGATCGAGCAGATGATTCAGAACATCGCCAACATGCAGCACGAGACGGCGATGAACGCCATTCGCCACATTCAGTGAGCACGCCATGACCACCGAGACCACCCTGGCCCAGAGCATCGGCTTGACGCAGACCGAAGCGGTGTCCATCGGCATGCTGGCGTGCGAGCTGGCCGAGAATGGCGACCTCGACGCGGCAAGGCAGATGCTCGAGGCGCTCTCGATGCTGAACCCGAACGATTCGGCGGTGAGCGCGGCGTTGGGCACCGTGTACCAGAAGCTCGAGCTGCCAAAGGAAGCCGACGAGGCCTACAGCCAGGCCATCGACGGCGCCGACCACCAATATGCGCGAGTCTACCGGGGCGAGCTGCGGCTGCGCGCCGGCGACCTGCGGGGGCTCGACGACCTCAAGGCAGTGCTCAAGCGCGACCCGAAGGCGGCCAGTCAGCCAGCGATGCGCGCGAAGGCGGTGCTCGAAGCGCGAGGCATCATCAAGACCTGAGCTCGAAAAAGGCGCAGTCCATTCGGGGCCGGGCGACGAGCCGAACGTCGCCCGGCCTTTTCGTGCTTAAACCGACCCCAGCATGCGCGCGATGGGGCTCGACCTGGGAACGAAGACCATTGGCGTCGCCGTCAGCGACGA
>CAIWFK010000768.1 GCA_903911905.1 uncultured Myxococcales bacterium
CACCTCGTCGAGGAACAGCGTGCCGCCCTCGGCCAGTTCGACCCGACCCGGCTTGCGTGCGACGGCTCCGGTGAACGCGCCCTTCTCGTGGCCGAAGAGCTCGGACTCGAAGAGGGGCTCGGGGAGCGCTCCGCAGTTGAGCCGCACGAAGGGCTTCTTGCCGCGCGGCGAGAGCGAGTGGATGGCGCGGGCGGCCAGTTCCTTGCCGGTGCCAGTCTCTCCGAGCACGAGCACGGTCGAGGTGGTCACCGCGGCCCGGCGAATCAACCCGCGCGCTTCGTCGAGCGAACTGGAAGCGCCGATCATGCCATCGACCGTCGCTGCGCTCTGCACCTGCGGCGGGGCGGCGCGCGTCACTTCGCTCGAGTCGAGCACCTTCTTGACCACGAAGAGCACTTCGTCGCGGTTGAACGGCTTGAGCAGGAAGTCGGCGGCGCCTTCGCGCATGGCCTCGACCGCGATCGGCACCGTCCCGTGCGCGGTGAGGAGCACGACGGGCAATTCGGGCAACTTCACCCGCAGCAGCCTGAGCAGTTCCAGCCCATCCATTCCGGGCATGCGCACGTCGCTGATGACCAGGTCGACCGGGCTCTTCTCGAGGGTGGCCAGGGCGGCCTCGGCCGAGGGGGCGAGCGTGGCGCGGTAACCGGCCTGCGCGAGGAGCGCGGTGAGTACCCGACCGACCGCAGCGTCGTCATCGACCACGAGGAGAGAAGCGTCACTCATGGCGCTGCAGCGTAGTCGACCGGCGAGCCGTTGCTAGCGCGCCCGGCTGTCGAGGCAGATGGTGACCGGCCCGTCGTTGACCAGCGCGACCTTCATGTCGGCGGCGAACACGCCTTCCTGCACGGTCAGCCCCTGGGCCCGGCAGCGCTCGCAGAAGGCGAGGTACGTGCGCTTCGCTTCTTCCGGCGCCATCGCGTCGACGAAGCTGGGGCGCTTGCCCTTCTTGGTGTCGGCGTAGAGCGTGAACTGGCTGACCACCAACATGGCCTTCGAGGTGTCGAGCAGCGAGAGGTTCATCTTGCCCGCGGCGTCTTCGAAGATGCGCAGCGACGGCACCTTGTCGACCAGCCAGTCGAGGTCGCTCGCCTCGTCGCCCTGGCCCACGCCCAGCAACACCAGCAACCCGGGGCCGATGGCGCCGACCACCGCACCGTCGACCGTCACCGAGGCCTGCGACACGCGCTGCAGTACTGCTCTCATGGAGCTGGCAGCTTGCGCCGATGGGAGCGTGAAGTCGACCGATCGCGGCGTGGGGCCGACCGGTGGAGCGCCTGCCGCCCGGGGAGCGCAAAGCGGCGTTCCATACTGGGTCAATGCGATTGGCTCTCCTGCTGCCTCTGGTGCTGGCCCAACCGACGGTGCCGACTCGTGCGCTCGACCTGCCGTTGCCCATCGCGAAGGTGCTCGACGGTGGCGCGTGGGACCACGGCATTCCCCTGGCGTTCCGGGTCATCGCGCTCTCCCAGGTGGCCGACGCGTGCGCCGAGCAGGCGAAGGTGCCCGAGCTGCAGGCCGCTGCGCGGCGGTGTGTGGCGAAGACCGTCGTCGCGGCGCGCGCGGTGGTCGACCCTGAGGCGACGAATGACGCGCTGTACCTGACGCATGACGCGCTCATTCTGGGCGCGGCGGATCGGGTCGGTGCCTGTCCGGATCCCCAGTTGCATGGTCGACTGGTGCGGCGGTTGGCGGCGCTCTCGCTGGCGGACCCGACGGCGCACGCGGCGAGTTACGTCAGCACCTCGTTGCGGTGGCCGGCCGACCAGTCCGCGACGCTCGCGGCGTTGCATCGGTACGATCTCGCGCACCACGCGACGGTGACTGACGCTCCCCTGGCGAGGTGGCGGAAGGAGCTGCGCCACAAGCTCGATGTTCGTGGGTTGCCGAGGTCGGAAGTCACGGGCCGAGGGCCGGGAGCGACCGTGGCGCGGGGGTGTGCCCAGTCGTGGATCAGCCGGTATCTGCCAGAGGTCGATCCCGCGCAGTCGCAGGCGTGGTGGGTCGTGTACCGGAAGCACTTCGAGGCGCAGCGCGGGCCGTTCGTCGGGTTTCGGGAGTGGCCGGTTGGCGTGGAAGGGCCCACCGACATGGACTCGGGGCCCATCATCGCAGGCGTCGGTGCGGCGGCGAGCGCGTTCGGCGTGGCGGCGGCGCGAGCGCAGGGAGATGAGGTGTTCGCCGCGCAGTTGCAGGCAGGGGAGGACGTGTTGCTGGCGACTGGAGCTGGTGGTGCGGCGGCGCATTCGGTGCTGGCCGAAGCGATTCGGTTGGCCGGGAGGTGGCAACCCCGGTTGGTTGAACTGCAGTGAGGGGATTCAGGCTTCGAGGGTGGGCGGTCGATTCGGCAACGCGCACGGTCGGCTGGCTGCGCCGATCAGCACCTTGCACCGAGGGCTGGGTTGAAGGCGTGAAAGCGGCTCACCGAGCGTACTTCGCGACGTACCCCTTCACGCTGACCTTCTTCGCGGTGTTCTCGCTGGTCATGTACCGCAGCTTCCCGAAGATGGGTCGCTCGGGTCCCCACGCGCGGTCGTACCGCCCCATCACCCACAGGTACCCCGACCACGACACCGGGTCGCGCCCGTCGAGGGAGTATTTTCCCATCAAATACTCCATGCGCTCGAGCGCCTCCTGCGCCGACGCCGACCACTCGTAGATCTTCTTCCCCCACAGCATGCGCAGGTAATTGTGGAACCAGCCCTCGGCGACCAATTGCCCCTGCGTCGCATTCCACAGCGGGTCATGGGTCTGCCCGCGCTCCAGTTGTTCCAGGGTCGCCAGGTGTGGCCGCCGGTCCTTCGCGTGCTCGGCGATGGTCTGCTTCGCCCAGGGTGCCAGCGACTCGAGCGATCGATACTCCTCGGGCCGGTGGCTGGACATGTTGAACGCCAACTCGCGCCAGGTCACCAGCTCGTCGAGAAACGCCTCGGTGGACGGGTGCAGCTTCCACCACCCCTCCTTCGCGCCGCCGATGGACTTGCCGAGCGAATCGAGCTGCCACTTCTCCCTCGACGAGATGGCCGAGAACACCTCGTGCACCGACAGGTGTCCGAAGTGCAGCCACGGTGAGAGCGCGCTGGTCCCATCGACCTCGGGCTCGCTGCGCGCCTCCGCGTAGTCCGCCAGCTTCTTCGCCACGAACACCGCCGCCCGCTCTTTCGCGGCGGTCGAGCCACCGTGCCGCGCCACCCGTCGGACGCTGTGGTCGATGGGCAGGGCCGCGAGCGCGGCCTCGGTCGCCTTCAACACCTCGGGGCTCGCGCGAGGCCATCGCGCCGTGATGGCGGTCGGCAGCTCGTCGAGCTTCGGCAACTTCAACCCCTCGAGCGGGGCCGGGGAAGGGAACTGCGCCAGGTGCCGCGGCAGCTCTTTCTGCAAATGGGTACGGAAGGAGTGCGCGGTGGTGAACACCCGCTCGGTCGCGTGCATCGGGTACAGCCCGTTGGAATCGACGACTTCGAAGCGCACCCCCAGCTTCTTCGCCGCCGCCGCCTGCATCTGCGGCACGAAGAAGCAGGGCCAGTCATCACCGACGACCACGCACGCGCGCGCGGCGAGCGCTTCGAGCAACCCCTGGCCTTCTCCGGCCTTCGTCTCGACGTAAGGAAAATAGTGAACGGGGCTGCCCTCGAAGCGGCGCGCGTTGTCGGCCATGCCCTGCAGCACGAAGGCGTGCAGGCGGTCGCTGGCGAACGGGTACCCGACCCGCAACGCCTCGAAGACCACCAGGGGCGACTCGAAGGCCTTCGCGTACTCGATGGCCCGATCGAGCGCGAAGTTGCTCTGGGCCCGCCGGAAGCTGGTCATCCAGTACAACACGAACGCCCGGTCCGTTCGGACGGGGCGGTCGGTCAAGACGCGGAGGCGTTCGGGAGGCACGGCCATGCCTGCGTCGTAACCGGGCGGGAAAACCCCAGCAACTCCATCGACTTCCGACGCCGCGAGGCTCATCTCCCGGCCCCTTCATGCTTCTTCACCCGGGTCGCTGCTCTGCCTTCACAATCGATTCCTACCTTCTGTTCATCGCAAGGACGGCAACCCCGCCCTCGAACGCGAGCCATGACGGTCCGCGAGCAACTGGAGGCAACCATGTTTGGTTTCTTGATTGGAACGCTGAGTCTCATCGGGCTGATTCGCGTCGCGCGTGGCGGTGGTCGTTGGGGTCGTGGTGGGTACCGGGGCGGTGGCCCTCGCCGGTGGATGTTGCGGCGCCTGTACGAGCGGCTCGACACCACGCCGGGCCAGGAAAAGGTGATCGCCGAGGTGCTCGACGACGCCGAGAAGAAGATGTGGCGGCCCGCGAGCAGTTCACCACCGCGCGCTCGGCCTACGCCCGCGCCGTGAAGGGCGAGCAC
>CAIWFK010000769.1 GCA_903911905.1 uncultured Myxococcales bacterium
GCGCCGACGGCCACTACGACTACGCAGGCATCAAGCTCCGCTTCAAGGCGCGGCTGCCGTGGAAGGTGGGCGAGGTGCTGGGGTTCGCGCTCAACCAGGAACTGTCGGCCACGCCCGCGACCTACGAGGCCGGCCAGTTCGCGTGGGAACTGCGGCCGGTGGTCGACCTCGACTGGAAGCGGCTCTACGTGTCGGTCAACCCCATCGTCTCGGTGCCGATGCTGGGTGGGCTGCCCGACTTCGAGCCCTCGGCGAAGGCGTCGGTGCGGGTGCTCGACCAACTGACGGTGGGGGCCGAATACTACGCGGCGCTGGGCACCATCGGCCGGCCCCAGCCGCCGAGCGCGCAGAGCCACCGGCTGTTCGGCACGGTCGACCTCGACTGGCAGCGCGGCCGGGCGCTGTACGAGCTGAACGTGGGCGTGGGCTACGACTTCACCGGCCCCGAGAAGTGGATCGTCAAGGCCATCGTGGCCTTCGACCTGTTGCCCGAGCCGGCGCGCCCGTAGCCTCAGGGGCTGCGCAGCGCCTTGACCCGGGTGCGAATGGCCTCGAACACCTTGGGCAGCGCGCCAGTCTGCGCCGCGCGAATGATGCCGTCGGGAATGAGCATCTTCGGGTCGGAATCGAACGCGTACACCACCAGTGACTGCTTACCCTCGGGCCCCCAGGGCAACACGGTCCACCCGCCGGTGTTGTGGGAATAGGTGCCGCGCACGAAGGTCCAGGTGCGCTGGTACCGGCCGTGCTCGGGGTCGAGCCGCACCGTCGACTTCGTGTCGGCCCAGAGGTTGGGCAACGGAAAGGGCAAGCTGATTTCGTCGAAGCAGATCGACTCGCCGTTCTCTTCCGAGCGCCGGCTGGCCCTGGTGTTGGGCAGGAACTTCGAGAAGTGCTCGCAGTCGCGCGCGACCGGCCACACCTCGGCAGGCGGCGCGTCGATGACGCCCAGGCTCTCGGCCGCGACGCCGTGCCCACCGCTCGCTTCCTTCGGGCGAATGAGCGCCTGCCCGTCGTCGAGCGACTTCTTCTCGGCGTCGGTCAGCGCCGGGTAGTCGATGGGCTCGGCGTGGACCACCATCGAGCAGGTGACGGCGAACACCGCCGCGAAGCACGTCGTCATGAAGGCGCGTCGTAGCACGGGGGCGAGTCGTCGCGCCTCGGGTACACTGCACCGCGCGATGCCCCCCCCGCTCCATCAGGCAGTCAGCGCCCTCTACGCGCTCGGCGACCGGCGCCGTTCCCGCGAACGGCCATGAAGCGCGCGGTGGTGATGGCGGTGGTGGTCGTCGCCCTGGGCGCGTGCTGGTGGTGGTGGTCGACCGCCACGCCCTCGACTCCGGTCGACGCCGCCAGGGCCGAGCCGCTCGGGCGGCCGACCGACGGCGAGCAGCCTCCACGTGTCACCGCGAACCCCACGCTTCGACCATTCGCGCGTGAGCGGCCGACGCCGCCACTCGACCCGGGCTCCCCCTCTGACGGCGGACCTTCTGCCGAAGCGGTGCGGGCGTACCTGACGCGCAATGCCGCCGACGCGGTGAAGTACGTCGACCGCTTCTGCGAAGAAAACCGAACCGCCGGTGAAGGGCCCCAGCGCACCAGCCAGTACGTCGAGCGCGACCCGCCCCGGCGTCACGACGCGGCCATCTACCTCGACGTTCGGGTCGGCTGGCTCGATCGACACCGAGCGAGCACCGGGCTGCTCCAGCTGCCGACCTCGCTCAGGGAACGACTCGAGAACCCGCCTGGCAACTGGCTGACCTTCACCGACGCCGACTACGCAGGGCTCGACTTCTCGTGGATGACCCAACTGCTCGACTTCGATCACTGGTCGCTGGCCGGCGACGGGCTGCTCAAGAACGAAGACGGCGTCGGCTTCTGGGACTCTCCGTTGCCCAACTACCTCATCCTGCGAGACTGGGCGAAGCTGCGGCTGGTCAAGGGCAAGAACGAGCACGACCTGGCACAGGCCAGCCTCGAGGTGCGTCACGTGGGCGACCTCATCGCCTCGAACGGCGCGTGGGTCTCTGAGCTGATGCGCTCGAAGTTCTACGGCCTCGAGCGCAGCGCGTGGGACGCCGCGGGCCAGCAACCGGCCGAACCCCTGCCGAGCGCCGACGACCTCGAGCGCCTTCGGCAGAGCACCTTCGCCTCGCACTTCTTCCTCTTCCCCGGCGTGCCGAAGGAGGTGCGCGAGAAGGCGCTGGCCTGCGCTCGGGTGCGGTGTGTGGCGGTCACCGAGGCGCTGGGCATGGCCGCCGGTACCCGCGACCTCGAGCCCGACGCGGCCGACGACCTCGAGTGGCTGAGCGCGCAGCCCGGGTGCGACCGCGCCCTCGCCCAGCAATACGCCCGCAAGACGACCTCGCTGCCTCAAGACCTGCAGCTGCCCACGAGCACCAGCGATCTCTCGCACTGGATGAAGCTGCTGACCGATGGCGGCGTCGACTAAACTCGCGTTCCGCTGCAGGTCTGGTCTGATCGCGGGCATGTCGCACCTTCTTCTGTCCCTGCTCCTGACCGCCGTCGACGGCGGCACCGTCACCCCCCACGGCCCCACCACGTGGACACTCTCGCAGCACCTGGCGCCAGGCATGCCCGAGCGCGAGACCCTGCTCAAAGAGCTGACCGCCAGCGGCGGCTATGACGCCAAGGCCATCGGCGAGACCCCGCTGACCCGCGCCGAGGCCGAGGCCATTCTCGACGACCCGCGCGCGCAGGCGGTCTACGGCGAGAAGACGGTGGGCATCGTCGCGCCGTCGATGATCACCAAGCAGCGGCAAGACCACCTCGACCTGATGAAGCTCTTCCTCTTGCCCGAGCGGGTCGAGGCGGGCGCACAGTTCGAAGCGCAGCGCCGCGCGGTGTTCGACGCAGAGGAAGCGAAGCACCACGTCGACCGCGAGGCCATCATCGGTATTCTGATGTGGGAATCGAAGCTGGGCACCATCACCGGCGACTGGAACGTCTTCAACGTCTTCACCTCGCAGGCGTACTTCATCGACGAAGCGAGCACGGTGGCGATGGCGAAGCTCGACGAGAAGAAGCTGCCCGGCGCGGCCAGCCAGGAAAAGCGGGTGAACACCATTCGCGATCGCGCGCACAAGAACCTGCTGGCGCTGCTGCGGCAGTGCAAGACCAAGGGCATCGACCCGCTCACCGTGAAGGGCAGTTGGGCCGGAGCGCTGGGCTACCCTCAGTTCATGCCCGCCAGCCTGCGCTGGGCCGACGACGGCAACGGCGACGGGAAGATCGACCTCTTCGACTTCGACGACGCCATCTTCAGCGTCGGCCGCTACCTCGCCGCGCACGGCTGGGCGAAGAGCCCGAAGGGCGCGGTGTGGGACTACAACCATGAAGACGCGTACGTGCAGGGCGTGCTGGCCTTCGCCGAGGCCCTCAAGGCGCGCGCCGCGGCTGACGGAGGCGTGGTCGACGCGGGCACCAGCGACGGAGGGTCGAAGTGAAACGGGCCCTGCCGCTCGCCGGGGCAGTGGTCGTGGTGCTGGGCTGGTGGTGTTTCACGTCGTCGTCGCCGACCGCTCGCGAAGATGGAGCGACGCCTGCGACGAAAGCGCCGGCCGCGACTCGCACCGTGCCTCGACGAACGAGCGACCCGGGCGCCGACGACGTGCAGCGCATTCGGCAGACCGCGTTCTCGTCGATGTACTTCCTCTTTCCCGGCGTGCCGAAGGAGGTGCGCGAGAAGGCGCTGGCCGACCGCATCGTGCGCGGCACGAATGCCGTGCACCCCGACGCGATGCCGACGAGCAGCAACGGATGAAGCTGCTGACCGACGGCGGGGTCGACTGACCTTCAGCGCCGAACGCCGGTGAGGTCGATGTCGAGCCCCTCGCTGGCGAACGCGCCCATGCGCGCAATCAATTCCTGAATCGCGGGCACCGCGCTGCGACCGGTGCGGTCGGCTTCGTCCTCGAGCCGCTGCCGGCAGCCGAGATCGCTGCACACGTGCACGCCCACCACCTTCTTCGAGTTGAGCCGGGTGGTGAGCAACCCCACCCTCGAGCCCAGCCCCGGCACCCGGCACCAGTCACACAGATGCGCGACCGACGCACCGCCGCCGTTGGTGTCGAACGCGATGCCCGTGGGCGCGCCGCCCGGCACGGCAAAGAGCAGGAAGACACGGCCGCCCGCGGGGTGTGCCCAGGTGAAGCAGTGCTTCACGAAAAGCGGGAAGGTCACCTCGGGCGAGCGCTCGACCAGCGGTCGGTCACGCGGGCGGAAGGCCTTCAGCAGGTCCTCTTCGGTCTCGAGCTTGAACATGACTGGGCCAGCCTATACCGCCCACCTTGCTGGCTCGCATGTCGGACAAGCACCCTCACGAAGAGCCCAGTCTTTGTGCGACGCTCGGCAGATGCGGCGTCTTCCGGGTCCTCTCCTCGTGCTCTCGTTGCTGGCCGGTTGCCCGGAACAGGCGGTGCCCTCGACGTGCGATCCCTCGAGCTGTGAGGGCTGCTGCTCGTCGACCGGCGAATGCCTTCCTGGGGACACGCAAGACTTCTGTGGTGGCGGCGCGAACGCGTGCGGTGCGTGCGGGACGCAGCGCTGCGTCGACCGCGCGTGCGTGGACCGCGTGCTCGATGCGGGGACTGGAGATGCCGGCAGCGGCGCTGACTCCGGCGTGCCCGACGATGCAGGCCAACCCGACGCTGGCAGTACCGTGGCCGATGCCGGTCAGCCCGACGCGGGCGCTCCCTCCTGGGTCTTCGACACCGGCCTCACCGCCGAGCAGCTCGGCGTGCTGGTGAACGTGAACGATCCGCAGTCGGTGCTCATCGCCAGCCACTACGTCACGGCCCGCAACATTCCCGCGCACAACGTCGTGCAGTTGGCGTTCGACGCCGGCACGGTGCTCCCCTCGGCGGCCTTCGCGTCACTGAAGTCCCAGGCCGACGCCGTCGCGCTCGACGCGGGGCTCCAGGCCTGGGTCATCACCTGGACCACGCCGTACCGCGTCGACTGCATGTCCATCGGCACCGCCTTCGCAGTGGGCTTCGACGCCGGCTTCTGCAGCACGCCGTGCGCGACCACCACCGCGCTGCCCACGTACGACGACGAAGGGAAACCCGACGCCGGCCGCTCGGCGCACCGCCCGTTCGACACCTGGGGCGTTCGTCCGACGATGATGCTCGCTACGGGACCCGACGCCGGCACCGCGCTCGCGCTCATCGACCGCGGTGTGGCGGCCGACGGCACCAACCCCCGAGGCGACGGCTGGTTCTTCCGCACCACCGACCCCGCGCGCAGCGTGCGATGGAGCGAGTACCTCTACAACACGCTGCCCCAGTGGACGCCCGATGGCGGGCTCGACCTCTTCTACGTCGACGCCACCGCCGACGCGGGCATCGCGCAGTCGCTCTCGAACGCCAGCAACGTGCTCTTCTATTTCCAGGGCCTCGCCAGCGTGCCCAACCTGACGACGAATACGTACCTGCCGGGTGCCATCGCCGACCACCTCACCTCGTACGGCGGCCAGGTGCCGACCAGCGGGCAGATGAGCATCGTGCGGTGGATCGAAGCGGGCGCGACCGGCAGCTACGGCACGGTGGTCGAGCCGTGCAACTACACCTCGAAGTTCCCCAACACGACGGTGGTGCTCAGCCACTACTACCGCGGCGAGCCGTTGATCGAAGCGTACTGGAAGAGCGTCTCGATGCCGGGCGAAGGCCTCTTCATCGGCGAGCCGTTGGCGACGCCCTGGCAGCCCACCACCACGTGGGACCCGGTGACCCGCACCGCCACCGTGAGCACCACGCAACTGAGGCCAGGCTTCCGGTACGCCATCGATGGCGCGCCGACCGCGCAGGGGCCGTGGACCAGGGTGCAGGGCGGCCTGGCGGTGCCGCGCTACCAACGCGCGACCTTCACCGTGCAGCCAGCGAGCGCTGCGTTCTACCGATTGGTGCGCGAGTAGCGTTCCGCACCCTCCTGGCAAGGCAATGAGGGACCAGACCTCGGCGCACCGAGCGGCCGTTCGTCCACGGCCCGGGTGCGACGTCCTGGTCGCTGCGTTCCACGCATTCATCGCTGGGCGATGAATCCACGACACGCGACCTGAAACGCTCGCGCCTGGCGACGAGATCAAGGGACGACCTGCCCCGAGGGTGGGCGGTCGATTGGGGGCCCCTCGCACTGCTCGTTGCGGAGTTGCCCCTCGATCTCGAGGCGAAGTGCGCGCACTTCACTGCCGCCCGAACGCTCATGGTTGCAATAGGCACGGGCTTCAGACCGGCCGACGACCCAACTGCGCCCACCGCCGCGCCGCATCGGCCTCGAGCCGAGCCAGGTCGACCCCCAGCGCCTTGGCACGCTGCCATTCCTGCCGGAAGTCGGTGCCCATCGGCGTGGGGTCGTCGCTTCCAAGCACCGCGTGCACCTTCGCGCGCTGCAACGCCACCAGCGGGTGCGCCCCACGCTGCGCGACCAGCGCCGCGAGCTCGTCATGAATGAGCAGGTGGTTGCTGTGGGGGCAGACCTCGAGCGTCACCCCACCCTGCCGCAGCGCCTCGAGCGTCGTGTCGCTCTCGACCGAACGCACCCCGTGGCCGATGGCCTGCGGCTTCATCGACGCCAGCGTCTTGTCCACCGACGCGTGGCCCTCGAACTCGCCGGCGTGCACGGTGAGGTCACCCACGTCGGCGCGCACCTCGTCGATGATGGCGCGCAGCGCTTCGGGCATCGGCTCGCGATCGCCGCCCGGCACGATGCCCAGCACGTCGAGCCCCGAAAGCGCCTTCGCCCGCGCCCGAATCAGGGGAGAGAGCGCTCGATAGTGCGCCTCGCTCTCGAAGGTGCGCGAGTACCCCAGCCGCACGTGCATCGGCACCCTGGTCTGCTGCTCGGCCTCGTCACGCGCTGAGAGCACCGCGTCGAGCAGCTCCTCGCTGCGCTTCGCCCAGTCGAGCGTCGAGACGTTGGCCCACGACACCTTCGCGCCAGTCTCGTTCTCGAGCAGGGTGCGGGTCATCGAGAAGAGGCTGACCCGCAGCTCGAACCCGTCGCACTCGGTCGCCGCCTCGAGGAACGCGCGCCTGGCCAGGGCCTTCACCGCCGGCACGCTCACGTACGCGGCGCGCGCCAGGTTGATGCACGCGTAGAAGGCCAGGCCGCTCGAGGGGCCGGCGAGCGTGAGCTGGTGGTTCAGCGCGGTCTCGCTCTGCCAGGCACCGTCGACGAAGAAGGGAGCGGCCTTCACCCCGAACTCGCGCGCCACTTCGAGCAGGGCCGACGCGCTGTGGGAGCCTTCGAGGTGCCGGTGCAGGTCGTACGTCATCGTCCGCCGTCTGCCTCATCACGACAGTCGGCGGCGAGCAACTCCGGTCGATACTCGAAGTGCATCGTGTCGTAGTGGACCCACCGGCCGCCCCAGATGAAGCCCTCGGCCTCGAACGCGTCGACGATGGCCTGGGGAATCTTGTTCTGCCAGACGATGGGCTCGCCGCGCCGCGTCCACCGCCAGTAGGCCGAGCGCTCGACGTTGATGTCGATGGCGATGCCGAAGGCGTGGGCCGAGAGGTTCTTCGAGCGGGAAATCTTCCGCCAGATCCACGTGCCGCCGATGTCCTGCACGAAGGGCAGCAGCTTCTTGTCGGTCTTCGCGGCCTCCGTGATGCGCGCCACCACCCGGTCGAGCGCCGGCGCGGCGAGCTCGTGGAAGGGCCACCTGATGCCGAAGAAGCGCACCCGCCCCATGTGGCTCAAGACCTGCTCGCGGTCCTTGCCGTAGGTGGCCAGGAGCAGCTGCTCGACGCGCACTCGCCCCGGGTCGTCGATGTGGTTGCCCGCATCGCTGGTGTCGATGGGCACGATCGGCCCCGCGACATAGGGCGGCCGGTAGATGTCTTCGAGGTTCTGCGAGGCGGGTACGTCTTCGTCGTCGCTCAGCGGCGCCGGGCTGGTCCACTTCAGGAAGACCCCGTTGGGCAGGTGCAGGCCCCACCCCGCGTCGCCGCCGTACTCGACCTCGCCCGCGTACCACTGGGTCAGGCAGGCCAGGCCGCGAGGAGGCAGCCCACCATCAGGAGCGCGCGCGACGGGGTCGACCGACGCATCGGGCACGGAGGCATCGACCTGGGCCATCGCCATCAAGGCGACGAAGACGAGCACGATGCCTCGATTCTTAGCAGGTTGCTGGAGGACCCCGGACCGAGCCCGAAC
>CAIWFK010000770.1 GCA_903911905.1 uncultured Myxococcales bacterium
GGCAACCCCGACGGCGGCGCGCCGCTGTACCGGCGTGGAGCCGGGTACAACGACCTGTTCGTCACCACCTCGATGCGCCCGGGTGACGACCCCACGGGGCATTCGTCGATTCGCATGTTCCGCCACACCACCTCGCGCTACCCGGTGGGCGGCATCAAGTCTCCGCACGATGGGCTCATTCACATCGCGCCGAGTGATTTCGTGGCAGGCTGCCGGACCCTGCCCACCGCCGGGCCGTGAAGGCGCGGCGGGCCTTCGTTCGAGGAAGAGCACATGAACTTCAAGCTGCTGACTGCGTGCGCCCTGGGCGCGCTGGTGTTGCTGACGGGCTGCCCCGCGCCGGTGCAGGACTGCGTCAACGGCGACGAGCCGAGCTGTGACGCGGGCGGGTTGCCCGACGACTTCTGCAACTCGCCGGCCGAGGCCCTGGCCGATTCCACCCACTGTGCGCTGACGGTCAACCTCGGCCCGGACGCCAGCGTGCGCAAGACCGACGTCTACATCTCGCGGCTGGCCGACGGCGGCGTCGACAAGGACTGGTACGTGGGCACCATGCCCTCGACGCTGAACGCGCGCTCGCTCTTGCACGTCAACGCCGGCTACCAGGTGCCGCAGACCGCGGTGAACTTCTCGGTCAACGTGCTCGAGCAGTTGGCCGACGGCGGCACGAAGAGCCTCATCACCGGCGTCGACAACCACGGCACCTCGGCGCCCAAGCCGGTGGACCTGGTCATTCCCTACGGCAACGCCAACGCCACGGTGTTCGTGCTGGTGGGCGATTCGATGGGCATGGCGGTCGACAACCGCGACCCGTACTCGGTGCTGATGCAGGTGGTCGACAACCCCGACCTGAACGAGCCCAACGACACCACGCCCACGCCGGTGACCCTGACCCCCGCCGCGGGCAACGAGCTGACCGGCACCCAGTCTGGGTACCTGGCGACCAACGACGACGTCGACCTCTATTCGTTCGACCTCACCGCGGGCGGCCGGCAGATCATCTACCTGCACCTGACCGGGCCCATGCCGTACCCGACCAACCCGCCGCCGGCCTTCGGTCGAATCACCTTCACGCTCCTCGACCCCATGGGCACGCCCATCGCCGAGGGCACCATGGCCAACGCCTTCCAACCCATCGACCTGGCCACCGCGCGGCTGGCCCCGATGACCGGCAACTACACGGTGCGCATTCAGGGCTACAAGGACCCGAACTCGACCGCGGTGGTGCCCGGCGATCTGCGCGTGAAGTACGACCTGCTGGTGCGGGTGCTGCCCGACCTCGACCTGTCCGAGCCCAACGACACCATCGGCACCGCCAAGGCGGTCAGCCTGAGTCCGAACTCGTCGCACCAGTTGACCGGCAAGCTCTCGTACGTGGCCGACGAGGAATGGTTCGCGGTCAGCCTCTCGGCGCGCCCGGGTCCCTCGGTGCTGCGCTTCACCACGAAGGTGTCGGCGACCGCGGGGCGCTTCGCTCCGACCACCGGCGTGCCCACCCGGCAGGTGCGGCTGATTGAGCAGGTGACCACCGGCATCAACGCGCAGGACCGACTCAACAACTGCCTGACCAACGCCGCCGTGTGCCCGCGCAGCTACACCGACCCGCTGTCGGTGGCCGGCCAGTTGTCGCAGGCGGTGTGCAAGCAGTCGGACCCGGTCACGCACCTGAACCTCGACCCGCCCGAGTGCCTCTATTCCGAGCGCGACGAAGAGCCGCTCTTCACCGACCTGAAGAACTTCGTGGGCGCCATTCCCATTCCGGCCAACACCGCCACCCAGGTCTTCGTGCAGTTCCGCGACCAGGGCCGCGGCGCGGTGAAGTACGCCGACGACAAGGACTGGACCATCGACCTGCAGTGGAACGACGACGCCGACGAGGCCAGCCGCCTGGGCGGGCCCACGGTGGTGAACCTGGGCACGTCGAGCTCGGCGTCGAGCGGCGTGCTGTCGTACGGCTACGGCCGCATTCTCGACCCGTTCGACGTCAACAGTGGCGTCGGCATTCGCGGCCCCGAAGACTACGACGCGGTCGAGACCGACAAGGACCTCTACCAGTTCAACTTCGGCGGCGTGACGGGCGACCAGAACTGGGCGCTCAGTTGGGACCTGACCGACCTCGACGGTGGGGCGCCCCCGGGCGACCTCGCGCTCGAGCTCAGCTTCTGTGGAGCCGGCGGCACCGCTGGCACGCTGTGCACCAACCAGCAGGACATCATCTTCGGCTACAGCTCGAACGTACTGGCGCCCTGGTACTCGGCGTCGACGGGCCTGGGCAGCTCGACCATGCTCTTCACCCGTACCGACGACCACACCAGGACCACCATCACCGTGCGGCCCGTGGCCTGCCAGTGCTTCAGCGCTTCACGCGTGGCGGCCGGCAAGTTCTTCATCAACGTCGCGGCGGTGAACCGCGTGGGCAACGACCCCATCAATTACACCCTGCACCAGAGCATCAGCACCTACCCCCAGTCGTGGACCGATGGCGACGCGGGCGGCACCTGCCCGGTGACCGACGGTGGCTGCGGGTTCGGGCTGTAGCCGGGGGACGACGGCGCCGGGCCTTCGGTCAGTCAGGGCCCGGTGGCGTTCGACTGCAGGCGCAACGGCAACACGTCGACCTTGAGGTCGTACCTGGTGCGGGCGTCGCTCTCGACTTCGATCAGGTGGTCGCCCACGCTGGTCAGGTCGGCCGAGCGCGTCACGTAGCCCTGCTGCTGCGATTCGCCCAGGAAGGTCTTGCCCGTCACCGGCACGCGCACCCGCGAGCTGCAGCTGGCTTCGTAGAAGTTGATGACCGTCTGGGTGCCGGCGCCCGAGGTCTCGCTGAGCAGGAAGCTGACCGTCACCGTCGAGGGCTCGAAGAGCTTCACCACGAACTGGTTGGTGCCCGGGAAGCGGCCCTCGACATAGCTGGTCTCGCCCAGAATGCAGCCGACGGTGGTCGAGCAGACGCTCCACGCGCCGTTGCAGTCGTCGGGGATGCGGGTGCCGAGGAACTGCTCGCTGACGCTCCCGCACCCGAGCGTACCGAGCGACAACAAGAACGCGACGATCAGCCGAGGCTGGGTTAGCTTCACGCGGCTTCGCACGATTCGTTCGCCTCGGGGAAATGTCATGACGCGTCCACTGCTCGCCGCTCTCGTCTCGCTGTCCATTCTCTGCGGTTTTGCCTCGTGTGGAAAGGTGCCCTTGCTGCCCGACGGCGGTATCGACATTTGCTCGAAGGACGACCTGCAGTCCACGCCCACCCTGTGCCCCGATCGCCTCTCGCTGGGCTTCGGTCAGGAATTCGGCACCGGCACCAAGATTGGCCAGGCCCCGCAGAACACCATCAGCATTCGCAACAACAGCACCGCGAACCTCGACGTCACCTCGGCCACGCTCACCGGCGACTCGGCGTTCACCATGACGGTGGGCTACGACGCCGACGCGGGCACCGGTCACGACCTGCCGGTGTCGATTGGCGGCAACAAGTACCTCTACCTGCAGGTCATCTTCGCGCCCACCCAGGCCAAGGCGTACAACGCGAGCATCACGCTCGCGAGCAACGCCAGCAATGCGCCGATGCAGGTCTTCGCCCTCAGCGGTTGCGGCGTGCCCACCGACGGTGGCACCTCGCCCTGCTACGCCGACGGCGGCGCGCCCTGACGTTCACTTCGACGACTTGAGGGTCGGCGCTTCACCGTCGATCCACAGCCAGTCGCTGCGCACGCCGTGCTCGCTCTCGGCCCACGGGTCGGGGCCCGGGCCGTCCCACCCGTAGGGGTCGACCACCGCCGGGCGACCGGTTCGGGTGTCGGTCAACCGCAGCACCTCGAACTCGAGCGCGGGCAGCCGCGCGCACCGCGACTGGCCCGAGAGGCCCAGCCGTTGCCCGGCCACCACCTTGTCGCCCGACGTCACCACCACCTTCGAGAGCGCCGAGTAGCGGGTGAGGAAGCCGACCCCGCCCAGCCCGTCGTGGCGAACTTCGACCCACTGCTCGTCGTCGACGATGCGGTGGGTGCGCGCGCAGGCCCACGGCGCCTTGACCCCGGCGCTGACCACCTCGCCGTCGGCGGCCGAGAGCACTGGCGTGTCCATCGGCAGACCGAAGGCGTAGCCGGTCGACCCGTCGTCGAGGCCCAGCGCCACCAGGCCGCACCAGGTCAATTCGGTGTCGCTCTCGCGCTTCGAGTCGACGGCGCGGGGCTCGGGCAAGTCGTGGTCGAACAGCCGGTACACCGGGTACTGCCCGTCGAAGGGCCGCTGCAGCACGGGGTTGAGCCGGTTCTTCGGGCCGGGCCGACCCGAACAGCGCTGCGCCCCCAGCGCGCCATCGCGACGAAGCACCACCGCCGGCTCGTCCTTCTTGCAGGCGCCCAGCGACAGCCCGGCCAGCAGCATGAGGGTCGACGGGCGCACGCGAAGGCTCAGTGTTTCAGGTTGGCCAGCAGGCGGCTGGCGACCCGGAAGGAATTGGCGACGATGGTCAGCGTCACCGGCACGCCGCCGCTGGTGGGCATGAAGCTGCCGTCGACCACGTAGAGGTTCTTCACTTCGTGGCTGCGGCAGTCGCGGTCGAGCACGCTGGTCGACGGGTCGGTGCCGAAGCGGCAGGTGCCTCCCTGCAGAATGGTGGTCTCTCCGGCCACGCCCACCCGGTCGACGCGCTCGGGGTTGAGCGCCGCGAGCACCTCTTCGCCGCGCTCGACGAGGAACTTCGTCATCTTCAGGTCCAACGGGTGGCGCTTGACGGTGATGGCCGCGACGGGCAACGAGAACCGGTCCTTCACCTTGCCGTCGACCGTCACCTGGGTGTCGGCGTTCGAGAGGAATTCACCGTAGATCTCGAACTCGAGAATGCGACTGTCGCGGTACTCGCGCAGCCGGTCCTTGAGCGCCTTGCCGAACACGCCAGCCTCGCCCTTCTTCGCCAGCCCCACCGCCGCGAAGATGGGGTTGGGGTGCTGCCACATGAAGCCCAGCGTGCCGCCCTTGCGGAAGCCGAAGCGCTCGTCGGGCATCAGGTAGAAGTCCTGCACCGAGCGGTTGATGAAGGGCAGCGTCGACTCGAGCCAGGGCGCGTCTTTCTTCTGCGCGCTGACCTTGAAGGTGGCCTTCGACTGGCCGAACGACGAGAAGAGCAGGTTCTTGCCGACCTGGCCGTTGCCGTTGGCCAGCCCCGTGGGGAAGCGGGCGCTCTTCGAATTGAGCAGCAGGCGCGCGCTCTCGACCGCGGTGCACGAGACCACCACCGTGCTGGCCGGCTGTTCGTGTTCGACGCCCTTCTCGTCGAGGTACACCACGCTCTTCGCCAGGCCCTTCGCGTCGACGGTGATTTCCTTCGCCATGCAGCGCGCGCGCAGCTCGACGTTCCCGGTGGCGATGGCCTGGGGAATGATGGCGGCCAGCGTGCTGCTCTTGGCCTCGTGCTCGCAGCCGTAGCTGCCACACAGCGTGCAGTACACGCAGCCGCCGCGGCCCTTGTACGGCTGGCTGGCGATGCCGCGCGCGGTGGGAATGGCGTGCCAGCCCAACTGCTTGGCCACGCGATCGATTTCCTGCGCGGCGGGGTGCTCGGCCAGCGGAGCCATCGGGTAGTTGCGGCTGCGCGGCTCGAGGAAGGGGTGCGGCACGGCGTTGCCCGAGACGCCCAGCTCGGCCTCGGCGCGATCGTAGAAGGGCGCGAGGTCCTGGTAGGTGATGGGCCAGTCGGCGTGGTTGGCGCCGGCGATGGCCCCCAGCTCACTGCGCAGGCGGAAGTCGACCGGCTTGAGCCGATAGAAGTACCCGCTCATGTGCACGGTGCCGCCGCCCACGCAGTTGGCGGTCCACGCTTCGTTGGTGCGCGCGTAGGGCTGGTCGGGGCCCTTGCGCCAGAGGTGCGGCTCTTCCCACGGCAGGGGCATGAAGAAGTTGCGCCGCGAGTTCAGAATCTCGTCGTGCACGAAGTCTTCGGTCTTGTACCAATTGCCCTTCTCGAGCAGCACGACCTTGAGGCCTGCCTTGCCCAGCTCGAGCGCCATCGGAGCGCCGCCGGCGCCCGAGCCGATGATCACCACGTCCACCGCGTCGTGCGCCATGTCAGCAGCCCCGCCCGACGCCGCAGGTCAGCGCCTTGAGCGCCTTCGCGCCGTCGTACCCCTTCGCCGGGTCGCCCTTCACGTTGCGGCCCACCAGGGTGAAGCCCAGCGTCTTCCACCCGACCTCGCCCTGGTTGCCGCCGTAGCTGGGGTCGCCCAGGAAGCCTTCCAGGCAGAGCACCACCAGAATCTCGTACCAACGCGCTTCGCCGCTCTTCTCGGGGCTGTTCTTGAAGAGCGTGAGCACCTCGTCCTGGTCCTTCGGCGCGCACTCGGCGAAGGGCTTCTGGAACAGGCCACGGGCGCGACGGTCGAGCGCGGCCAGGCCCGGCACGAAGTTCGACTTCATCTGCTCCAACTGCGCGGTCTGCAGCATGCGGTCGATGTATTCGGGCACGTTGGCCTCGAGCGCGCCGGGGTCTTCGTCTTTGGGCAGCACGCGATCGACCGCCGCGGTGAGCGTGGCCCATTCGTCGTTGGTGAAGGTGCGGTGCGACGAGGTGGTCACCGCCGGGCGCACGGGCGCCGCCGGCGGGGCAGGGGCCTTCTGCTTCGCGTCGTCACAGGCGCTGCCCAGCAGCACCACCCCGCCGCCCATGAAGGTCACGCGCTGCACGAATACGCGCCGCGACAGGTCTGCTTCGTCGTCTTCCGCCATGCGGGGCATTCTGGCCGCGATGGCGCACGAAGCAAGCGCCACTCGGGCAGGTGGGGGCCTTCGCCCCCAGGTGGTGGTGGCAGTCCTCCACAGTCGACGAAGTGGCCCGCAGCGGGGGCGAATGCAGGTAGCATTCGGGCCACGTACGGCCGCTTCACCTTCTTCGAGGACTCACCCGCATGCGACGACTCTTCGTGCTCTCGACGGCTGCGCTGTTCGCGGCCTGTCCTGGTCCCTCCGGCGTGGACGGCGGTGCGGGTGGCGGCCACGTGGGCGGTGGTTCTGGCGGAGGCGGCGCCCAGGCTCCGTTCGTGGTGAGCGACCTCGATTCCACCGCGCGTGACGCGACGTACTTCGCCATCGCCGTCGACTCCACGCAGGACCGGGTGGGCGTCGCCTACTACACGCCCAGCGCCACCAATTCGGTGATGGGCATCACCGACTACGACCTCAAGTACCTCGAATGGAAGCAGGGCGTGGTGTCGACGCCGCAGACCATTCGCTTCGTGCAGCGCAAGGTCGGGCTGTCGCTGGCCTTCGACCCCACCACGCACGAGCCGATGGTGGCCTACCTGGGCGGGCCGACCGACCTCACCATGTCCATCTTCTGGCGCCAGAACGACGCCGCGCTGGCGGTGCGCACCAACGGCACCACGTGGACCGAGAACCTGGTGGCGACCAAGGGCGATCAGGTGACCTGCGGCAACGCGGTGTCCGACCGTGGCACGCTGGTCGGCCTGTGGCCCTCGGTGGCCGTCGACCACTCGGGCGCGCTGCTGTACGCGTACCGCGACGGTCACGACGGGCAGTTCCCCCAGCAGGACTGGGCGGGCAGCGACGTCGAAGAATGGCAGGGCTCGGGCCTGGGCTCGCTCAGCGGCCACTGCGTCAACGCCGGCGGCAACAGCAAGCAGGCGTGGGGCGGCCACATTCAGCTCGCGCCCAGCGACACGGGCTCGGTGGGCATCGTGTACGATCAGATGTTCGGCACCGCCGACACCAACGGCCAGAACGTCTACTTCCAGGAGCGCGACACCTCCGGCGGGTGGTCGGCGCCGGCCAACGTCATCAACATTTCGAACACCCAGACCGGCGCGTCGCTCGCGTGGGACAGCGAGCAGGGCTTCGGCCTGGCGGTGGTCGACCTGGGCGGCAGCCAGCTCTGGTACCTGAACAAGCCCACCGGCTCGGTGTGGCAGACCGCCGACCCCGTCTTCGGTGCGGGCTCGGGCGGCTGGTACCCCAACCTCGCGATGGACGTGGTGCACCACGAGCCGTCGATCGCCTACTACGTGTGCTCGCCGCGCGCCGGCGTGCCCGACACCTCGTGCACCACCGCCGAAGACGAGCTGCGCATCGCCCAGCGCGTGGCGGGCAACTGGCAGGAGCTGGTGGTCGACACCGGCGGCGGCTACGCGCCGAAGCACGGCTTCCTCTCGACCGGCAAGCGGGTGGTGGTCTACCGGGTGCCGCCCGCGGTCGACGAGCAGGGCCTGACCGTCACCAACGCGGGTGCGCTCAAGATCGCGGTGGAGCAATGACCCGACGGCTGCTCGCTGCGCTGGTGCTGGCGCTGCTCGCGCTCGCCGCGTGTGGTCCCGACAATGGCCTGTCGGGCAGCCTGGGCGCGGTCTTCCCGCTCGACATCTCGGGTGTCGACCTCGAGCGCAACGACGAGGCGCTGCAGGTGACCTACACCTTCAATCGCGGGGTCTTCGTCGACGTGGTGGCCCGGGTGTCGGTGCTGATTCGGGGCATCGACGTCAAGCCGGGCCTCACGCTGGCGCTCGATGGGGCCGATGATGCGGGCGTGCTGCGCTGCACGGTCGACCACGCGCCCGGCGGCGAAGCGGTGCGGGTGCTGCCGCAGGTCAAGCGCGGCGACCTCACCATCACCCAGGGCGGGCAGGTGGGGCAACTGACCCGCGGGTCGTTCTCGGTGCTCTTCGAAGACACGGGTGGCGACATCGGCTTCGGGCGCACGCTGGGCGGCACGTTCCTCGGTACGCCGACCGACGCGGGCTTTGGACCCTTGCCCTGAGTCGTCGAGGGTGAAGTACCCTGCGACGCCAATGACTGCCCGACTCGGTTGCTTCGTCGTCACCCTCACGGTGTCCCTGGCCGTTCACGCGGCGCCCTCGCTCAAGGAACTCGCCGCCATCGACGCCCAGGTGACGGCGTTGAAGAAGAAGGTGGCGGACAAGGCGCTGCCTCGCGTCGAAGTCACCATGGACTACCCCAACGGCACCGAGGGCGTGCCCCCCATCGTCACGTTCTTCTTCGAAGACGCGGCCGAACGCCGGGTCCTTCGGGTCTGCACGGTGCACGTGGGCCACGAGACCTGGGCCACCGACGTGGCGTACTACTTCGGGCCTGGTGGAGAGCCGCTCGCGTACGTCGTCATCGGCGGGCCTCCGCCCGAGCCGAAGAGCCCGGGCGTGGTGTACTACGGGGCCCACGGCGTGGAGCTGCGGCGCAGCGTCGAGCACACCTTCCTGGAACCGAAGGCGGTGGTCAGTTGGTTCGAGTCGTTGGGGAAGAACCTCGACGCCTTCGCCAGGTACGTGCCCTGAGGTGAGGTCGATCAGTCGAACGACACCGTCAACGTCTGCGGCTCGCCTCCGCTGATGGTGACGACCTGCTCGCGCGGCGCGTAGCCTTTGAATTCGACGCGTAGCTCGTGCTCTCCCGCCGAGAGCAGCAGTGACATCGGGCACAGGCCTCGATTGACGTCGTCGACGAAGACCTGCGCCCGCACCACCTTGCCGCGTGCGCGGGCCGAGATTTCCAGTTCACCTGCTTCGACCGGCGTGGTGGTGGTGACCGAGATCGAGGGCGAGGAAGCCACCGGCGCCAGGTCGACCCGGGTGCGGTCGTTCGACGGGTTGGGCTTGCGCTGCGGCTGCTGGCTGCGCTCGAACTCGCGCCGGGCCGCGGCGAGCGCCTCGGGGCCGATGGTCACCGTACGCAGGTCGGCGTCGCTGTCGAGCGGCGCAGGCGCGGGCGATTCGACCGACTGCACGTCGTCGTCGTGCGCCAGGGGAAGGTCGGCGCTGCTCCCGGACGTGGCGATGGGCGGTGGAGGTTTCGCCGGCGGGGCCAGGCTCTTGCGCACCTTGCGCGGCGCCGGCGGGGGAATGATGGCGGCGAAGGCCTTGCCGAGGTCGACCTTGCGCGAGCCGGCCGAGGCCTCGAGGTCGGCCACGAATTCGGTCGCGCTCGCCGGCCGCTCTTCGCGCTGCTTGGCCATGCCACGCGCGATGGCCTGCGAGACGCCCCTGGGCAACGACTTGACCAGCGCCGCCGCGTCGGGAGGCGCCTGGGTCTTGTGCCCGTAGAGCACCTCGAAGTTGTTGTTGCCCAGGAACGGCGGGCGCCCGGTCAGCATCTCGAAGGTCATCGCGGCCAGCGCGTAGACGTCGGTGCGCTTGTCGATGTCGTCGACGCCGTAGATCTGCTCGGGCGACATGTAATACGGCGTGCCGACCATGGCGCCAGGTCGCGTGAGGCCGGGGTTCGCCTGGTCGCGCACCACCCCCAGGTCGAGAATGGTGACCCGCCCGCCGACGCCGATGACGATGTTGTGCGGCTTCACGTCGCGGTGCACCAGGCCGTGGTGGTGCAGGAACGAGAGGCCCGCGGCCACCTGCTTGACCACCGCCACCGTCTCGTGAACGCCGAGCGCGCCGTTCTTGGTCATCACGTCGCCCAGGGTCAGCCCCTCGAGGAACTCCATGACGATGAAGGGCAGCGCCCCGCGCCGACCGTGCCCGTACAACTGCACGATGTTCGGGTGGCGCAGGGTGGTCATGGTCTCGGCTTCGCGCTCGAAGCGGGCTAGCACGCGAGGCTTGCGGCAGTGTTCGGGTGCCAGAATCTTCACCGCCACCACGCCGTTGGTGGTCAGGTCGCGCCCGCGGAAGACGCTGCCCATCGCCCCCTGGCCCACGCGCGATTCGATGCGCCACTGCTCGGCGAGCACCTCGCCGGGCATGACGTGAACGACGACCGTGTGGTCCTGGGAATCGGCAGCCACGCTGGCGCGAGAGCTTACGCGAGCCGGGCGAACACGTCGTGCGCCTCGCGCGCCAGGGTCTCGACGATGACCGAAATGGGCTCCACCGCGTCGATGAGCCCCACGCCCTGACCCGCGCTCCACACGTCCTTCCAGCGCTTGCTGCCCTCGGGGCTGCGGTCGGGCGTGAAGCCCTGGGGAATGGTGTCTTTGATGAAGTTGGCGTGAATGCCCGAGACCTGGTCGGTGTACTCGAGATCTTCGGGGCCGATGGCCAGCACCTTCTGCTTGTAGGCGTCGCTGGCGCCGCACTCGGTGGACGCGATGAAGCGCGTGCCCAGGTAGCAGAGCTCGGCGCCCAAGGTCAGGCTGGCGGCGACCTGCGAGCCGTCGGTGATGCAGCCGGCGGCGACGATGGGCAGGCCCGTCTCCTTCTTGAGCCAGGGGTAGAGCACGAAGGGGCTGATGCGCCCGGCGTGGCCACCTGCGCCCGCAGCCACCGCGATGAGCGCGTCGACCTTCGCCGCAGCGGCCTTCTTCGCGTGCTGCAGCGAGATGACGTCGTGGAAGACGGTCATGCCGTGCTCGTGCGCGCGCTTCACGTACTCGGTGGGGTTGCCGTAGCTGGTGATGAGCACCGGCACGCGGTACTCGATGATGGCGGCGAAGTCGGCCTCGAGCCGCTCGGGCGGCGTCAGGCCGATGGTCAGGTTGATGCCGAAGGGCTTGTCGGTACGCTCGCGCACCCACGCGAGGTCGGCGCGGAACTGCTCGCTGGTGCGCGCGTTGAGCGAGGGCATGCAGCCGAGGATGCCGGCCTCGGCGCAGGCCACCAGCATCTGCTTGTTCGAGATGAGGAACATCGGCGCCGAGACCAGCGGGTACTTCAGGCCCAGCTTCATCGACAGCGGCGTGCTCAGGTTCATGGCGATTCTCCAGCGAGGAAGGCGGCGGCGTTGGTGCTGGTGACGCGCTCCACGACTCGGCGGCTGAGGCCGGCGCGGGTGAGCAACCGTGCGGCGCGGGGCAGGGCGAGCAGGTCGGCCGCGCCGTCGCCGATACCGGTGTCGAGCACCAGCCGCTCCACGCCCATCGAGCGGACCAGGGCCACCGCGCGTTCGGCGCTCAGGTGCTCGGGGTGCAGGGTCAGGCCGGTGAAGAACCCGAGCCCGTGAATGGTGCGAACCGTCTTGCTGGTGGCGCCGTCGATGAACACGCGGCGCCGGTCGAGCGGTGCTTCGGTGAGCAGGCGGAGCAGGCGGCGGGTCATCGCTTCGCGATCGCGCACCGGCGTGGTGATGAGCGCGGGCAGGCTCAGCGTCTGCGCGAGCTCGAGTTGGGCGAGCAGGGCTTCTTCTTCGGGGGCGCCTCCTCGAGCGAGCCCCAGGAGGCCAAGAGCGGCGACCTTGCCTTCACGCAGGAAGGCCGGGAGCGTCTCGAGCACCTGCGACAAGCCACGACGGGGCACCACCAGCGGGTGCACGCCGAGGGCGACGCGGGCGCGCAGACCGTGGCGCTCGAAGCGCGGGAGCTCGACCGAGAGCAGGTGCTCGAAGTGCTCGAAGATGGCCGTCGGCGTCGCCGGGTGGATGGTGGCGTCGGCGACCAGCAGCACCCGCTCGACCCCGAAGAAGGTCAGCGTCTCCAGGTCCTGGTCGCTGAGGGCCTGCGGGTGCACGCGGAGGTCGAACACGGAGCCGGCAGCGTACGACAACGGCCGGGGGTGGTGGCGGTTCGTCTGGGGCATCGGGGACGCTTGGAGTTCGATACACTCGGGCGAGGCGCCGAAGATCGGATTCGGTCGAGTGAGGGGTCGGTCATGGGTGCTCGTTCGTCGCTGGGTCGCTTCGGCTGCGTGCTTCTCGTGCTGTGCGCCTGTGCTCGGGTCGCGGTGAACGAGAGCCGTCGAGGGGAACTGCACGACGTCTGCGCGGGCGACTCCGAGTGCGAGGCGTGCTCCGCCGACAGCGATTGTTCCAACGGCAGAAAGTGTCTCGAGTGGAACTCGCTCTCCGGGGTGCGCGCGGAGTGCGAGATTCCGTGCGTCCTGGTGAACAGTGTCGCCGAGTGCCCGCCCGACCGAGTCTGCAGGACTTCCAAAGGTCTCTCCGAACGATGGTTCGGCGTCACGACCGACAGGGGGCATGATTTTTCGTCGAGCCGATTGGAGCGTGAAGTCGACGCATCGAGCCGCCGGCTGGTGACCCGCGTCGAAGTCAGTCGACGCGCGGCAGCGACTGACCCGATTCGTCGAGCACCTGGGTCAGCGCCCGTCGCGCTTCCCGCAACTCGCGCTCGGCCTCGGGCGCCACCGCGTGGGCCTCGAGCAGATTCGACAACCCCGCCGCGCACTGCCGCATCGCCGTCACCATGCGCGCGTACCGGAACTTGAGCGCGTCGACTCGGCTGCTCATCAGGTCCAGTTCCTGTCGGGCCCGCTGTTCGGACTCGGTGCGCGCGGTCTTCAGGTCTTCCTGCGCGACCTCGAGCGCCTGCTGCAAGAGCGCAATCTGCGCGGTCTCTCGGAAGTCTTCCTGCCCGCCCCGTTCCTGCAACTGCTTCACCCGCGCCGCCAGCACCTCCCGCTCGGCGAGCAGTTGCTGCCTGGCGACGATGCTCATCACCTTCTCCTGGATGACCGCGATGGCGGGGAAGGGCTTCTCGAGGAAGTCCACCGCGCCCAGGCGCATGGCCTTCAAGATGGCGTCGGCGTTCGGGTAGCCCGTCATCACCAGGCAGGCGCACAGCGGCTGCGTCGTGCGGAAGCGCTCGATGAGGTCGAGCCCGGTGCCATCGGGCAGGTTCTTGTCGGCCAGCAGACACGCGAACAGGTGATTGGTGGCCAGCGCGTTCGCTTCGGCCAGGGTCGTCGACGTGAAGACCTCGAGGCCCTTCTTCTTGAGCGCGACGGCGAGCACGTCGAGCACGATGGGTTCGTCGTCGACGACCAGAACGGCATTGGGCAGCATGAGAGCACCTCGCAGTGTCGCACGAGCGCTTGAGAGGACACCATGCTCGTGCTTTAGCTGCCCGCCATGAGCGACCGATTCATCGTTTCCGTGGCCGTGAACCGCCCCGATGGCAGCGTGGAGCATGTGCGCGTGGGCAGTGCGGTGAAGGCGGGTGAAGGTTTTTCGATCACCTTCGACCAGATGAACCTGCGCCCGGAAGGGTCGGCGCCTCCGCGCGCGGCCGCTCGCAGCTCGAGCACCGGCAGCTCGCGCCCCTCGGGCGGCGGCGGCGGAACGGACCTGGTCTTCCCGCCCTACGGCCGCAGCAAGGGCATGCCGATTTCGGGCGCCTCGATGCAGGACCTCGAGTTCTACGCCTCGGGCAGCCGCCGCAGCCTGAACGACCCGTCGAAGTCGCGCTGGCACGACAAGGAGCGCGCGCTGCTGGCCGCCATCGAAGCCGAAATCGCCCGTCAGCAGGGTGGCGATGGTGGCGGCTCGGGGCTGTCCGACGACGGCGTGCCGCCTCCGGGCGACGAAGACGCGCCGTTCTGAAGACCTGGCGTCTGCAGCGCCCACTGCATCACCCTGACCGACGAGGAGCCCATCACGCCGATGGGTGCCCGCGGCTCGGCAACGCCCCGTAAAATGAAGGCTGCGGGGCTGCCGCGCGGCCACCGGCATCGACCCCTTCCATCGAATCGAGCGCCGTGGTCCCGCGAAGCGCGCGGTGGGCACAGGTGCGCGAGCGCTGGCACACGAGCCGCAATGCGCGCACCGTCGCAACGCCTTGCAGGGGGAGCCACTCATGGGAACACGTCTCGACCACCGCGCGGTGGTGATGCTGGTCGATCCATCATTTTCACCCGACGCCTTCCGCTCGCGACTCGACGAGGAGTCACGGCTGGGGTCCTTCGATCTCGTGCTGGGCATCGGCGACGAGTTCGAGGTGACCATGGACATGGCGCGGGTCTTCCTGCTCGTGGTGCTCGACGAGCGGGTACGGGTGCAGCGCCTGCTGGTGGCCTCGGGCGCGTCGCGCACGCGGGCGCTGGTGCAGGCCATCGCGCTCGCAGCGAGGTACCGCGGGTCGGCGCGCCCGGTCGAAGCGGTGGGCTCGTTGATGGCTGACGGCTGGTGGCCGGCCGCGGAGCCCGTATGCCAGGGCTGACCTGGCGTGCCCCCGGCGGCAGCCCGGTGTCGCCGTACACCTTCGCCGATCTCGCCGGCGCCACCGACACCTCGCGGCTGCGCGCCACGGTGATGTCGCTGTACGCCACCCAGGCCGAGCTCGAGCTGGCTCGTGGAGAGCTCGCTCAGCTCAAGCCGTCACCGGAGCAAGCCAGGCCTGCAGGCCGCCAGCTCGAGTTCGAGTTCGAGGTCGACCCGGGGTGAGCCGCGTCAGGGCACGTTGCTGCGCTCGACCCACTCGGCGGCTTCGGTCATCGCCGGTCGCCCGGTCAGCAGTTCGTGCGGCGAGAAGTGCCCCTTGTAGGTCAGCGACGCGCAGCCCTCGACGCGGTAGCCCAGGTAGACGTGCTGGGCGCCCAGGTCGCGCGCCATTTCCACGCAGAGCATGACGTTGCCGATGCCCGGCGAGACCTTCGAAATGATGGGGTCGTAGAAGAAGTAGGCGGCCGACACGCAGTTGGGCGTCACGTCGATGAGCCCCAGCGCCACCAGCTTCTCGCCGTCGTACCAGGCGGTCTCGCGGCCGGTGCTCGAGGGAAAGGCGAACTGGGTGGCGTACTCGTCTTCACTCAGGTTGGTCGGTTCCCACCCGCGCGCGTCTTCGCGGGTGCGGTGCCAGCGGGCGTGCAGCTCGAGCCGGGCGGGGTCGATGCGCGGCCGGCCGACCTCGACCCGGAATCGCCGCGCGCGCCGCAGCGCCCGCTTCTGCGAGGTGGTGGGGTCGAAGCGGTGCACGTCGAGCCGAATCGAATCGCAGCCGGTGCAGGGCCGACACGCGGGGCGGAAGTAGGCGGGGCCGAACCGTCGCCAGCCGCGCATCAGCAGCCCTTCGAGCTCGGTGGGCGTCACGTCGACCATCAACCGGTATTCGAGCGCAGCCTTCACGTCGGGCAGGTAGCTGCACGCCCGGGGCTCCTCGATGAAGTGTCGAACCAGCCTGGCCACGCTCTGGCTCATGTTGGCACTGGTTGGTCGACCGTGCCACAGCCGCTTCACCGCTCGGCTAGACTGGCCCCATGGCTGACGCTCCGTGGGACCGCAAGCTCAAGACCTTCCTCAAGAAGACGGGTGAGGACTTCAAGCGCTTCGGCAAGGAAGTGCAGGAGGAAGCGGGCAAGCTGATGGAAGACGTGAAGGACCCCGAGAAGCAGCAGAAGCTGCGAGAGGGGCTGAAGGACTTTGGTCACCTGGCCCGCAAGACGGCCGAAGAGGTGGCGACCTTCGCCGAGACCGGGGTGAAGAAGGCCGAGGGGGTCATCAAGAAGGTGGTGGTGGCCCCGCCGCCGCCCGCCGACGGTTCGCCGGTACCCGACCCCACCGCCACCCCGGTCGACGCCGCGCCCGCCAGCTTCGAGCCGCCGCCGCCCGCGGCCACGCCACCCTCGCCTCCGCCCGAGCACGACCCTTCGCCTGCGCCGAAGCCGAAGAAGACCATCGGCCGCCGCAAATGACAGCCGGGCTGCACGTTGGCGGCTTGACTGCACCAGAAGGTGAAGTTCCCGTTGACAGGTGACGGTCATCGAGGGCGGCCGAAAGTTCCGTCGTTGAGGCGTGTTACGGTTGAAGACTTGGGCCGCGGGGTTGTGGTTGACTCAACGTGGTGAGTGAGAACTCAGGCAATAAGGGCCAATTCAGCGCGGACATTTCGCAAGACGTGATCAACGAGGCGCTCAAGAGCGTCGAGCGTCGCGAGAAGGGTGAAGAGCCCCCCGCCGCGCCAGACCCGCGAGACGCCGAGCTGGTGACGCTCAAGCAGGAGCTCGAGCTCTCGATGTCACGCGGCCGAGACATGATGCACAAGCTCAAGGACGAGCACGAGAAGGTGCTGCGGGCCGCCGCCGACCTCGAGAACTACAAGAAGCGCGCACAGAAGGAAAAAGACGAGGTGCAGAAGTACGGGTCCGAGAAGCTGCTCAAGGACTTCCTGCCCGTCTTCGACAACCTCGACCGCGCGCTCGAGCACGCCCGGTCGCCCGCCGACTACGAGAGCCTGAAGAAGGGCGTGGAAATGATCCGCCGGCTGTTCGAGGACACGCTGGGCAAGCACGGGGTGAAGGCCTTCAGCGCCAAGGGGCAGGTGTTCGACCCCAACCGCCACGAGGCGATGAGCGCGGCCGAGACCACCGACCTGCCGCCCAACCACGTCTTCGCCGAGGTGCTGCGCGGTTTCACGCTCAACGACCGCCTGGTGCGGCCGGCGCTGGTGGTGGTCTCCCGCGCGCCCGAAGCTGCGGCTGCGGCTCCGGCGCCCGCGGCGAGCGAGCCTGCGGCGCCAGCTGCTGAGCCGACGGACCCGAGCAAGGCGTCCTGAAGTCATGCTTTCACTGAACCTGTACCGTGTCGCGTTTGAGGGGGACATGGGAAAAGTCATCGGAATCGACCTGGGAACGACGAACTCGTGCGTGGCGGTGATGGAGGGCGGTGAGCCCGTCGTCATTCCCAACTCCGAGGGGAGCCGGACCACGCCGTCGATGGTCGCCTTCACCGAGGCCGGCGAGCGCCTGGTCGGGCAGATCGCCAAGCGTCAGGCCGTCACCAACCCCGAGAACACCGTCTACGCGGTGAAGCGGCTGATGGGGCGGCGCTTCGACGCGCCCGAGAGCAAGCGCGCCACCTCGATGGTGCCCTACAAGGTCGTGGCCTCGGACAACGGCGACGCCTGGGTCGAGATTCGCGGCAAGGCCTACAGCCCGCCCGAGATCTCCTCGATGGTGCTGGGCAAGATGAAGCAGACCGCCGAGGACTACCTGGGCGAGCCGGTGACCGAAGCGGTGGTCACGGTGCCCGCGTACTTCAACGACGGTCAGCGGCAGGCCACCAAGGACGCCGGGCGCATCGCCGGTCTCAACGTGCTGCGCATCATCAACGAGCCCACGGCCGCGGCGCTGGCCTACGGCCTCGACAAGAAGAACGAGGGCAAGACCGAGAAGGTGGCGGTCTACGACCTGGGCGGTGGCACCTTCGATATTTCGATTCTCGAGCTCAACTCGGGCGTCTTCGAGGTCAAGTCGACCAACGGCGACACGTACCTGGGCGGCGAAGACTTCGACAACAAGCTCATCGACTTCCTGGCCGAGCGCTTCAAGACCGCGAACGCCATCGACCTGCGCAAGGACCGCATGGCGTTGCAGCGCCTGAAGGAAGCGGCCGAGCGCGCCAAGCACGAGCTGTCGAGCGCGAGCGAGACCGAAATCAACCTGCCCTTCATCACCGCCGACGCCAGCGGCCCCAAGCACATGCAGGAAAACCTCGACCGGGCCACGTTCGAGAACCTGGTGAAGGACCTGGTCGAGCGCTCGGTCGAGCCCTGTCGCACCGCGCTCAAGGACGCGGCGCTCGAGGCCAAGCAGGTCGACCAGGTGCTGTTGGTCGGCGGCATGACCCGCATGCCGGCGGTGCAGAAGAAGGTGAAGGAATTCTTCGGCCGTGAGCCGCACAAGGGCATCAACCCCGACGAGGTGGTCGCCATCGGCGCCGCGATTCAGGGTGGCGTGCTCAAGGGCGAGGTCAAGGACGTGCTGCTGCTCGACGTCACCCCGCTCTCGTTGGGCGTCGAGACGGCCGGCGGCGTGATGACCAAGATCATCGACAAGAACACCACCATTCCCTGCAAGAAGTCGCAGGTGTTCTCGACCGCCACCGACAACCAGCCCCTGGTGAGCGTGCACGTGTTGCAGGGCGAGCGCGACATGGCCGGCGACAACAAGACCCTGGCCCGGTTCGAGCTGGTCGGCATTCCGCCCGCGCCGCGTGGCGTGCCGCAGATCGAAGTGACCTTCGACATCGACGCCAACGGGCTGGTGCACGTGTCGGCGAAGGACCTGGGCACCGGTCGCGTGCAGAACGTGCGCATCGTCTCGAACTCGGGCCTGACCGAGGCCGAGATCCAGAAGATGGTGAACGACGCGCAGAGCAACGTCGAAGGCGACAAGAAGAAGAAGGAACTGGCCGACCTGCGCAACGCTGCCGACGGGCTCATCTACACCACCGAGAAGTCGCTCGAGGAATACGCCAACCTGCTGTCGGAAAAGGACCGCGGGGAAATCACCGTCGACATGGCGAACCTGAAGAAGCAGCTCGAGACCAACGACCCGACGAAGATCAAGGCGGGCGTCAAGCAGCTCGAGGGTTCGGCGTACCGCATCGCCGACGCCATCTACAACGCGGAGCAGAAGAAGTAGGTCTGCCGCCATGGCGTGGAGTTCGTTCGACGCGCTGCGCTTCGAGTCGCCCGAAGAGGAAATTCGCTTCCTGCGCGGGCTGCTCGCCGTGCAGCGCCTGGCCGACGAGGTGCTCGAAGACTGCATCGAGCGCCAGTTGGGGCTCGAGGTGGCGGTCGACGTGTACCTCTCGCAGTGCGCCCGCATGATTCACGCCCGCGGCGCGTTCCTGCAGTTGCTGGGCAACGACGGGCCGGTGCTGACGCGGGTGTGGGGCAAGGAGCACTTCGACGTGGGCAGCGCGGCGGGTCGTCGCGGCGCGCAGGTGCTCGACCACGGGCGCACCCTCTTCGTGGCGGCGCTCGACCTGGGCCGAATCGGCCTGGGCTCGCTGGGCTTCGTGCTGCCCGGTGAATTCAGCGACCCCACCCAGGTGCTGGCGCTGGTCGAGGGCGTGGCCGAGACCTTCGATTCGGCGGTGCTCTCGTTCATCGCGTTGGCCGAAGGGCAGTTGCCGCTCGATCGGCTCGACGAACTGGCGGCGCGCGGCGACTTCCGCCCGCACGCGCGCATCGGCCGCTACGAATTGCTGCACCCCCTGGGCACCGGCGGCATGGCCCAGGTGATGGTGGCGCGCACGGTGAACCCGGGCGGCGTCTCGCGGCTGGTGGCGCTCAAGCGCATTCTGCCCCGGCTGGCGCTCGACCCCACGGTGGTCGACCAGTTCCAGGACGAGGCCAAGCTGGGCATGCAGTTGAACCACCCCAACCTCATCACCTTCTACGACTTCGGCCAGTCGGGCGGCTCGTACTTCATCGCGATGGAATTGGTTCGCGGCGTCGACTTCGACGCGGTCATCTCTTGGCGGCACGGGCCGCTGCCCCACGGGCTCATCACCGCGGTGCTCTGTCAGGCGCTGGCCGGCCTGCACGCCGCGCACGAGCTGAAGGACGAAGATGGGGTCTCGCTGGGGCTGGTGCACCGCGACCTGTCGCCCCACAACATGATGGTGGGCTTCGACGGGCGGGTGAAGGTGCTCGACTTCGGCGTGGCCAAGATGCGCGACCAGCGCACGGTGACGCTGCCGGGCATCGTGAAGGGCAAGCCGCTGTACATGAGCCCCGAGCAGGCCACCGCCGAGCGCATCGATCGCCGCAGCGACCTCTTCGCGATGGGGCTGATTCTGTACGAAGCGTTGGTGGGCCAGCGCGCCTTCGACCAGGGCGACGACACCAGGACCATGGAAGCCATCGTCAACGACGACCTGCCGCGGCCGCCGGGCATCAGCGACGACTTCTGGCAGGTGCTCGAGGTGGCGCTGGCCAAGGCCCCCGACCGGCGGTATCGCACCGCGCTCGAGATGGCCGACGCGCTGCGAGACGTGGCGCCGCCGCAAAGCGAGCGCGAGCTCGGAGAGCTGCTGATGGCGCGCTTCCCCCGGCGGCGCAGCGAGGTCGACGGCTGGGAGCACACCAGGAGCAAGCTGGCGAAGGCAGCCGACAAGCCGGCGGGGCGCGGACCCGAGGTGTGACGCGCGAAGCCCGTCGCTTCAGTCGAACAGTGCGGCCAGCCCTTCGCCGAGCGTCTCGACGGCGACGACCTCGAGGCGCTTCTCTTCGAGTCGCCGGGCGCTGCCGCGGGGCATCACCACCCGCTTGAAGCCCATCTTGGCGGCCTCGGCGAGGCGCGATTCGACCTGGGCCACGGCCCGTACCTCTCCTGCGAGGCCGATTTCTCCCAGAATGAGGGTCTGCGCGGGTACGGGCTTGTTGCGCAGGCTCGAGACCAGCGCTGCGCACACCGCGAGGTCACTGGCGGGCTCGGTGAGGGTCAGGCCGCCGGCCACGTTGACGAAGAGGTCGCAGCCCATCAACTGCACGTCCTCCTTCTTCTCGAGCACGGCGGCGAGCAGCGCCACGCGGTTGGAATCGACCCCGATGGCGGTGCGGCGTGCGGTGCCGTAGCCGGTGGGGGCGACCAGGGCCTGCACCTCGACCAGAATGGGGCGGGTGCCGTTCAAGGTCGAGGTGACCACGCTGCCCGAGGCATTCTTCGGGCGCTCCGAGAGGAAGAGCGCCGAGGGGTCAGGCACTTCGACCAGACCCGCGCCCTTCATTTCGAAGACGCCGATCTCGTTGGTGCTGCCGAAGCGGTTCTTGTGGGCGCGCAGAATGCGGAACGGGTGGCCGCGCTCGCCCTCGAAGTAGAGCACGGTGTCGACCATGTGCTCGAGCACGCGGGGCCCGGCGATGGAGCCTTCCTTGGTGACGTGGCCGACCATGAAGGTGGGCACGCCGGTCTTCTTGGCCCACGACATGAGGCGGCCGGCGCACTCGCGCACCTGGCTCACGCTGCCCGGGGCCGACCCGAGCTCGGCGAGGAACATGGTCTGAATGGAGTCGATGATCAGCACGCCGGGGGCCAGCTTGTCGGCTGCGGCCAGCACCTTCTCGAGGTCGGTCTCGCTGAAGACGTGCAGGTGCTCGCTCGACACGCCCAGTCGCTCGGCGCGCATGCGGGTCTGCCGCAGTGATTCTTCGCCCGACACGTAGAGGGCGGGGCGGTCCTTCGCGAGGCGGTCGACGGCCATGAGCAGCAGGGTCGACTTGCCGATGCCGGGGTCGCCGCCGATGAGCACCAGGCTGCCCTGCACCACGCCGCCGCCCAGCACGCGATCGAGCTCGGCGATGGCGGTCAGCCTGCGGGCTTCGCTGGTCGACTCGACGTCCTTGAGCAGCACGGGCTTGGCCTGACCGCTGGCGGCCCCCCACGCCGGTCGTGCGTCGGAGGCCTTCGAGAGCTCGACCTCTTCGACCAGCGAGCCCCACGCCGCGCATTCGGTGCAGCGGCCCAGCCACTTGGGTGACTGGTAGCCGCAGGACTGGCAGGTGAAATGCGTCTTGTTCTTCGCCATGTGGTCCCTCTACCACCTGGGGCTGACACTCGCGGGTCGGGGGGCCCGGAGACGCTCGAAAGGTGCCAGACACTTTTTGAACTTTCTCGACTGCCGAGAGGCCGCGCACCGAGCGGGCAAGCGCGAGTGGTGCACGCACGCACCACCAGACCTCGTCGCCGGCGTGGCACTGGCCGCGCGGCGGGGCTTGACGGTCGGACTACTACAACTGTAGTTTTAAGACGGAGTTGTCGTTGCTCCTTCGCTTCCTCGAGGTCGACCCCATGGCCACCCGCCGCGCGCAAGCCACCACCGCCGAGTTCAACGTGCTCAAGGCCCTCTGGCAGGTGAAGCAGGGCACGGTGGCCGAAGTGAGGGCCGCGTGCGCCCGCCTGCAGGGCGCCGAGCCGGCGTACACCACGGTGATGACCCTGCTGGGGCGGCTCGAAACGAAGGACCTGGTGAAGGTCGACAAGACCCGCACGCCCTTCCTCTACAAACCGCGTCACAAGGAAGCGTCGGTGCTGCGCCGCCGGTTGCGCGACTTCCTCGACGACGTGTTCCAGGGCGACGCGAGCGAGCTGGTGCTGCAGTTGGTGAAGGACGAGGTCCTGAGCGCCGACGACCTGGCACGCATCGAAGCGAAGATCGCCGCGAGTGAAGACCGGTCATGACCAGCGTGCTCGGCTACCTCGAACTCGCACTGCTGCACGGCACCCTGGTGGCGCTCGTGGTCTGGGGGCTCGAGCGAATGCTGCGCGAGCGCATCTCACCGGCGTGGTCGTGCGTCTTGTGGAGCGTGGCGTTGCTCAAGTTCCTCGTACCGGTGACGCCGCTCGTGTTCCCGATTCCCGGCGACCCGCCGGTGCGGGTGCGCTTCGACGGGCTGGTGGTACCTGGCGGCGACGCCCTCGGGCCCGTGACGTCGTCGGCGTGGTCGTGGACCCTGCTCGTGACCGTGGCCTACGGCCTGCTGGTGACGGCGCTCGTCGCTCGTCGGGTGGTCGCCTGGTGGCGGCTCTCGCGCACCGTCGCGGCGCTGCCGCTGGCCGATGAGGCGACCCTGCGGTCGGTCCGCGAGGCCACGGCGCTGCTCGGGCTCGAGCGGCTGCCCACGGTTCGAATCGGCGAGGGCCCTTTCAGCGTCGGCCTCTGGGCGCCCACGCTGGTCCTGCCGCAGCCGGCCGGGGGCGCCTTCGCGCGCGTTGCTGGTGCACGAACTGGCCCACCTGCGCCGTCGCGATCACTGGGTGCTGGCCGTACAGCAGGTGGCCAGCGTGCTGTTCTTCTTCTGGCCGCCGGTGTGGCTGGTGAACCGGCAGGTGGCGCACTTTCGCGAGCTGGCCTGCGACGCCCTGGCGCTCGAACATGGCGAGGTGTCGGCGCCGGCCTACGCCCGGATGTTGCTCGACGCGCACCGCGCCGCGCGCGCCGATGGGGCGCTGATTGCTGCGCTGGAAATGTCGTCGCGGTCTTCCCGAATCGAACGGAGAATCGACATGCTGCTGCAGCTCAATCGTCGGCGGTCCCCCCGGTGGGCTTTCTTCTCGGTGCTCTGTGGCGCGCTGCTGTCGCTCACGGGGACGGCGCTGGCGGTCGATGCGGGGGCGCCCGCTCGCGAGCGACCCAGCGACGCGCACCAGGGGCAGGTCGACCGGCATGCGGTGGAGCGGGTGATTTCCGCCCACGCGAGCGAGGTCGTCTCGTGCTTCGAGGCGCAACTGGTCTTCCACCCCCAGCTTTCGGGAACGCTGGTCTACGACTTCGAGATCACCGCCGACGGTTCGGTGGGCGGCGCCTGCCGCGGTGACGGGTCGACCTTCGAGCCCGCCATTTCGTACGAAGCGATCGACGAACTCACGCGCTGCCTCGGTCGGGTGGTGAAGACCTGGAAGTTCCCTGCGCCGAAGGGGGGCGCGGCCGACGTGTCGTGGCCCTTCATCTTCAAGCAGCAGCCGGTGCCGTTGCGCTCGCCCGTCTCGCAATGACCGCAGGCCGGGCTCTGGCGGACGACCGCCGTTCGCTTGAACGCTGACCCCGGTCGTGCGAGGCAGTTGCCATGTTCCAGCACGAGCTCCAGCCCGAGAAGTCGCGCCTTCCCCTGGTGATGGGGGTGGTGGCCGCGGTGGTCGTCATCGGCGGGCTCTTCGCGCCGTTGCCCCGTACAGTGAAGGGCACCTTCACCCTGGCGCCGCTGTCGACCGCGCCGCTCAAGGCCTCGCGCGCAGGCACCGTCGCCAGGCTGGCGGTCTCGGTCGGCTCGGCGGTCGACAAGGGCAGCACGCTGCTCACCTTCGACGTGAGCGCCGCCGAGAAGGCCATCGCCGACGCCGAGGCGGTGCTCAAGACGCTGCCGGCCAAGCGCAAGGCGGCCGACGCGCCCGCCAACAAGAAGCTGCAGGCGGCGGTCGACAAGGCGCTCGAGGCGCAGAAGGCCGCGGCCGACGCGGTCAGCAAGGCCGAAGGCAAGCCCGCGCCGGTGGTGGCTGCGGCGAAGAAGAAGCTGGCCGACGCCGAGGCTGCGGTGGCGAAGGCGAAGAAGGTCGCCGGCCCCTCGAAGGCCGAGCTCGACGCACTGGCGGCCAGCACCCAGAAGGCGCTCGACGACGCGAAGGCCGAAGTGGCCAGCGCGAACGTGGTCTCGCCGTCGGCCGGCGTGGTGTCGGCGCTGAGCGTGAAGCCCCAGGACGCCCTGGTGGCCGACGCCACCATCGGCGCGCTCGACGACGTGTCGAAGCTGCGGGCCCTCATCGTCGCCGAGGGCGAGGTGCTGACTGCGGGCCTCGAGGCCTCGGTGGCGCTGGGGCAGGCCCCGGTGAAGGCGCCCCTGACCATGGTCGACGGCAAGGCCGAGGTGGTGGTCGACAACCAGAAGGCCGGGCTGAAGGTTGGCGCGACGGGGCCGGTGGACATCGAAGCCACGCCGCGCGGCGTGATTCACTTCTAGAACCGCCACTGCTTCGCAAGTCATCGAAACCAAAGGGGGAGTTCCAGAGGCGAAACCTGGCCGTGACGTCGTCAGATAATTCCCTACCTCGTCGAACCTCGGGAGCACCCTCGTTCATGAAGATCGGCAACACGCCCGCCACCGCCACCGCCCCTGCCACCAGCACCACGCCCAAAGCGCCCGCAGCGCAGGCGCCGGCAGCGTCGTCGACGGGCTGGGGCAGCCTCGGCGGCACGTTCCAGAAGGTGGTCGACGGCTTCAAGGACGTGGCGGCCGAGTCGGTCGGCGTCGCCGAGCTCGCCGGGTTGCGCTACCCGGTCACCCAGTACCAGTCGAAGGTCGACGCCGGGCTGACGCGCGGCTCGCGGCTCGACGACGCGCAGGACTACGCGAACCTCAAGGCGCAGGGCTTCAAGGCCATCGTCGACCTGACGCTCGAAGGCACCAACGACGCGAAGCTCGCTCCGGCTGCGGGGCTCACGACGCTCAACGTGCAGATTCTGGACAACTCGGCGCCCACCACCGAGCAGATGAAGCAGTTCCTCGACTTCGCGACCAACCCGGCGAACCAGCCCTGCTACGTGCACTGCGAAGCGGGCAAGGGCCGCACGGGCGTGGCGACGGCCTGCTACCGCATGGCGGTCGACGGCTACACCCCGGAGCAGGCCATTGCCGAAGGGCAGAAGTTCGGGCTGGCGCTGCCCAACCAGATTCATTTCCTGCAGCAGTTCGGAGCGGACCTGGCGGCGGGGAAGATCGACGGCTACCCGAAGAAGTGACGCCGACCTCGGCGGCGATTCACCGGCCCAGCACGGTCGGCAAGAGCCGCTCGAGTCGTTCGCGAACCGCCTTCGGGGCGAACACCGGCCCGTCGGCGTGGAAGAGCCGGCCCACCAGGCGCAGCTCGGCGGTCGCCCGGGCCACCTGCTCGGGCAGGTGCGCTTCACGCGCCTCGGTGAGCGGCTCGAAGCGACGCTGCTCGGCGGTCAGCCCCAGGGCCTGCTTGGCGGGTATCTGCTTCACGCAGCGGCAGCGCGCGGTCTGACTCACCACGCCACAGCGCTCGCCGACGAAGGCCTCGAGCTTCGTTCGGGCGCGCGAGAGCCGCTGACGCATCGCTTCGGGTGAGACCTCGAGCACCTGCGCCGCGTCGGGCGCGTCGAAGCCGAGCACCTCGACCAACACCAGGGCCACCCGGTCTTCGCGACCGAGTGCCATCAACATGCCCTGGGTGCAGCTGAGCCGGACTTCCTTCTCGAGCAGTCGGTCGTCGGGCCCGGGCGCGGGGGCGGTCTCGGCCCACGCCAGCCCCTGGTCGAGCAACGCCGCGAAGTCGTCGAGCGGCACGGCGCGGGTCTCGGTGCGCGAGGGCGCCCGCGACAACACGTGCCGCACTGCGATGCGGTGCACCCAGGTGGTCAGCGCGCTGCGGCCTTCGAACGACGAGAGGTTGGTGAGCACCTTCACCAGCACGTCCTGGGTGGCGTCTTCGGCGTCTCGTGGGTCGCCGAGCACGCGCAGGCAGAGGCGGAAGACGGGGGTCTCGAGTCGGCGGCACAGCTCGCTCAAGGCGGCGGCGTCACCGTTCACGGCCGAGGTGGCGAGCGCTTCGAGTGGAGTCAGCGAAGCCATGAAGTCACCAGGTCGGCGAAGCGGGCGGGCTCTTCGAGCTCGGGGCAATGCCCAGCATGCTCGAACACGGTGACCGGTGCACCGGGGCAGGCGCGGGCCGGGTCCGAGCGGCGATGACTGCGGTCCTTCGCGCCCCAGAGCACGTCGACGGGGTGGGCTGATCGAGGCGGCGCTTCGGCGTGGGCCAGGCCCTGCATGAGGTCGGCGAGTCGGAAGCAGCCTCCGTGGGAAAGGGTGTGCAGGGCGGTCGCGCAGAAGGGCTCGAGGCATTCGCGGTGGCCGACGCTGGCCTGGTACCAGCCGCGCACCACTCGCGGGCGGAGCGCGCGCACCAGCGCCTGGCCGAGCAGGGGGGTGCGCAGCCAGCGGCGGCGGTCGACGCGATCGAGCCACACGTGCATGTCGGGCAGCGAAGGGGTCTGCAGCAGGAGGACCCGCGAGACCAGCGAGGGTGAGCGCGACGCGACCAGTTGCGAGACGAAGCCCAGGTAGCAGGACAGGCCCAGGGCCACCGGGCCCAGGTCCTGTGCGCGAATGACGGCTTCGGTCACCGAGGCCAGCGCTCCGAGGGAAAAGTCGAAGTCGCGCCGGGGAGGCGAGCCGCCAGTGCCGGGGGGCTCGAAGATGGTCACGTCGAGGCGGCCCGCGAGGTGGCGCAGCAGGTCGTCGTAGTGCTCGAGCACGTTCGGGCCGTCCGCCGACAGGAGCAGCCGAGGGGCATCGGCGCGCTGGCGCCTGAGGCGGATGCGGCCGTGCGGGGTCTCGAGGTGCTCGAACGAGTGCTCAAGGGACATGCGGTGCTCTGCGAGGCGTAGGCGAATGGCGGCGGGAGAATGAACCGTGGGTGGGGCGCGAGCTGGCCCGCACCGTCGGTGGGGGCTCCAAACGACGCGCACCGTCGGTGCGCTCTCCAGGAGCGCGCGCACCATGGGTGTGGCGTCTCAGAGGCGGCCCACCGTCAGTGCGGACCGCGCGCGCCGTCACCCCGTTGGTGCGAGTCACGCCGCCACCGTGGCCTGCGCGCTCCGAGCGAGTCTGGCCGAGTTGTCGAGCACCACGGGCGCCTCGAATTCGAGCACCTTCGGCGCGACGCCCACCAGTCGATGGGCCCGGGCCATGGCGTCTCCAGCCTGGAAGGCCCGCGCCTGCGCCGCGTCATTCCACAGCGCAAAGACGCTCACGCCGTCGCGCCCCAGGGTCACCGTGGAGCGCGCGGCTCCCACGGCCCAGTCGGCCAGCGCCTGTGCGTGGGCACCATCGGCTCGAGCGAACACGGTCTGGGTGATCACCGCCTCGGTTCGAACCGCGTCGAACGCCAGCGCCCGACCCTGCAACCCGGTGGAGCGCCCCTGCGCCAGCACCTCGAAGAACCGCACGTCTCCCTCGACTCCGCGCTGGCGCTTCACCCGCGCGTGCCACCGCTCGTCGAACCAGGCCTCGGCCTGGGCCCGGGTACGCCAGTGGTACACACCTCCGAAAGAGCCCTCGATGAAGGTGAAGGCCTTGTGTTCGAGCCCGTCGGCAGCCGCGTACTCCGGCAGCACCTGCTCGAACTTCCGTCGAATCAAGGCTCTGGGCGCCCACCACGGGCCAGGCACCCTCACGACCACCACGGTTCGTTCGCTCATGAAGACTTGGAGCGAACGGCCCCCTCACCTGTGACAGGAATTCTTTTCCTAGAAGGTCACCACTGCGGCCAGCTCGCCACCGGTGGCCTGGCGGACCGGGTTGAAGCGCGCGAGGTCGGCCGACAGCAACTGGAACTCGGTCTGCATCACGAAGCCCTCGAGCAGGAAGCCCAGGTTCTTGCTGATGCGCAGCTCGTACCCCAGGGTCGCGCCGGCGTTGTGCAACATGCCCGGGCCGGTGGTGCCGAGCGCCGAGGTGACCACGCCGTCGCTGGCGGTGGTGTTGGTGTACGAGGCCGCGACGTTCGACCGGGCCAGCACCCGCATCAGGCCCGCGTTGGCGTACACGAAGTGCATGTCGGTGAAGCCGTGGCGCACCGAGATGAAGCCGCCCCACTCGGGCATGTCGTGCGCGACGCCGCCAAAGCCGATGGACAGCATGCCGATGTTCGCCAGGTTCTGCCCAACCGACAGCTCACCGCGCAGCGTGGTGCGCCCGAAGGTGACGTCGGCGAAGGCGGTCGCGCCACCGGCGAACGCGCGTCGTTGATCGGTCTTGCCCAGGCCCATGATGATCGACGTCGCCAGACCCGAGACCCCGACCCGGCCGTTGGGGCCCATGAGGTAGGCCGCGCGCACCTGCACCGCGAGGTAGGGCAGCACCCCGAAGAGCATGGCAAGGGTGACGGTGGCGCCGAGGGCCTGGCTGCGGTAGCGGAAGGCGAAGAGGTCGGCGACGGTCGCCAGTTGGTGGCGGCGCACCAGGCGAAGCAAGGGCAGGAACACCGAGGGGACCAGCAGGCCCGCCAGCGTGGGGCCCAGGCAGACGGCGATGAAGGTGACGCCGTGGGTGCGGGCGAAGCCGACGGCGCCGAAGAAGGTCCAACTGGTGGCGTAGACGCCCAGTGACATGGCGTAGATGAGCGGGTGCTCCGAGAGCCGCGTCCATGCGGGCTTCGACTCGGCCGCGCGCGCGATGGCGAAGAGCAACAGCAGCCAGCCCAGCGTGAAGGCGAGCAGGGCCATGTCAGGGGTGGCGCTCGCGCGAGAGGATGGCGCCGAGGCCGATGAGCGCCGTCCAGACCAGGAAGATGCCCGCGGTCGGCGCGCCCGGGTGCGACCAGAGCAGGCGAAGTGGGGTGGCGAGCATCAGCACGCCGAAGCCGAAGCTGACCCAGGAGCGCGTCATCGGGGGGCGAGCGTCCCACGGGGCGTGAGTGGTGGTGGGGTGAAAGTGACGGCTCGCCGCGTCAAGCCGTCAGGGCGGGCGCTCGCCTGATTCTCGTGGTCGCCCTGCTGGCTCCGCTGATCAGCCCCTCTGCTCGCAGCGTCGTTTCACCGTGATGAACCCACGCTTCCCGTTCTCGTGGTTGGAATCGGCCCTGGGGTGCATCGAACGGCTACCCTCGAGGCACGGTCTGCTCAGCTCGACACCGGCCACGCGAACGACTCCCGCTCTTCGCGTGAGAACGGGTCGACCTCAACGGGGTACCCCACGTCCCACAAGGTCAGAGGCTCGGCGGGCGCCGTCGGGCAGTGGAACGCCTGCTGTCGCTCGAGCCCTTCGCGGAACATCTCCATCGACACCTGCCCCGTGCTCACCGCATGCAGTCCTCCGACCAGCATGCGCACCATGTACCGCGCAAAGCCCTCGCCTCTGAAGCGCAGCACCACGGCGCCCTCACTCGGCAGCACCTCGACGCTCGTCACCGTGCGCGGGCGAACGTCGCTGCTCTTGAAGTGGAACACCCGGAAGTCGCGCGTGCCTGGCACCAGCGCGGCCGCCTCCTTCAACACTGCGACGTCCCCCGGCTCGGCGAGCGTGTATCGGTACTCCTTCGCGTTCGCGCTGAACGCGGCATGAAAGCCATAGTCGACTTCCTTCACCAGGTGAACGCCGAGGTCCGCTGGCAGGCGAGGGCTCAACCGGTCCCGCACCTCGTCGGTCGTCAGGCCCCGCGGCACCCGCATGCTCAGCACCTGCATTCTCGCGCTCACGCCGCGGTCGGTCCTCCCCGCGACGACGGGATTGCGCGGCAGGCCCGCCTCGGCGAACGCGCGCAGCACTTCCCCCTGCACGGTGCGATGCCCTTCCTGCTGTTGGTACCCCCGAAAGCCCGCCCCCCGGTACCAGCACCAGAGCGCGGTCAGCGTGAAGGGGCTCAGGCTGCGGGTCACCGCCCGACCCCTACCAAAGACCCTTGTCAACCGCTCGGCCTGCAGGTGGTTGACAACGATCGGCAGGTGTCGTGGAAGGCAGTCCATGACGCTTCGCCACGACTGGACTGTCGATGAAGTGATGACCCTGGCTCGCCTGCCGCTGCTCGAGCTGACCTTCCGCGCGCAGTCGGTGCATCGCGAGCACTGGAAGGACAACGCCGTGCAGTTGTGCGCGTTGCTGAGCGTGAAGACCGGCGGCTGCCCCGAGAACTGCGGCTATTGCCCGCAGTCGGCGCACCACAAGACCGGCGTGAAGGCCGAGAAGTTGATGCCGGTGACCGAGGTGCTCGAGGCGGCGCAGCAGGCGCGCGCGGCCGGCGCGACCCGCTTCTGCATGGGCGCGGCGTGGCGCGAGGTGAAGGACGGCCCGCAGTTCGACAGCGTGCTGCAGATGGTCGAAGGCGTGAAGAAGCTGGGCATGGAAGCGTGCTGCACGCTGGGCATGCTCACCGAGTCGCAGGCGAAGCGCCTCAAGACCGCGGGCCTCGACGCGTACAACCACAACCTCGACACCAGCGAAGGCCACTACGGCGAAATCATCACCACCCGGGTGTACGCCGATCGCCTGCGCACGCTCGAGCACGTGCGCGGGGCCGGCATCGACGTGTGCTGCGGCGGCATCATCGGCATGGGCGAGTCGCTGGCCGACCGCGCGCAGCTGCTGGTGACCCTGGCCAACCAGCCGCGCCACCCCGAGTCGGTGCCGATCAACGCGCTGGTCGCGGTCGAAGGCACGCCCCTCGAGAAGCAGAAGCCGGTCGAGTCCATCGAGATGGTGCGCATGATTGCGCTGGCCCGCATCATGATGCCGGCGTCGATGGTGCGGCTGTCGGCGGGGCGCGCGCAGATGAACGAAGAGGCGCAGTTGCTGTGCATGATGGCCGGCGCCAACTCGATCTTCTTCGGTGAGAAGCTGCTGACCACCGGCAACCCCGAATACGCGCAAGACATGGCGCTGTTCGAGAAGGCCGGCATCAAGCCGCTGCAGCCCTTCGAGCACCAGCAGCCGTGACCGTCGTCGACCGTTGGGCGGCCGAGTCGTTGGCGGCGCTCGAGGCGCAGTCCCTCGTGCGCACGCTCGAGACGCTCGACGGTCCCGTCGGCGCGCAGGTTCAGGTCGACGGGGCGTCACTGCTCAACTTCTCGGGCAACGACTACCTGGGGCTGGCGGCAGACCCGCTGGTCCTCACTCGCGTGCGCGAACGGTTGACCGCCATCGGCGCGGGCTCGTCGCGACTGGTGGTGGGCACGCAGGCCGTGCACGCCGAGCTCGAGCAGGCGCTGGCCGCCTTCGAACAGGTCGAGGCGACCTTGCTCTTCTCGTCGGGCTGGGCGGCGAACGTGGGCGCCATCACCGCGCTGGTCGGCCCGGGCGACGTGGTCTTCAGCGACGAGCTCAACCACGCCAGCCTCATCGACGGGTGCCGGCTCTCGCGCGCGCAGGTGCAGGTCTATCGGCATCGCGACGGGCGGCACCTCGAATCGCTCCTCTCGCAGCACCGCGGAGCCCGGCGGCTCATCGTCACCGACTCCATCTTCTCGATGGACGGAGACCGTGCGCCCCTGGTCGAACTGGCGCGCCTGGCGCACGTGCACGACGCGGCCTTGCTGGTCGACGAAGCGCACGCGACCGGCGTGGTGGGGCCCGGCGGCGCGGGGCTGTGTACCGAGCTGAAGGTCTCGCCCGACGTGCGGGTGGGCACGCTCTCGAAGGCGCTGGGCGGGCAAGGGGCGTGGGTGGGCGGCTCTGCAGCGCTGCGCTCGCTGGTGCTCAATCGCGCGCGCAGCTTCGTGTTTTCCACCGGGCTCTCGCCCGTGTTGTGCGTGGCCGGGTTGGTCGCGCTCGAGGTGCTGCGAGGCGACGGTGCGCGGCGTGAGGCGCTGCACAGGAACATGGACACGCTGGCGCGCGGGCTCTCGACGCTGGGGTTCGACGCGCGCCCCGGTTCCGCCATCTTCCCGGTGGTGCTGCACGACGTGGCGCTGGCGCTCGACGCGGCGTCGAAGCTTCGTGAACGCGGGCTGCTGGTGAAGGCCATTCGCCCGCCGACGGTGCCGGAAGGGACGAGCCGGTTGCGGCTCTCGGTGACCGCGACCCATACGCCCGAGCAGATCGTCACCCTGCTCACCGCGCTCGAGGA
>CAIWFK010000771.1 GCA_903911905.1 uncultured Myxococcales bacterium
CCCTGACACGCCCGATGTACCTCGCCCTCGACACCTCGACCCTCACCACCTCGCTCGCCCTGGTTCGCCCCGACGGCACGGTGGTGGCCAGCGCCAGCGAAGGCCCGCCGAAACGGCAGAGCGATCTGCTGCCGGGGTTGAGTGCGTCGGTGGTCGACGGCGCGGGGCTGACCCTGGCCCAACTCTCCGGCTTCATGGTGGGCCTGGGCCCCGGCAGCTTCACCGGCCTGCGCATCGGGCTCGCGACGCTCAAGGGCCTCTCGTACGCGCTGAGCAAGCCGCTGGTCGGGGCGTCGTCACTGGGCCTGCTCGCGCTCGAGGCGCCCGAAGGCGAGGAATGCTTTTCCCTCGCGGTGGTGAAGAAGGGCGAGCTCTACGTCGGCCGCACCCGCCGCACGGGGCACCGGCTGGAGCGGTTGGCTGCCGAAGTGTCGCTGACCGTGGCCCAGTTCGCCGAGCTGAAGAACGCCGCGCCCCACGCGGTCGTCATCGGCCCCGCGCTGGTCGATTACCGCGCACCCCTGGCGGCGCTCGGCGTCGGAAACCTGCTCGACGGGCCCCTGGTGCCCAACGCCGCGAAGCTGGTGCACCTGGTGACCTGGCCGGACGCGTATTCGAAGGAAGCGGTCTTCGCGCTCGAGCCCCATTACCTGCGCGGGTCGGGCGCCGAAGAGAACCCGAAGTTTCCCCCACTGCCAGGCGTCGAGCCCAAAGCCCGCCTGAAGGAAGACTGACATGAGCGACCCCGTCTTTGCCGTCATCGGTGCCACCGGCGTGGTGGGCAAGCAGGTCATCGCCGCGTTGCTCGCGCACAACGTCGAGCCCGACGACGTGCGCTTCCTGGCCAGCGAGCGCTCGGCCGGAGAAGAGCTCGATTACGGCGAGGAGCCGCTGCCCGTCGAGCCCATCGGCCCCGACGCGTTTCGCGGCGTCACTGCGGCCATCATCGCCACGCCGGTGGCCGACGCCAAAGCGCTCGCCACCCGACTGCAGCAGGAAGGGGTGTGGGCCATCGATCTGACCGGCGCCTTCCGGGGCGACCAGGCGGTGCCGCTCATCGCCCCGGGCCTCAATGACGGCCTGCTCGATCGCGCCTTCACCGGCCGCATCGTCTCGGTCGCGCACCCGGTGACCCAGCTCATCGTCAGCGCGCTCGAGCCCTTGCGCGCCGAGTGGGGCCTGATGGACGCCGACGTCACCATTCTGGCCAGCGCCGCGCTCTACGGCACCGCCGGCGTCGATCGCCTGAGCAAGCAGACCGCCGAGCTGATGAACGCCAAGGAGCCCGACGTCGAGACCTTCGTGCACCGCCTGGCCTTCAACCTCATTCCGGCGGTGGGCCCCATCGAGAACGGGCTGGCCCAGCTCGAGCGGCACGTGCTGGTCGAGGCCGCGCGCATCTGGGCCGGTGACGCCATGCCCGCGCTGACCACCACTAGCGTGCTGGTGCCGACCTACCACGGCGTGCTCGCCACCATCACCGCGCACGTCAAACGCCCCGTCGACGCCGACGCGGTGCGCGCGCAGCTCAAGACCTCGCCTGCGCTCAAGCTGCTCGACGTGCCGGCCGACAACGTCTTCCCCATGCCCATGCTCTCGACCGACGACGCCTCGATTCACGTGGGCCGGGTGCGCGCCATCGGGCAGCGCGTGCAGCTGGTCGCCTCGATCGACAACGCCGTGCGGCTGGCCGATGGGGCGGTGGAGCTGGCTCTCAAGCTCGCTGAGCGGTGACATTTTGTCACTTGGGGCGCGGTGGAATTCAGCTCTTGAAGCGTGAAAACCCTGTAAGTCCAGCCGGCTGGCTCGCTGGGCGGGTTGGCGCAGGACTTGTACCGACGAAGGGCAGGGCCACTTCTTGAAAGGCAGCGCTCGCATGCGTCGGCTGTACTTGTCTCAGCTCCTCTTCTTGCTCCCCGCGCTGGCTTCGGCGCAGACCACGGTGACGACCCCGCTGGCCATCGTGCCGACCGCTGAGCCCGCGGTGAGCACCTACACCTACAACTCGGGTTGTGACACCGCCATCAGCGTCGAGTGGCTCTATACCCCGGCGCTGGCAATCGGGTTCGGGAACCTGTGCGGCAATTTGAACCTCTGGGCGACGACGGGCGAATGCGGCGACAGCCCCAACACGTCGATCGGCGACCTGACCTTCGATAGCGCGAGCAATGTGCCTGGCGTGCAAGTCCAGCTGCTCAAGTCGCAGTCCTTCACGGTGACTCCCAGCGCGCTGCCCAGCTTCACGGTCACCGCGCTGCCCGATGGTGGAATGACCTCGGCGAATACCTGCGGCGCTCAGGGGGTCACGGTGACCAACAAGATCTGCGGCTCGATTCAGACCTCGCTGACGGCTTGCGGCTTCAGCACCAGCACGACCTACCAGCACGCCACGCCACTGGTGATGACCTACGACACCCAGCCGCCGTCGGCGCCGGTCATCGGAGACGCCTCGCCACAGGACAGTGCGGCGAGCATCAGCTTCACCGCCACCAGCGACGCGGCCAGCGTGACCGCGCTCTACCGCGTCACGGGCACCACCGACTTCACTGGCTCGACCGACCCGGTGACTTCGACCGTAGGGACCGTGACGATTCCCAACTTGATCAACGGCACGTCCTACGACGTCGAGCTCACCGCCAGCGACGCGGCGGGCAACGTGAGCACGCCCTCTGCCATCAAGAGCGTCATTCCCGTGCACACCGTGGGCTTCTTCGGTACCGCCCGCGCCAACGGGAGCACCGAACAGGGCGGCTGCTCTGCTACGGGTTCTCTGCTGCCTCTGGCCGGCCTCGCGCTGGCCCTCGCGCTGATTCGAAAGTCCCGACGATGAAACTCGCCTCTTCGCTGCTGCTCGCCTGCTGCCTGTTCGCTGCTCCTGCCTTCGCCAACGAGGTCTCGCTGGCCTCGTCGCGCGACATGCTGCTCGAGTTCAAGCTCTCGCCGTACACGCCGATGATCGACGTCGGCTACACCTCGGGCCAGGGCCCGTACCAGCGCGTGTTCGGCGGCGGCCCCATGCTGCTGGGCGAGCTCGAATACGAGTACCAGTTCTTCCAGAAGGTCGGCACGCTCGCGGTCGGCTTCTCGGCCGGCTACGCCGAGAAGTTCGCCAAGGCCTTCATCGCCAACACCGACATTCGCTCGGCGGACACCACGGGCCTGCGGCTCATTCCGCTCAAGGCGCTGATCACCTACCGCTTCGACTACTTCTGGGTGCACGGCAACGTGCCGCTGATCCCCTATGCGAAGTTCGGCGTGGTCGGCATGCCCTGGTTCGCGGTCAAGGGCAGCGACATCGAGACCGCCGACGGCCTGCGCGGCGCGGGCTTCAAGGTTGGCATCGCCGGCACCATCGGCGTCTCGTTCTGCCTCGACGTGCTCGACCGCCGCATGGCGCGCGACTTCGACAGCAGCACCGGCGTCAACCACACGTACCTCTTCGGCGAATTCACCGGGCAGGACCTGCAGTTGTACGAAGCCCCGGGCTCGCTGCCGCTCAACCTCTCGAGCGCGCACTGGGACTTCGGGCTCGCCTTCGAGTTCTGAGGCGTCGCACGGGGTGTGCGTCGTCGTTTCAGCGACGCAGCGTCGAATCCATCAGGCCCACCAGCGTGGTCCAGTGGCGCTCTTCGGCCGCCTGGTCCCACACCGGCGTGTCCTGCAGCACCCAGCCGTGCTTCGCCTGGTAGGTCTCGATGGTGAAGTCGACCTTCGCCGCCGTGAGCGCCGCGTGGAGCTTCGCCTTCATCTCGTCGGGGAAGCTGGCGTCTTCGATCGCTCCAGCCACGTAGACCTTCGAGGTGATCTTCGGCGCCAGCAGGTGCGGGCTGTCGGGCGCGTCGGTCGCCAGTCGGCCGCCATGGTACGAGGCCGTCGCCGCGATGCGGTCGGGGAAGGTGCCCGCGGCGATGAGCGACATCATGCCGCCGAGGCAGTAGCCGGTGGTGCCGACCTTCCCCTTCGTCACCTGGGGCTGCGCGGCGAGGAAGTCGAGGAAGGTGCCGGTGTCGGCCATCGTCGGCTCGGGGCCGATGGTCGAGAAGAACTTGCCCATCAACACCTTGCGCTGCTCGGGGTCGGTGAAGACCACCTTGGGGTCCATCGGGGCGTAGGGGCCGGCCCGGTAGAAGAGGTCGGGCAGCAGCACGTAGTAGCCCGACTTCGCCAGCCGCTCGCCCACCGCCAGCATCGCGGGGCGAATGCCCACGCCGTCCATGAAGACCAGCACCGCAGGCCACGGGCCCGTGCCGGCGGGCGTGAAGACGTACGCGGGGCAGGCGCCGTCGCGGGTGGTGATGACGGTGGTGTTCATGTCGGGCCCTTTCAGTGGGAATACGGAGACTGCTGCTGCGCCTTCGAATATTCGGTGGCCACGCTGCCGCACACGCAGCAACTGAAGAGCGCGAACACCCCCAGCACCAGCAACACGACCCTGGTGGTGCTGGTGGTCTTCGGCGCCGCTGCTGGGGGGACCACGGGCAGCGCGGCCAGGGGTGGGGCGACGGGAGCGACCGGGGTGGCGGCGGGCGCCACCGAACTCGGCGCAACCGGTTGGGGCGGCCTGGCCGGCTGCGTCGCAGGCACGTGCGCGGCGGCAGGGGTGAACTGTGCCAGCGGGGAAGCGGTAGCGAGCACCCGCTGGGCCGGCGTCAGGGGCATCGGCACCGGCACCGGCACCGGCGTGGCCAACAGGGCCGGCGTCTGACCGGCCTGCGGCAAGGACACCGCCGTGCGCAGCGCCGCACTGAAGTCGCGCGCCGACTGCCACCGCTTCATCGCGTCGCGCGACAGGCCGACCATCACCGTCTGGGCGAGCGCGCTCGGTACGTTCGGGCTGAGGCGATCGAGCGCGACCGGCTCTTCGTTCTGCACCTTGATGATCAGCGCGGCGTAGCTGTCGGCGTCGAAGGGCAACTTTCCCGACAGCAGCTCGTACAGCATCACCGACACCGAATAGACGTCGGCGCGGCCGTCGACGTTGCGGGCGTCGAAGAACTGCTCGGGCGCCATGTAGGCCGGGGTGCCCAGGCCCATGCCGGTCTGGGTCAGGCCCTTCACGTCACCCTCGGCGTGCATCTTCGAGATTCCGAAGTCGAGCAGCTTCACGAAGTCGCGAGCGGCGCCCGTGTCGTCGAGACGCTGCACCACGAACACGTTCGCCGGCTTCAGGTCGCGGTGCACGATGCCCCGCGCGTGCGCCGCGCCCAGGGCGTCGAGGAGCTGCAGCGTCAACTGCACCAGCCGGGCAGAAGTCAGCGGGCCTTCGCGGTACGCCAGTTCCTTCAGGTCGACGCCGTCGAGGAACTCGAGCGCCAGGAAGGCCTGGCCATCGGCCGTCACGCCCGCGTCGTGCACGCCCACGATGTGCTCGCTGCCGATGGCCGCCGCCGCCTTGGCCTCGCGCAGGAAGCGCTGGAGCATGGCCTCGTCGGCACCCAGCGCCTTCTTGAGCAGCTTGAGCGCGACCAGCGCGTCGGTGTGCACGTGGCGCGCGCGGTAGACCGCGCCGAAGCCGCCGGTCCCCAGCAGCTTCTGCAATTCGTAGCGGTCGACCCGGGTGCCGATGAGCCTTGGCGCCGTCATCAGCTCGCCGGTCTCGGTGCAGCGCGGAGCGCCTGGAGCATGCTCCCGGCCGCAGTGCTGGCAGGTCATGCGAGGGAAACTAGCGTGTCTCTTCGCTCGCGCGAGGCAAAACAGGTGGCCGGCGGGGCAGGGCGCCGTGGAGGCGTCGCGGCGCCTCGAGATCCGCACCGCGCTCGTTCGCTCGTCGCGGCGTGAGGCCCGTCGGGAGTCCTGCCCCCGAACCCGCCGCCTCGCCCGCCGCGGCAAAACCGGCGGACACTCTGCGGGTTCTGGGCTACCACTCTCGCCCGCGTGGCCGACGTCGACCCCCAGCCCCTCACCCCGAACGTACCCTGGCCCGAGGTGGCGGCCGCGGGGGCCATCGCCGCCTTGCACGCGGTGCTGCTGCTCGGCCGCGTGCACCCCGACGAGGTCTTCCAGTCGCTCGAACCGGCGTTGCATCGCGCCTTCGGCTTCGGCGTCGTCGCCTGGGAATGGCAGGTCGGCCTGCGCAATCACGCGGTGCCCATGCTCTTCGCCGCGCTGCTGCGCGCGGCCTCCTCGCTCGGTCTGGAAGACGTGCTGGCGCGCCGGGTGGTGCTCGAATTGCCCCAGTACGCCCTGCACACCGCCATGCTCGGCGCCGTCTGGCGGCTCTCGGCGCGGCGGGTGGGCGAACGACTCGCGCGGTGGTGTCTGTGGCTGACCGCGCTCTACGCCCCGTTGGTGTGGTTCGGAGGGCGCACCCTGTCTGAAGCGTTCTCGGTGGCCTTCCTGGTCTGGGGGCTCGAGCGCTTCGACGCGGCCGACCACGACCGTCGCTGGCACGTGGCGACCCTGGGCGGGCTGCTGCTGGGCCTGTCGGAGGTCGCGCGCTACGGCTCGGCGGCCGTCATCGCCCCGGCCATGGCGTGGCTGCTGGTGACCCGCCGGTTCCGCACCTTCGCCCTGGGCACCGTCAGCGGGCTGGCGGTGGGCGTGGCGCTGGGCTGGCTCGATCTGGTCACCTGGGGCGACTGGTTCCACAGCTTCCGCGCCTACGTCGACTTCAACGTGCTCTCGGGCCGCGCCGTCGCGCAGTTCGGCGCGCTGCCCTCCTGGTACTACTTTCAGCGCATCGTCTTCGCGCCCTGGGCGCTGGTGGGCTTCGCGGTGTGGCGTTCGCGGCCCGGCGAGCGGGTGTGGCTCTTCCTGGTGGCGGCGCTGGGCTACTTCGCCATCGTCAGCTCGACCCCGCACAAGGAAGATCGCTTCCTCTACCCGACGCTGGTGCTCCTCTCGGTCGCCGGCGTGCCGGCCTTCGTGGGGTTGGTGGCGCAGCATCGCGCGTCGCGGGTGGTGCAGGGCTTCGCGCTCGCGGCGCTGCTGGGCGGGGGGGCGTTCTACGTCTTCCCCAGCCCGTGGGAACCCCAGCGCAAGGAGCAGTTCCAGCTCGAGGTGCGCGCCAGCCGCGGCGCCACGGGCCTGGTGATGATGAACGAAGGCCTGTGGGGCAGCGGCGGTTTCTTCTACCTGGGCCACGACCTGCCCTGGTGTCCGTGCGACTTCCCCCAGGACGCGTGCTTCCAGCAGGCCGCCCGCGACCCGCGCTTCAACCGCGGGCTCTACTGGGCCAATTCGCTCGACGACCGCGCGCGCAACGAAGCGTCCCTCGCCGCGTTCCAGGCCGCCGGCTTCAGGCTGGTCGAGCAGCGCGGGCAGGCCTCGTACTTCGAGCGCTCGCCCTGAAAACAAAAAGCCCGGAGCAGACGCTCCAGGCTTTCTTGAAAGGACGGCCAGGACACACGCGAAGTAACGCTACCGTTGCTTCCTTCCGGACCTGGCGGGGTTCACGGCCCCGCGTTGCCCTGACCAGAAGTGTGCTGCTTGTTTCTCTTGCGAGCCGACTCCTAGCGCGTGGCCGCGTCAGAAGCGAGCGGAGAGGGTGGGATTCGAACCCACGATACCCTTTCGAGTACACACGCTTTCCAGGCGTGCGCCTTCAGCCACTCGGCCACCTCTCCAACGACACTCAAAGGGCCAGACTGCGCTTTTCAGCGGAGAGCGTAGGATTCGAACCTACGATACCGTTCCCGGTATGCCTGATTTCGAATCAGGTGCCTTCGACCACTCGGCCAGCTCTCCAGGACTTCAACTGCGAATCGTATTCACTTGTCGCGCAGCGCCTTGAAGAACGACTTGAGCAACGCGCTGCTTTCTTCGCCCAACACGCCCGACGTCACCGGCACCTGGTGGTTCAAACGGGCGTCGCCCACCAGGTTGAACAGCGACCCCACCGCCCCGGCCTTCGGGTCGGCCGCAGCGAACACCAGCCGCGAAATTCTCGCCAGCACGATCGCACCCGCACACATCGAACACGGCTCGAGGGTCACGTAGACCGTCACCCCCGACAACCGCCACACCCCGAGGGTCTTCGCTGCCTCGCGCATGGCGAGCAGCTCGGCGTGGGAAAACGGGTCCTGGTCGAGTTCGCGGCGGTTGTAACCCCGCCCGACCACCACGCCGTCCTTCACTGCGACGGCGCCGACCGGTACCTCACCCTTCGACGCTGCGTACTGCGCCAAGGTGAAGGCCTCGCGCATGTACCCGAGGTCTTCTTCGGCGTTCGAGGCGGGCATGAAGGGTGATGAAGCGCTCTGTGGAGGATTCGAACCTCCGGCCTTTGGATTCGTAGTCCAACGCTCTATCCAGCTGAGCTAACAGAGCCGATCTTCTGGTGAAACTTCGGCGAAAACCCGTCTGCGGAGAGAGAGGGATTCGAACCCTCGATACCCTTTCGAGTATACAGGTTTAGCAAACCTGCGCCTTCAGCCTCTCGGCCATCTCCCCACAACGCAAACATTCAGAAACTGCCTGTCAAAGAACTGCACCCGACTTCCGTGTCCTACGGAGCAGGTAGGATTCGAACCTACGAACGCCTTTCAGCGTCTGCGGTTTTCAAGACCGCCGCCTTCAGCCGCTCGGCCACTGCTCCAATACCTTGCGATGACCGACCCCGACCGCCTACTCGGGGCGCCCCACGTACAGCACTCGCCCCGTGACTGCAACGGACTTTTTGGGGCCCGTCGCCTGACGGGGTCTACGGGCGAATTTCCGACAGGCCCATGTACGGCCGCAGCACCTCGGGAATGGCCACCGAGCCGTCTTCGCGCTGGTAGTTCTCGAGAATGGCCACCACCGTGCGGCCCACCGCCAGCCCCGAGCCGTTGAGCGTGTGGAGCAACTGGGGCTTTTCGCCGGGCCCCGAGCGGTAGCGGATCTTGGCGCGCCGGGCCTGGAAGTCGCCGTAGTTCGAGCAGCTCGAGATTTCGCGGTACGCGCCCTGGCCGGGCAGCCACACCTCGAGGTCGTAGGTCTTGCGGCTGCCGAAGCCCATGTCGCCGGTGCACAACAACATCACCCGGTGGTGCAGCCCCAGCTTCTCGAGAATGCCGGCCGCGTTCGCGGTCAGCGCTTCCAGTTCGGCCATCGAGGTCTCGGGCGTGGCGAAGCTGACCAGCTCGACCTTGTGGAACTGGTGCATGCGAATGAGCCCGCGGGTGTCGCGGCCCGCCGACCCGGCCTCGGCGCGGAAGCACGGGCTGAAGGCCACGTACCGCACCGGCAGGCTGGCCCCTTCGAGAATCTCGTCGGCGTGGTAGTTCGTCACCGGCACTTCGGCGGTGGGAATGAGGAACAGCTCGCGCTCGCCCGAGGTCTTGAACGCGTCTTCCTCGAACTTGGGCAGCTGCCCCGTACCCGTCATCGACTGGCGGCTGACCAGGTAGGGCGGCAGCATTTCCTGGTACCCGGCCTTGACGTGCTCGTCGATCATGAAGGCCACCAGGGCCCGCTCGAGCTTGGCCAGCGCGCCCTTGCTGAACGCGAAGCGCGTGCCCGAGACCTTCACCGCCCGCTCGAAGTCGAGCAGGCCCAGCTTCTCGCCCACCTCGAAGTGCTGCTTGGCGGTGAACAGTAGGTTGGGCTTCTGGCCCCAGGTGCGCACCACCACGTTGCCGTGCTCGTCGCCGCCCACCGGCACCGAGTCGTCGGGCAGGTTGGGCACCAACATCATGATCGCGGTCAGCTCTTCTTCGATGACCTTGAGCCGCGCTTCCTGGTCCTTGATGACCTTGCCC
>CAIWFK010000772.1 GCA_903911905.1 uncultured Myxococcales bacterium
GGCATCTTCCCGCACCTCGACTGGACCGCGGCGCTGTCCATTCGCTACGGCAACCTGTTCTACAACCCCTTCCACGCGCTCTCGATCGCCTTCCTCTACGGCTCGACGGTGCTCTTCGCCATGCACGGCGCGACGGTGCTCGCACTCTCGCACCTGGGTGGGGAACGCGAAGCGGGGCAGATCACCGACCGTGGCACCGCGGCCGAACGCGGTGGCTTGTTCTGGCGCTGGACAATGGGGTTCAACGCCACCTTCGAGTCGATTCACCGCTGGGCGTGGTGGTTCGCCGTGCTGACGCCGCTGACCGGTGGCATCGGCATTCTGTTGACCGGCACCGCCGTCGACAACTGGTACCTCTGGGCCGTCAAGCACGACTTCGCCCCGAACTGGCGCCCCGCGTACGAGGTGCTGCCTGACCCCGCAACGCTCAACTTCGTCGTTCCCCCCGTGGTCCCCGAAGCGACCGACGCCCCGGCGGCGGCGGCGCCTTCCGACAAGGCCGAGGTGAAGCCGTGAATCCCCTGAACCCCTTCGTCAAGGCGACTGGCGCCCTCGTCGTCGTTCTCCTCGTGGGCGGGGTCATCCTCGCGTACGAGCGCACGTCGGCGTACCAGCAGGGGGCCCCTGGCCTCGGCATGGACCTCATCAAGACCAACAAGGAGCTCGACGAGACCGTGGCGGCCAACGCCGTTCCGGCCCCGTTGCCGCCCTCGTCGCCTGGTGGTCAGTTGGCCGTCGACGCGTACAAGAACGTTCGGGTGCTGGGGCACCTGTCGTCGGCAGACTTCACCCGGTTGATGACGGCGATGACCATCTGGGTCGCGCCCGATCAGGGCTGTGCCTACTGCCACGCGCCGCAGCGTGACGAGGCCGGCAACCCCGTGAAGGACGAAGACGGCTACGTGGTCGCCGACCTCAACAACATGTATTCCGACGAGCTGTACACCAAGCGCGTCGCGCGTCGCATGTTGCAGATGACCATGCACATCAACCAGGACTGGCAGCCCCACGTCAAAGGGACCGGCGTGACCTGCTACACCTGCCACCGCGGTCAGCCCGTGCCGACCAACATCTGGTTCAACGGCCCGAAGGAAGCCGACGTGCCGATGGGCGAGCTGGCCTACCAGAACCGCCCCGACCCGAAGGTCGGCTACGCCTCGCTGCCCACCAACACCTTCGAGACCTTCCTGCGCGGCGACTCGACCACCACCAACATTCGGGTGATCTCGACCGACCCGCTGCCCGCTGGCGCCAACAACCGCGCCTCGGTCAAGCAGACCGAGTGGACCTACGGCCTGATGATGCACATGTCGGGAGCGCTGGGCGTCAACTGCACCTACTGCCACAACTCGCGCTCGATGGGCGAGTGGAGCACCAGCCCTCCGCAGCGCACCACCGCCTGGTACGGCATTCGAATGGTGCGTGACCTCAACGGCGGCTACGTCGAACCGCTGCAGGCGACCTTCCCCAGGGAGCGCCTGGGCCCCGAGGGTGACGCGCCGAAGATCAACTGCGCCACCTGCCACAAGGGGGCGTTCAAGCCGCTGCTCGGCGTGAGCATGCTCAAGGACTACGCGGTGCTCGCCGAGGCCAAGCCCCAGCCCCCGAAGTCGCCGGTCGAGCCGGTGCCGGCGCCCGAGGGGGCGCCCGCCACGCCCTGATTCACGCCTTCACGGGCTGGCTCGACGCCGCCACCTTCGACCCGCTGCGGTCGACGGTGGCGGTGCCGTTTGGGGCCGATCGGGTGTTCTCTAGACCGTGGCGACCAGCAGCCGCGTCAACATCGGCCGACGGGTGGTGGCCAGCCGCCACGACGAAAAGCCCGCCGCGCGCAGCATGGCCCCCAGCGCTTCGGGAGACCGGGCCCGCCCCTGGCCCATGGCCAACAGGTAGAAGCCGAAATAGGCCGCGCCCATCTTCTCGGCGCCCGGCGTGCCCGCCATGGGTTCGGCCAGCAACAGCACGCCACCCGGCGGGAGCGCCGCCTTCGCCGCGGCCAGAATGCGCAGCGCCTGCTCGTCGTCGTGATCGTGCACCACCCGCACCAGCGAGATCACGTCGGCACCACGGGGCAGGGGGCCGGCGAAGAGATCGCCGCCCACCACGTCGACCCGCTCGAGCCCCACGTTCTTCAGGCGGGCGCGCGCGCGCTCGGCCACCGGTGGCAGATCGAACAGCGTCAGCTCGAGCCCGGCGACCCGCGAGGCCGCCTGCACGAAGGCGCCTTCGCCTCCCGCCAGGTCCATCAGGTGGCGGTGGCGGCCCAGCGGGTACGCCGCGAGCAGGTCGTCGGCC